>CABRKI010000057.1 GCA_902471455.1 uncultured Porphyromonadaceae bacterium | reverse complement strand
CATACTCGCCCTTTTCTAAAAGGCGACTTCCTCAGCGTGTCCGCTGAATAGTTACTTTATCGCCCGATTATGGTTAAAGTCTGTTAAAATTTGGGGCTATGGGACTGTGATGTGGGGTTGAATGATGCTGAATGATTTTGAATGGATATGATTTATATATTGATTATCAGAGCATTAAGCAACCACAAGAATAAATATGTGCCTATCATGGCACGCATAACACACAATATTACAGCGTGTTAGCGTGGGTGTGGTGACTTTTGTGGTGACTTGGAGGAGCGTAGTTAAACAAAAGACCGCTAACTCATTGAGAATTAGCGGTCTTTTGTGGTGCCACCAGAAAACGAACTGTCGGCCACCATCTGAAGCAGGGCAAAAGGCAGGATCAAAACTAACCACCGTGGCTTCTCCAGGAAAACCGGCCCATACAAAGCTTCCTTCCGTCACCCTGAAACCACCCTCGGAGCAGACTTCATCACCTTTTGAAAAGTTGTGAATATCGACATCAGAGAATGTTACGGTAACATCGCCATCGTTTCCGGTAGTCCTTACAAACGGACATACAAACCAATCCTCAATGTCACCACACCAATCTTTCGACGGAGTAAGCTCCACCCAGTTCTCGCATCTTCTTCCGTCAATCTCTTTAGCCACACTCACATAGTAATGGAAAAAACCGGATATGTCGTTGCGGATTATCCTGAAACGCCCCGTAGTTCCGGTGAAGGGCATGGAAAACAGACTCCCGTCGAGAGCCAGCGCATAACGCATGTCGAAATCACGTTTTTCTATCTTTCCCGTGTTATCCAAAACATTGTTTTTTCCTTTCTGACGGTCGAGCACCCTCGCACAGACAACGCCATTCTCACTGCAAACCGACACCGACGTGAAATTATCGAAATCGGGTTTTCCGTCTTTAACCCTAACAAGGGCAAGCCCAGAGTTCTGCGTCAAATCCGCCTTTGCCTCAGCCATGAAATGTCCTCTCGCCGTAAGCGGGAAACAAACTCCGTATGAAGAATTACGGTTTGACGCCGTTATAGAAATCGTTCCATCCTTCACATCATAACTGCCGGCACCTCCGGAAGTGAGCGACAACGGTTGATAAGTCGTCACGACAGGATGCTCAGGCAAAGGGGGCTTTTCCACCGGTCGATATGGATCGCCGCTTGCACAGGAAGTGAAGCCGAACGCCACTGCCAATAATGTAATAATTGTCATATTTTGTTTCTTCATGCTGCACATCGGGTTAGTATTTGAGATTGTTTAATGCCTTGAAACGAAGTCTCTTTTTTAATATATCAGGGGAAAGGGAAGTCCTCACGCGAATGGTATGCTCCTTCCTGGGCACAAGAGTGACATAATTGTCAGAGAAAAAAGCGTCATCCCCATCAACGTCAAGATAGAAATATAGTCCTCTGACAAGAACCGGAGAAGTGGCGACCAATATAACTTCATTCTCTCCGGCCATCACTTTGATTTCCGGATTTGCCTCCAGATAAGAATAACGGTTGGAATATACGGGATACCAGATATTCGACGAAACTTCTTTTCCATTCTGTAATATCGACGCAAATGTGAACACCTCTTCAGGATTCTTGTCGCCATACAATTCTTTTTCCTCGACCACCGCCACATCGTCACATCCGTTGGCACCTACCGAAAACGGAACCCTCCGTGAATACACGTTGCTACCGTCAAGTGTCATGGTTGTCACGAGAAGCTCGCCTGAAACAGGATTCATACGGTCAGACACGACTTTGAACGCCACTTTCCCTTCTTTTTCATAAGGCGATACAATCACATCCCTGTATGCATCCCTCGCAGTGTAGTGGAGTGCTTTCCAACGGCCGTAATAATCAATCGAGCTCCACGAGGCCACGGGCCAGCAGTCATCAATCTGCCAATAGAGAGTTCCCATGCAATAGGGCTTCGACCTACGGTGGCTTTCGATAGCTGTCTTGACAGCCTCGGCTTGCATAATCTGGCTCACATATACAAAGTCATCCAGTTCTTCCGGTACACTGAAATATTTTTCCATATACATGCGCATCATATTGTTTCCGAAATTGGGGTCGCGCGTCTGGTCATGACGGGCACGCTGATGCGAAAGCATCACCTCCGAATCAATATGACGGTCTTCCTCCCGTGTAAATGATTCTATCGTTTTCATTTCCGGATACGATTGGAATCCATATTCACTCATAAACCTGGCTATGTTTTCAGGTTTAAGGTATTCCTCAATCCATCCGCCTTTCCATACCCACCAGAAATGGGCGTCACCTTCACCATATCCTATCCCATTGTAACCAGTAACAGGCGAAGTAGGGTGATAGTAACGGGTATCGTCATACTCTTTTATTGCCTCAGGAATAACATCATAAAAAAGCTTTTTTAAATTCGACTGATAAATCCGGTCTTGTTCAGGAGTGTATTTGCCGCGCCACCCCCATTCGAAATAAGAAATCTCGTTCTCGTTGTTGCCACACCAGAGAGCAATCGACGGATGATTGCGAAGCCGCTTAACGTTGTCTTTCACCTCTTCAGCCACAGAATGAAGGTAACGGTCGTCTGCCGGAAACATTCCACAAGCGAACATCATGTCATGCCAGAGCAGAATCCCTTTCCGATCGCATATATCATAAAAAATGTCGGGCTCATAGATGCCTCCGCCCCAAATGCGGATCATGTTCATATTGGCGTCGGCTGCCGATCCGAGCATTTGCTCATATCGGGTTTTCGTCACACGGTTCGGAAAATTGTCCATCGGAATCCAATCCGCACCTTTCATGAACACATCCTTACCGTTAAGACGAATCTTCATCGACGTGCCATATTTATCCTTATCTCTGACAACCTCTACGGTACGTATTCCCGTTGTAACCCGGTCAAGTACTTCCTTGCCGTCTGTCCTGACAGAGATATCGAAGTCATATAAAGGATGGTCACCAAGTCCGTTTGTCCACCATAATTTCGGATTCTTCATCTTGAATGGAATCCGCACGCGATTGCTTCCTTTCTCGAGCGACACTTCTTTCGTGGCGCGTCCACCATCGAAAACCACCGATACACTTGCAAAGCAATCAGAATCGCTGACAATGTCGCAGACGGCCTCCATAGAAGCATGCCCTTTCTCCAACGACCTTGTGGCAACATGCGCGCCATCTATGCGAACGCCGTCCCACACTTCAAGATACACGGGACGCCATATTCCGGCGGTTATAAGCCTCGGTCCCCAATCCCATCCGTAATTATATCCTGCCTTACGTGCGTATAGGCTAAGCGGAATGTCAGATTGGTCATTGTTCGGCCATGCCTGGAGCTTGAACGGAGCGTCGAGATACTTGGGCATATCCTCCTTAAAAACCGAACGGAAACATATTCTTATCACATTGTCTCCTTCCTTAAGGTAAGGACGCGCATTGATGCGCCATGTCCTGAACATATTGTCGGCATCCAGAGCTTTGACATCGTTGACATATACTTCCGCGTATGTGTCAAGGCCTTCAAACACAAGGTCGATGTCAGGCGACGATAAAACCTCCGGAGTGGCCTTGAATATATTAATATACTCCCAGTCCTTCTCACCTACCCATTGCAGTTCTTTCTCATTGACTCCGAAAAAAGGGTCGCTGATCTTTCCGAGGGCCATAAGGTCGGTATGCACGCACCCCGGCACATTGGCCGGATGCCATTCCGATGTTTTGGACTGTTTGAATTTCCATCCGTCGTTAAGCTCTATTCGCGCGGCAAAAGATGTGGGAGAGAGGGCCGTCGCTCCCATAAGGAGCGACGACACAACACTGATTACTGTCTGTCTCATGGTGAATTTAATTAATCCTGGTCACTTGTAGCCAACACTTCACTTTGCATTTTATAAGAATTGCCTGCTTTCGATACCTTGAAAACAATCTTTATTACCGCAGATTTCCATTCCGTGCCATCTTCAAGAGCCGTATAAATATTATAGTTACCCGGTTTTCCGCTTTCTTCATGCGCCACAAAATCCGACGTATCAAACTCTATTTCCTGACATGAGAACTCTCCGCCCCAGTCACACGAGGAATAAAATTTGAAATTCGCCCATTTGCTAACGACCGCAGTCTGGGAATAGACCGTTTCCTCCTCCGATTCAGCAATCTTCCGTAGAATCAAAGCGTTGTCAAAATTCCAATCCGGCTGATAGTTCCATAGTTCCGGACGCCCGAGTCCCCATCCGTTGCAGACAAGTACATCCGGATATTGCAAACCGGTCCATATAGGATTTTCATCAGACTCCACAAATACGAATCCATAAAGGGTGTTGAGATATAAATTCACATTACCCGATTTCCCGTTGTAATAGAGTCTGCCGTCTGAAATCTTGAAATAATCGGGATCGAACGTAACGTCATCAAGGTCAATCAGCGACAACCGGACTTCGGCACCTTCCTCAAGTGCCACGTTTTTGGCGCAAAGCGTATTGTTCACGAATCCTTCGTCCGACGGATGCCTACGATATTTCATAAATGCCACGTCGTTGACCGACATCTCCCTCTTCAAAGGAAGAATCTCGAAAGTCAAGGCATCAAATGTCACCTCATGCACCCTACCGTCTTCGGAAAGGGAATCCTCAAGCTTCACAGGCTCTTTAGAATCAAGGCTACAAGTGTTTGTACCCTCGTCGAATCCCCACGCGTATCCCTTACGTCCCGTCTCGCTAAACAAAAGAGCCTCCGTGCCGTTGGCAATATCTACAGAGCCTTTGAACAGATAGGGGTTAAGCGGGTCTTCAGCATTAAGAAGCTCTGTCTCCACACCGTCAGCCACAAGATAAATTTTCTGAAAATACGGACGCACGACACTGATTTCGATAGTCTCTTCCGCAACTTTAGCGTTACAATTAATTGCCGTGACCTCAAGCGATGCCTTACCGTCAGGACAGTTGGCACCAAACGGAATGCTTACCGATTCCGACACCTCCATCTCCCGCCTGCGGTCAGCAGACACAGTTTTTGAATAGACAGTCTCTCCATTCACCATCATCTCGATTCTAAGGTGAGACAACGCCTCGGCATCCTTGGCAACCACCGTATATTCAACGGCTTCCCCATAGCGTGCTGCATCCACATCAACCGCTGCCCGTGAAATCACCGGTGCTGACGCTTCGTAATCAAATATGATGTCTTCCTTGTTCTGGCATGACGATATTGCCATACCTGCCATAAGAGACACGATTATCAATTTATTATAGTTTCTCATATCGGAATATCTTATTTTATGGTGTATCAATTGTATCCCGGATTCTGTCCGAGATTGGGATTTCTATCGCGTTCATCCTGCGGGATAGGGAACAAAAGCTGATGGTCTGAAAAATGTCCCTTCACCTGCTGCCGGGTTCCATTCACCACAGCCGACCAAGACTTGTCACCAAGCACCGACATTGCCTTGCCACGACGTTTAAGATCGAAAAACCGCTCCCCTTCGTATGCAAGTTCAAGGCGCCGCTCTTTCAAAAGCAATTCCCTCATTTCCTCCTTTGATTCGGTGTTGAACGGCGACAGACCGGCACGTTCACGAATCTTTTGAAGCAACGGGTCGGCACATGCCGCTGCCGCTCCCTCAAGTTCATTCACAGCCTCCGCACGCAACAAGACGAAATCGGCAAGACGCATCATGTAAATCAAGTCTCCGCAGTCCCATCCTACGCGATTGATTCCCCTCATCTTGTAAGCGAACGGAATCTCACGTGTCTCCCATTTTCCATTGTCGGCTACCGCATAATATTCGTCAAACCAAAGGTTGTTGATATCTTCCCACACCACCGTGGAAGCCTTGCGAACCTCATCACCCGCATCGTCAAACGCCTTTAAAAGGTCTTGCGACGGAATCAGATACTTGCGCCATGTCTCATTTGTCATGGATGGCGGCAAAAGCAGCAACGGCACATAATTGGACTCCGTGGAATTCACTTTATACTGCACAGCGAGAATAGTCTCGACATTGTTGCGGTGGCTGTCGTCAAAAAGGAACTCATATTGGTCAACAAGCCCATAGACGGGAGATTCGATCACTGCATCGCAATAATGCCTCACCATTTTCCAATCAACCTCAAGGGGAGCACCCATAATGGCATATAGTCTGGCATACAAAGCGTTGCACATTCCTTTGCTTGCAAGTCCTCTTGTGGCAGCCTCGGTGTCCCTGCGTTCCGGAAGCCTTTCAATGGCATAATCAAGGTCGTCCTTTATCAGGGCATACACTTCCTCGACAGTTTTGCAGCGCGGGAGCTGAACATCTTCTGTAGCCAGCGACCCGGTAGTGGTGACAAGCGGCACAGGTCCGAACGAACGGACAAGATTGAAATAATGCAATGCGCGGAGGGCTCTTGCTTCGGCAAGCATTTCTTCCCGCACAGAGACCCCGGGCAACGCTTCTTCTTCAAGTTTGCCGTCGTCAATATTCGGGATGTTGCGCAGGGCGACGTTAGCCCGCAGGATTCCGCCATAAAGCTGTTTCCAGGCTTTCATAACCACTGCATTGCGGGGCGTAACATTGTTGAGCCCCACATTGATGATATCCACATCGTCGCCTCCGGGGTAGGCATTGTCGGCATAGCAGTCGGACAAGATGGTGTTATACCATGTGTAATATTCGTCATGACTCTGCTGTATGCCGTCGTAACATGCGTTAATCAGGGCCTCGGCATCCCTGTACGTTGTAAAGGCATTTGCCTCTGTAAGATCGTTTTTGGGCACCTCGTCAAGAAAATCGCTACATGAGCCCATAAAAGAGCCAACGAACGCCATGCCCATCATTATTTTATAAATAGCTTTCATTTTTCCGGTTATAGATTGTTATGTCATTAAAAGTAAAAAGGGATATGGTTCTTATCAGATTGCCGTATTAAACTACGGCAATCCCGATTCCAGGTCTTTAAACTCTAAACTAAAATCCTTTTAAAATACCACGGTAGCTCCGAATGTGTATGTCCTGCAATGCGGATACGACCCTTGGTCGATACCCATTACGGTGCTTGATCCCCCTCCGATATTCACCTCCGGGTCATAGCCTTTGTATTTGGTCCAGGTAAGGAGATTGTCGGCCGAAAAATAGAATGTCACTCGCTCCATAAGAGCCTTGCGCATAATAGCGGAAGGAAGCGTGTATGAAAATTTCACATTCTTGAGTTTCAGATAAGAACCATCTTCGATGAATCTTGACGAAATAGGAGAATATTTATCTTTTTCGGCTTTCGGGACAGTCGTATAATCACCGGGATTCTGCCATCTCATCAATACCCTGTCCGACTGGTTCCTTGCATCGAACATACCTTCCGTGAACATCCTTGTGGCATTGAACACATCATTACCATAAGAACCCTGGAAGAAAAACGACAATTTGAAAGCCTTCCAAGAGAAAGAATTGTTCATGCCATAAAGAAGTTTAGGCTGCGCACATCCTATTATCATTCTGTCTTCATCGGCACTAAGGTCTTCTTCATATACGAGCATTCCGTTAGCTTTCTCATACATCATACGTCCGTTGTCAGGGTTTACACCGGCAGCTTTGTAACCGTAAAAAGTTCCCAATGGTTGCCCTTCCATCACGATAGACGCCGTCCCCGATATTTTCTTGTCGAGCCACCCCGTGAATATCTCCGGGCTCCCCGCCATGTTGGTAACTTTATTCCTGTTCATGGAAAGGTTTAGGTCGGTAGTCCAGTTGACCGGACCTGTAAGATTTCGTGTCGTCACTTGAAATTCAAGACCTTTGTTCACCACATTTCCTACATTCTGCATTCCGGAATCAAAACCTGTTGATTGCGGCAGATTGACCATAAGCAGAAGATCTGACGTTTTCTTATAATACGCATCGAATGTGAAATTTATTCTGCCGTTGAACACTGAAAAATCTATACCTATGTCGGTTTGCGACGTTCGTTCCCATTTAAGTTTATCATTCCCAAGCTGGCTCTGATAATATCCATTGAGAATGACATCGTCGATGTTATAGTTCGCTCCAAGACCATAGATGCCGTATGAACTATAGCATCCCACCTGGTCATTGCCAACCTGGCCCCAACCTATTCTCAACTTAAGGTCGTTTATCCATTCTACCCTCTCCATGAATTTCTCGGAAGAGATTCTCCATCCAAGAGAAAATGACGGGAAATATCCCCACCGGTTATTGCGAGAGAATTTAGAACTTCCGTCGGCACGGAAATTTACGGTGGCGAGATAACGTGAATCATAATCGTAAGTCACTCTTCCAAGCCATGAGAGATTACTGCTGGCTTCGTATGTTTCATAAGGTTTGTCGAGAATTGTACCTGCGTTCAAGGTCGGTATCTTAATATCGGAAAATCCCCTTATCGAAGATCCGGAGCCTTCCCCTTGCCAATGGGAGGATACGAACCCTGCCATCGCTCCAATCTTGCTGTCGCCTATTGTCTTGTCAAACATAAGCAATTCCTCGTTCTGCCATTTATAGTTCATGGCAGTATTGTAGGTAGCCCTTCCTTGCTGATTACGTCCGTAATTCGACTTGAACGGGTCAAGAAATTCCTTATAACGAGAATAATTCATGTCGATTGCGACACTCGCCTTGAACTTCAACCAGTCGGTGAAGTATATCTCTCCATAAACATTGCCGAGAAGCTTATGCTGCATCCAGCTATGGGTATCGCCCTCTATGTCGCTCAAAGGATTCTCAAGGCTTGACAAGAAAGGAAGAGTCGGAAAAGAGCCGTCTTCATTATATTTCGGTACGACAGAAGGACAAGTGACCGATTTCAGAATCACCGATTCCGAGTTGCCGTCTCCTACATCCACGTCGTCAATCTTGCTATAAGCAAGATGAGAGCCTATGCGAAACCATTTGAATACCTCTTGGTCAAGATTCAGTTTAAAGTTAAGACGTTGAAACTCGCTGCCCTTCACTATGCCGGTGTTCCTGACAAATCCCCCCGACACATAATAGAGAGTCTTGTCCGTGCCTCCTGAGATTGAAAGCTGATAATTCTGCATAGTACCGGTGCGGAATATCTCGTCCTGCCAGTCAATGTCTGCATTATAAACGCTTCTGTCATAATCCGGATAACCAAGGTCGCTCAGCAACTGGCGGTGCTGCCCCGCATCAAGCACCTTATATTTCTTTGTGAGAGAAGACCAGCCCCCATAAGCGTTAAGTGTGACCTGTGCTTTCCCTTTCTTTCCTTGCTTCGTTGTAATAAGCACCACACCGTTCGCACCCGCATTGCCATAGATGGCGGCAGATGAAGCATCTTTCAACACTGTAATAGATTCAATTTCGGAGGGACTGATTGTCTTTGTGTCGGTGGTCGGGACTCCGTCAACCACATAAAGAGGTTCATTGCCTGCATTGATCGATGTCGCACCCCTCACTCTCATCGAGAATCCCTCGTTAGGCTTACCGTTGGCAGAAATCACCTGCACACCAGGCGCCCTTCCAGCCAATGCACTTCCAAAATCATTGACAGGCAAATTTTCAATCTCATTTGCATCTACAGTTGACACCGATCCCGTAATATCTTTCTTTTTCTGAGTGCTGTAGCCTACAACTACAACCTCATTTAGTTTAGTGATATCTTCGAGCATCACCACGTTCACCGTGTCATCGTTTCCAACATTTTTACTCACCGGGCTATAGCCGACAAAGGAAAACAACAACGTGGGATTCTGCGATTCTACCTCAATCGAATAATTACCGTCTAAGTCTGTAGCCGTGCCGCCCTTTCCGTCCTTCAGCCGAACAGTGACTCCGATCATAGGTTCGCCGTCCCTTTCCGTGACCTTCCCGCTTATGACACGCTTGCGCCCTTTCTTTTTGTCTTTATTACCGGATTCGGAAGCTTCCATCCTTGTGACACGCACCGTTTTCCCATCAACGTTTATTGCAACGTCTTGATTTTTAAACAACTGACGGAGCACTTCATTGATACTCTTGTCTTTTACATTAATCCGGACCAAACGCTGTGTGTCGATGTCCCGGCTTGGGATAACAAACGTGTATCCGTAGTTTCTGGTGAGTTGTTCCAATGCCTTTCCGATAGTCTCATTGTTGGCATTGAGTGTGACAAGTCTCCCGTCAGTCTGGGCAACCACAGGGGTTACCCAAAGGAACAAGACCGCCACTACCGACATTATTATGCCGGTCGCTTTCTTTAACTGAGTAGTCATGTTATTGTATTTTAATTGTGATTATTAATGTCGTCTTTTAATTTCGACGTGGTTCCTGTCTCTCCTTATTTCAAGAGTGCCGTCAACATCAAGAGCTTTCAACATGTCGTCAAGACACATTCCTGGAGCATAAGCCACAAACAACCGTCTTTCGCACAACGCCCTCTCCTTGACATATATTTCGACATTGTAGATTCTCTCAAGTTTTTTCACAATATCCTCCATGGCCTCATTGTCGAACACCATATCCGGATTTGTCCAGTCCTTATAATCTGAAAGACTAAACTCTGAAACCACAATCTCGTTTTTACAGACAGAAACTTTCTGTCCCGGCTTCATGGAAATCTCTTCTCCGAACGAACCGCACTTGGGGCGCAACGATATAGACCCGGAAAGCAGCATCGTCTCGCTCGTATGCTCTTCAGGATAGGAACGTATGTTGAAGCTGGTGCCGTGAACTCTAACTGTCATATCGCTGGTCTCTACGATAAAAGGTCGTTCAGAGTCTTTCGCGACATCGAAATATGTCTCTCCTCCGGCAAATACCTGTCTCACCTTGTCGAACTTGTCGGGATATATAATATGCGAACCTGAATTAAGAATTACTTTGCTGGAATCAGGAAGCGTGACTTCCAGATGCTCGCCATAATCGGCATACACATCATGCCATACGATGGAAGCGCCATCTCCTTCCGTTTTTTGACGGTCTGCCATAAAATATATGGATATCGCCAATATCGGTAGAAACAAAACCGCGGCGGCATCCCTCAATATACGCACCCAATTGTGTAACCGTGGTTCCTTTTCCGACATTCCAATTCTTACGCCCACCTTCTCGAAAGCGGTGTCAAGGTCTTTCCCATCCATAGATACGTTGGCACCACTATTCCAAAGTGCCTCCAGTTCAGACTCCGTGGAAGCATCAATACTGTCGGAAAGGAAAAGTCGCGACACCTCGGGAACCGCATCCGCGTCCTTGTCGTGGAAATATTCATTAAGATTTGATGTCATTTCTTTTTTCATGATTAGTCAGATAGTTTATCAAGAATACGCCATAATCCAGAATCGCACCCAACCGGATTACGACTTTTTTTCAATTTATGAGTATATTCTCAAAAAGAATTAATCCCATACTCTTACCCCTTACAAAAAGAATAGCGAATTTGAGGAGCTCTCCTAAATAATCATCAGTACTATATAGGTAAGGAATTCACCGAGATTATTCCGGAGCGTATTAAGAGCCAGATTCAGATGTCGCTCAACCGTACGTTTTGACAGTCCCAACCGGTTGGCAATATCTTCATTGCCAACACCGTCAAGCCGACTCATAATAAAGACTTCACGACGTTTTGGAGGCATTTCCTCCACAATCCTCCTCACAAGATTCTCAATATGTGAAAGGTCATATCCCTCCACGGGATTCTCACTTATCTGTCTCGCCTCTCTCTCGATGCCTGGAGCATCAATAGATTCAAGCTTTGCCATTTGTCTATAGTAATCCGCAAGAGCGTTCCTCGTTATTCGATAAAGATATGCGCTGAAGTGCCCGGATGGGTCAACGATGTAGCGCCGTGTCCAAAGCTTTATAAACACTCCCTGCGCTATTTCATCGGCAATATATGAATTCTTTACTATTCCAAGCACAAAAACCTAACCTGCGGATAATAATAGTCAAAGACAATCCGGAAAGCCCGGCTGTCGCCCGACTTCATTAACAAGAGTATTTCTTTCTCATTAATCATTCCTCAGTATATAATTCAGGAAGTCGTTTAAACTCCAGTTTAGATTTTACAGTTAACCCAATTTTCCGTCCCGCCACTATTCGACCATAATGACAAAGTCGGACATGTATTTATAAATATACGTAACTATACGACCATACACCACAAAAAATAATAAATTTATTGCCTATTTCCCCATATTTTATTGCCGGCAGCGCGTATCGTCATGAAACGGCTCTTCATCGACGTAGCGGGTGCGCGGTAAGAATTCGGGAGAAAGGATGTCTCGGGCGGGGTCATAAAGCCGGTAAGCCGACCCTGTAAGCGTTATTAAAGTGTGGATAAGGTCCGAAGTAGAGAAAGGAGTCTTTACGGCTTTTTCAAGTTTTTCTATTACTTCCGGATTATTCTCCCGATATGCCTTGTTGGCATAGATGAAGAAAGGCACTCTGACGAATTTGTGGTCTCTTCCTTGAAAATCGCGGTCGTCATAGACGTTTTCGCCATGGTCTGACAAATAGACCATAATAGAAGGTTCCTGCAAGCGGGATAAACCTTCTACAACCTCCCCGAGGATACTGTCGGTGTAAGCTATGGAATTATCGTATTCCGCCACGGTCTGTGCTTTCCCTGCGTCAAGCCAACTTCTTTTAGGAGTCTTCTTCAAAACATCGGATGCCGAAAACCGACTCCTGTCTTTCGGATAACGTTCGTTATAAGCAATGTGTGAGCCCATAAGATGCAGGCAAATGAAACGCAGGGAATCTCCGCCCGCCAAACTTCCCCTGAATTCAGGCAACAAAACTTCGTCATAACGGTCAGTGAGATGGTCTTCCGAATCCACGCTCCCAAGATACTCAACCACATCCGCATCCGATGAAAGAATGCCGGAAAGGTTCGACCAGTCGCCTGTCCGCTCCTGATTGGAGAGCCACGTCGTGGAATATCCGTAAGCCTTCAACAGATTCATGACCGTCGGATATTCATACCATTCCCCCTGTCCGGGTTCACAATTCATAAAAGAAAGTATGCGTGGCAGATTCTCTGCCGTACTCGTAGAAGAAGCCACTGCATCAGTGAATACAAACAATGAATCGCGCACGGAATCAATCTCTGGAGTGGTAGGCAACGGATAGCCATAGAGTGAAAGATGGTCGCGCGATGCCGATTCCCCAATTACAAGCACTATGTTTTGCGCGAGATGTAGGGAAATGGCACTCTCCCTATATGGCAACGGCCGTCGTTTCGATGAAAGGTCGCGAATCACGGATGTGCTTTTGACCACGCTTCTGACGGCTACCGCGCTACGTGCCATCATGAGATGGTTCGTCTTTCCCCATCTTGCGGTGGCAGCAAACCATACTATATATATCATCCCCGACAAACAGAAAACCCATATTGCATCCCGGAACCATCGCTTTGGAATCACCGGAAGGACAAACCATGCCGCTACAAAAACGCATACTTCCAAAAGCATCTTCCATGAAAACAGCAACGAGAATATATTCCCTATCATTCCGGGTAAAAACTGGCGGACTTCCTCGCGGTTGGTTTCATATAATATGGTTATGAGTTTTCGTGAAACACCGAATCCATACAAGGAATAAGACACTGCGTTCACGATACTCAAAAGGATGAAAACAGATACCACTACCCATCCTATGCCATACAGTATCCGGTGTTTCCGCACCATCCCGAGCATAAGCGTTATCACGGTAGCTTTAAGGACAGCGTAACACCTCACACCCCACTCGATCCAGAACCCCATGTCATGGTCGATATAATAACCTAAAATATCCACGACAGACAAAGCCGACGCCACAAGAAGCACCAGCCATACACGCCGCGATATTTCAATATTCTTGAAATCCATAATGCAAAAATAATATTTTTATATCACATTTCTCAGTCCCCATCCAGAATAACGTTAAAAACAGACACGACTCCGAACCTTTGCCACAGGGCTGCAAATACATCCCCGGAATATCAAGCCTCGAACTTTGATATAAAAGCAATGAGGCTGCGCCGAATTGATTTCACGGCGCAGCCTTATTGCATGTTATCTGAATCAGTTTTTTATTTAACGGCAATTTTTTTGACGATGTTCCCTTGTCGGACAACATAGATTCCTTTTGCAAGACCGACAACAGAATCGCCTACCTTGACACCCTGCAGGTCGAATACCTCTACGGACTCGGAAGAGAACTGATCATACTCCACTTCCTCTACTGCGGATTCATAGGATTCGGTCATGCCATAACCTATGCTTCCAAATCTCTTCCATTCAAAATCAAAATATTGATATCTCTCCTTACAACCGTAGGGAACATGGAGATTTGCAGAATGGTCAGTGAATGCCGAATAACATTCCGGGGGCAGCGCAGGATAAACATTGATATCGCGGAATTTGCATTCACGAAAAGCTCCATTATTGATTTTCAACATTGATGGGGGGATAGTTAGCGTCTTTGCCCCTTTGCAGCCGGCAAACGCATATTGTTTTATTTCCTCCATTCCGTTGGGAATCGAAATCGAAGTTATCAATTTGTCACCGACGTAAAGATTATGTGCATAATAGAGAGGATTGGAGTAAAAATCATCAAAGTCGATATCGTACCAGGTCACAATGTCGGCGACAGACACCGAATGCAGTCCGTTACATCCATAGAAAGCATGCCTATCTATTGTCTTTACCGATTTGCCTATCTCCAGTGAACGCATTCCCTCGCAGCCAGAAAAAGCAGAAGAGCCTATTGCAGTCACAGAGTCCGGTATTTTCATTGATTCCAAACCCACACATCCGTCAAATGCATAATCACCTATTGAAGTTACAGAATCGGGTATTTTCACCGATTTCAAAGTTGTGCATTGGTCAAATACGTATGGACTCAATGTTTGTATCCCCTCAGGAATGACAATATGCTCCGCCGGCTCTCCGTTCAGGTAAAGATTGTGAGCATAATAAGTAGGATTGTTATAAAAACGCTCGAAATAGATATTGCACCATGACGCCAGATCGGATATAAACACTCCGTTCAGACGGTTACAATTCATGAAAGCATAATCACCGATTTCGACAACCGAGGCAGGGATCGACACTGACGCCAGGCTCGTACATTCGGCAAACGCCCACCCACCGATTGAGGTCACTTCATATTCGACTCCCTCATACGACACTTTTGCCGGGATGTTCGCCTCCAAAAGATTCTTATTCGAGGCATATACAGCCAATTCATTATCGGCCTCGACAGTATAATATAAGTCGCCGATTATGAAAACCTTCTTATCCTCTTGCTCTACGTATGAAAACACATTATCTATATTCTTAAAATCCCCCCAAATTGATGCTTCCCTATATTTGGATTCACTCTCTTGAGGCACATGAACCATCGCTTTATTATAAAGATTATCATAAAAAGTATCCGGGAAAATTGTCGGTGGTTCCGGATTCAACACATTTATATCTCTCAACTCAACACAACCGCCAAAAGCATACTTGTCGATTGAGGAAACTGACTTTCCGATTGTCAGATTATTCAATTTTTCGCAATACATAAAAGCATTGGCAGAGATTGTCGTTATAGAGTCAGGGATGACCACCGATGTCAATTCTCCGCACGAACTAAAAGCATAGGGTCCTATTTCCCTTAGCGAATTACCTAACGTCAGCGAAACCAACCTTGTACAACCACTGAAAGCCGTATCCCCTATAGAAATTACAGAATCCGGTATTTTTAAATTATAGAAACTGCAATATCTGAAAGAAGAATCGCCTATAACAGTCACCGATTTGCCTAATGTCAAAGATATCATATTACGACAATCATAGAAAGCCCCATCGCCAATTGTCTTCACCTCGTCGGGGATTGTCATTGTCACTAAGCCACGGCATCCGCTGAAAGCCCGATTGCCGATTGTCATCACTAAGACAGGGAGTGTAACCGATTCCAGACTCGCACATCCGTAAAAAGCCTCGTCACCGATTGCCGTTACCAATTTACCGATTTTCACCGACGTCAAGTTGCCGCACTTATAAAAAGTTCTTTCGCCTATTGATGTCACAAGGTCGGGAATAACAATCGAACTCAATCCGGTGCATTCGAAGAAAGCATAGTCTCCTATTGTAGAAACAGATTCGGGAATTTCCAGCGATCCCAGAGTTGCACAGTAACCGAATGCACGGTAGCCGATTTCCATCAACGAGGCGGGAAGGGTCACAGTTTTCAGTCTTGTGCATTCGAAGAATGCATCCGACCCGATTGAAGTTACAGAATCTGGCAGCTTCATCGATGTCAGATTCCTGCAGCCACTGAATGTGAGCTCTTCAATTTTCTTAACCCCGTCAGGAATCGTCAGCGACCCCAGCATTGCGCAGTCACGGAAAGCACCCTCCCCGATTGCTGTTATGCCGGCGGGAAGTTCTACCGATGAGAGGCTCGTGCAGCCACTGAATAAGCTCCTTTCAATCGTCGAAATCCCGTCGGGAATTTCCACAGATTCCAGACTCGTGCAACCAGAGAAAGCGCCGCTGCGAATTTCAGTTACAGTTTTGGGGATTGTCACATGTTTCAATTTCGTACAATTGCTGAAAGCACCGCTTCCGATTGCAGTCACTGTATATGTGTATCCATCCCAAGTGACTTTTTCGGGAATATTCGCCGAGGACCTATCCTTGCGATTTGCGTAAACCGTCGCAGACTTACCCATACCAACATACTTGAAATCTCCCACAACAAAATTCAGTGCCTTCGATTCCCGGCAAAGAGGGAGCAGCAATGCTATGAAAAGAAGCCTGCATAGCCATTGGCGATGAATTCGACATCTCTCGTTACAACTCTCTGATTTCATAAACTCGATTTTTAATTTGATGTTATTATCGTTTTTGCATTTTCTTATGAATCCTGCCTCACATAAGGATATAAAAAAAGCATCCGTTTTCCGGATAACCGGAAACAGATGCCGTGATATGTTGAAATGTCTGCTCCGAATTATCCAAAAATCCACTTCAAGATTGCTCTCGAATGGATGCCGATAATTCTGCAGACGGGACACAGATTTTATGTAGTCGTTACCGGGAAAGAGCCGTCCCACCACTTTCAATTGCCATACGGCAATCGAATTGCGCCGATGCCATGAGGAACACGTTTATCCCTACATGACATACCGATGATGTAATTCCCGCAGGAGTTGCCTCCTGTTTGCATAGCAAATTTATATTCTTTAACGGTAATAGGCAAATCCGAACAACAAAACAGGCTCTATTTTAACAGAATTTAATATTAAAATATATGCGTTTCGTTGATGTATCCTCTATGGGAGACCGTAAAGAATCTGCCAATCTTCACAAACACAAATTTTAATTTGGCAATATGACGCATCTTTTATAATTTTACAATCTAATTTTAAGTCAAAATGCCAGCCAAAAGAATCATACCCTGTCTTGACGTCAAGAATGGGAGAACAGTGAAAGGAGTTAACTTCGAAAGTCTCACCGATGTCGGAGACCCCGTCGAACTTGGCGCGCGCTATGCCGAGGAAGGAGCCGACGAACTCGTTTATCTCGACATCAGCGCTTCCAAGGAAGATAGGAACACATTCACAGAACTCGTGGCGAGGATAGCCGACCGAATCAACATCCCTTTTACCGTGGGGGGCGGCATATCATCGATCGACGATGCCTCGCGTCTGCTCGACGCAGGAGCCGACAAGATTACAATAAACAGTGCGGCGGTGGCAAACCCGGCACTCATTACGGAAATCGCCTCGCGCTACGGACGTCAATTCGTGGTGGTCGCAATCGATGCTAAACGCATTGACGGAGTATGGAGAGTCACGACACACGGAGGATCGCGTCTCACCGACAAGGAACTCTTTTCATGGGCAAAAGAAGTGGAGGAGCGCGGCGCAGGCGAGATAATGTTCACATCGATGGACCATGACGGCACACGCAACGGCTATCCGTGCGACACATTCGCGAAACTATGCGCAGAAGTGTCGATACCGATAATCGCCTCTGGAGGTGCAGGAAGCGTTGAAGACATTGCCGAGGTGCTTGCCGCAGGTAAGGCCGACGCTGCTCTCGCGGCCAGTATATTCCATTACGGGGAAACCACCGTGAATAAACTAAAAAAAGATTTGACAGGCAAAGGCATAGAAGTTAGGTTATGAACAATCTTAAATTTGACGATTTCAATCTTGAAAAATGCGCCGACGGCCTTCTCCCCGCAATAATACAAGATGCCGTTTCGCTTAAAGTGCTTATGCTCGGCTATATGAACCGTGAAGCGTTTGAAAAGACCCTCGCCACAGGCAAGGTAACTTTCTTCAGCCGCACACGCCGGCAATTATGGACCAAAGGGGAAACAAGCGGAAATTTCCTTGAGGTAGTGGAAATGTATGCCGACTGCGACGGCGACACGCTTCTCGTCAAGGCCCATCCCGTCGGCCCCACATGTCATCGCGGCACGGAAGCATGCTTCGACACTCCAGACTATGACGGATTCGTGAGAAAACTTTCGGCTCTCATAAAGCGGCGTCACGAAGAAATGCCCGGCAATTCATATACCACCCGGCTTTTCATAAAAGGGGTAAAGAAAATAGCCCAGAAGGTCGGGGAAGAGGCGGTGGAATCCGCCATAGAGGCTGTTGACGGCAACCGTTCCAGATTCATCTACGAGGCGGCAGACCTGATGTATCACTATCTCGTGCTGCTCGAACAAATGGGCTGCGACATCACCGACATTGAGAAGGAACTTCAGTTCAGACATTCATGACAGAATGCATAAAGTCATAGCTTCATAAAAAAACGGAATCCTGTGGAGATTCCGTTTTTTTATGAAATTGCACCCTCTCTTCGATGGTTACAGGAACATGGGGGCGACGTAACGCGCCAATGCCCATCCTCCGACAAGAAGCCATACGTAAAGAAGGAAAGCCAATATAAAGGGTTTCGCACCTGCCTTTTTGAATTTGTCGATGCTCGTCTCGGCACCCAGCGCCACCATAGCCATGGTGAGCAGGAAAGTGTCGATATAATTTATGGTATCCACCAAAGCAACGGGAAGAAGGTCGAATGAATTAAATCCAATCACGGCAAGGAATCCCACTGCAAACCAAGGGATAGCCACCTTGCCCCCCTTTCCGGAAGACCCCTCGCGACGTGCCTGACGTGCAACCCAGTATCCCAGAACCAGAAGCACCGGCACGAGAAGCATTACCCTTATCATCTTGACGATGATGGCCACGTTAGACACTTCAGGTCCCATGGCATTGCCCGCACCCACGGCGTGGGCCACCTCATGAAGCGTGGCTCCGGAATAAATTCCCATTTCCTGGGGCGAGAGTTGAAGGAATCCCGCACGATATGCTATGGGATAAATAAACATTGATATGGTTCCGAAAATAACGACCGTGGCAACAGCCACAGCGGTCTTATAAGGCTTAGTCTGTATGGTGGATTCTGCTCCAAGCACAGCGGCCGCACCGCAAATCCCACTGCCGATAGAAGTGAGAAGCGCTATATCCTTGTCCATTTTAAGCAGTTTACCAAGCCAGACACCGCCGAGAATGGTGACTACCACCACTATGGCGTCAATCAGAATGCCCGCCACACCGACATTCAACACATCCTGGAATGTCAGTCGGAATCCATATAGGATAATGCCAAGCCGAAGTATCTTTTTCGAACAGAACTGTATGCCTGGAACCCAAGTCTCCGGAAGATGATTTCTCAACGAATTGGCATACAACATACCTAACACGATACCGATGATCATAGGGCTTAACGACAGCTCCTTGAAAAACTTCGCGTCACCGATATAAAACGCCGCACACGAAAACAATCCTATCAGTAGGATTCCATGCAGCATACTGCTTCTTTTCTCAGTCAGCATATACGATGATAAAATTTAGGGAATTATATACAATAAAATTATTATCAAAGTCAGTCGGTTTCACGTCCTTTAGTTTGCGGGCATCAGGAGCGCAGAGAGGAGTAATGCAGCAATCATGATGTCGGTAAAAAGTGAATCCTTCCTGTAACTTCTATGCAAAGATAATGCTTTATGCCATCAAAAACATCATCATAAACGTAAAATAATCAAAAGAAAGTGTCAAATTATCTTTAATTATGCATTATTTAACCCTATCTGACTGATTATGCACGCTTATGTTAATGTTTTTAATAGAACGCACCTTCTACGGCCGTAACCGGCTCTGGCAAGAGACATGATTGCAGGCATCAGCCATTAAGAGCGGCAAGGCATTTTTTAACCTCTTCGTCGGTGGCATGAAGTTTTTCCTTGCAATAACACAAGAGTTCCAGTGCCCTGGATGTATAACCGGCAAGATGGTCGATATCGCAATTATCCGACTGCATTTTAGCGACAATCGATTCAAGTTCGGCAACCGCCTTGCCATAGGTCATTTCTTCATTCATAATATATTCAATTATTGTTAATTATCTTTTAGAACCACCTTGGAAACATCTGATTCCACCGTCCCGTTGTAAAGCACCGTTTCGATTCTGTCTCCCGGTTTCAAGCCACCCGCATACGTCACGGCAGCCCCCTTTACCCGAGTTATCGAATACCCCCGTTTCAACGTGTTGGAAGGATTTAAAACCTCCACCATGCCGCCAAGATTATCAAGCCGGGTGGCAGCCCTTTTTAAAACAGTCTCCGAAGCCACCGCAATCCGGCCCGAAACATCTGCAAGATGTTGGGCGGCGTTAGCTATCCGTGCGCTTGAGACTGCATTTATGACACGACCTACAGTGTCGAGCCGTCCACGCGCCTCTGACAGCCTTGATGTCACAAGGACAGGAATCCGGGTCATTTCTTTCTCCAGCAATGCCCTCGCCCCCGAAATCCTTGCCTCCACCAGGGCAGGAATCATTCCTTCACAATTCGAAAGACGACGGGATTCACCTAAAATACGGTCGTTGCAATAACGTATTATCCCATCGATTATTCCCGACACTTTATCGGAAGCCGCACGCAACGCATCTATAAAGAATGCAGCCACGGCAGTCGGTGTTTTCATCCTTGTGTGGGCAATCTCGTCGAGCACCGTGCGGTCGCGTTCATGCCCTATACCCACCACCACAGGCAAAGGGAACGTTGCAACCGCTTTAGCAAGTTCGTAATCGTCAAAACCGTTCAGATCGGTAGTGGCGCCTCCCCCCCGCACTATCGCCACACAGTCCCAAAGGTCGATGGTCTGCTCTACATACTCAAGTGCCGCCCTGACAGAAGCAGAAGTCTTTTCGCCTTGCATCACGGCAGGGAAAAGACAAGGATAGAAAACGAATCCATAGGGATTCCCGGTAAGTTGGTTGATAAAATCGCCATATCCCGCAGCCCCTTCCGCAGAAATCACGGCGATGCGCTGTGGGGCCATGGGCATTTCCAGGTTTTTGTTATTTTCCAATATACCCTCTCTGTGGAGTCGCATCAAAATCTCACGCCGGATGCGCTCCATATCGCCAAGCGTGTATGAAGGGTCGATGTCGTTTACGTTAAACGACAGGCCATAGAGGGTATGATGGGTGGCGGAACCGTTGAGCATCACTTTTATTCCCGTAGTAATATCGCGACCGGTGGCACCATAAAACTTCCGGCGGATAATTTGGAACCGCGACTGCCATATAGTGGCTCTAAGCTTGGCAACTGTCTGGCCCGCATCGTTCTTCTCCACAAGCTCCATGTAGCAATGACCACCGTTCACCCTGACGTCGCTGAGTTCAGCCACAACCCACGCCCCCTGCAACACAGGCGACATACGCACGGCATTACCCAAGGCTGTGGTGAACTGAAGCAACGTCATAGCCTGCGGTCCTTGTGAAAAGAGGTCGGGGCCGTTCATTCCTTAGGGAAATCTTTCATTGAACCAATCTCTTTAAGAGCCCCTGTTGCCGGATCGAACACAGCGTAAGAGGGGTCTTTTTTGTCGCTGAACAAATCGGGGCTTAACCCGAACACCACTCCGAACTGCGACATCTCATATTCTTCAGAGAAAAGGCTTTTCCCTTTAAACGATAATGAAAGGACTGCCGTGCCGGGTACATTGTAAGCCACCGCGTCTTTCGGAAGCTTCTTAGCCTCGCCCTTCGAATCGACAGGCAACGTAGCTTCGTTGGTGACATTGACGTTAACATAGACAGGATCGCCCGAATAATCGTCAGCCCCCACAAAACCGGCAAAATCACTCATGCGGAACAAAACGCTACGCCCGTCTTCTTCCGGAATAAACGAATAATGACGCACCACGGTTTCTTTGGTTATGTTCCCGAGGAAGGCGGCAGTCATGGCGGCTTCCTGATGACGCAGGGAATTCAGCATCAGTTCCAGCTGTTTTCCATCCGTAGGCATAGCGTCGGCGGTGCCTCGCGTAAGCGAAATCTTGGCATCGCGTATCTCCATCAGACTCTCGGCAAGCATCTGCGCCTGTTTGGCAGACGACTGAGAGGCTATGAAATCTTCGTCAACATATTGCAGATATTCCCTATCGGAAAGCACCTCTCCCTCCACTTCCCGGGGCGCCTCTGCCGATTCAGGCGCATGCTCGGCAGGATTGCAGTTGACCGAAAGCAACATGCCGTCGGCAGCAACCCCGATAAAGGCGGTTGCACCGGGTTTCAGTTGCATGAGATACTTCGATTTGTTGTCGGGAGCACCGTATGGACGCACTTTTACAGATTCTATAGTCCAGACTTCGGCATCCTCTTTCACAACCACATCGGTGCCGACATATTTTTTCGCATACTGATAGTAAGGTCCGGCTTTACGCACCTCACGCGTGGCGGTAACCTCTATATCGAACGCCGTGACGGGAAGGGTATATACCAATCCATATTCATTATGTTTATCGGCAGTCAGCAGCTTTGTCTGCTGGGCGCATACCGTAAATGATGAAGCCACCAACGCCAACAGTGTAAGAAATGCTTTATCTAATTTCATATCGATTTATATTTCAAGGTCCTTTACAAGGAGGACCTTCGGTTAAGGAGATTATATTTTTTCTCTATTTATTATAGCCCTTATCGCACGACCGCAATAAGCTGCGATATCCGAAGCCACCAACCCGCACTCGCCGAGCTGGAGGGCGGCCAGATCGCCAGCAAGCCCATGCACATAAACCCCGATTGTAGCGGCATGTTCCGGACGGTAGCCTTGCGCAATAAAAGCGGCTATCACCCCTGTCAAGACATCGCCCGCTCCCGCCGTAGCCATTCCCGGATTGCCGGTGGAATTGAAATAGACCCTTCCCGTAGGACGCACGGTGGCGGTATAATGGCCCTTCAACACTATTATAATATTGTAATACTTCGCCATGTCGATGGCTTTCTTTAGCCTTTCTTCCGAATTCGGATGCTCACCGAACAAGCGGTCGAACTCCCCTATATGCGGGGTTATGATAGTCTGTGCCGGAAGAAGTTCAAGCAACGTCGGGCGCTTTGCAATGCAGTTAAGGGCATCGGCATCGATCACCAATGGAGACTTGCAGTTCTTGAGAAGCGCCTCAAGGGCATCTATAGTGCGTTCGTTGGTGCCTATTCCCGGACCGATTGCCACCACCTGATGCCCGTGGTGGACTGTCATGTCGGATATATAGTTGTCGTTGCGGTCCGGCTCGAACATGGCTTCGGGCACCGCTGTCTGGAGTATGGGCATCCCGACCTTGGCACTGTGTACAGTCACAAGACCGGCACCGCTCTTCAGGCAGGCCCTCGCCGACAACACAGCCGCCCCCATCATGCCTATGCTTCCTGCCATCAACAAAGCCGAACCATAGTCGCGTTTGCCACTGAAAACACGGCGAGGTCTGAGCAACGGCCTTACGCTTGCCGCCTCGACAAGCATAAAATCGGATTTCAGCTCCCGCATTTTAGCTTCATCGAGGTCTATGTCAAGGAGCTTCCATTCCCCGATGACGTCAGCATTCTCCTCGAATAGGAAAGAAAGACGGGGGGTCTGGAACGTGAGCGTGAGGTTTGCATGAATCATGTCGCGGTGACTGACATTCTCATTCCATTCTCCAAAAAGTCCTGACGGGACGTCAATCGAAATGACGTATGCCCCGGAATCATTAATCAGACGTGCAAGCACCACAAAACCACCCTGCAATGGCTGACGAAGTCCTGACCCGAAAAGCCCATCGACAACAACGTCGTTCTCGCCAAGATATGGAGGCGAAAAATCACGCTTCACTTCAGTGAAGTCGATACCGTCCATCGTAATCAGCTTCTTGCGTTCCTCGTCGCAGTCGTGGCTAAGTTTCCCAACCACATTTAAAAGAAACACCTCGACTTTTTTATAGCCCTGCTCAATCAGCATCCTTGCAACTGCCAGGGCGTCGCCACCGTTGTTGCCGGGACCGGCTACAACCACAATCCTCTGGTTTGGCAGGAAACGGGATATTATCTCGCAACTCACCGCACTGGCTGCACGCTCCATGAGATCGATGGAGTTTATGTTCTGAGCCTCGCAGGTGGCGTTGTCTATTTCGCGAATAACGTTAGATGCAAATATTTTCATAACTGTTCCGGATAAGCCGATATCGAACCATGGCATACGTCGGGCCATGGCATCGACCCAATCAAACTGCAAAATTAACGTTTAAACGATTATTCTCCAAATCAAATCTCACAATTTCATTTTATTTCGCTTCTTTAACTTTCGCTTTTCAAAAGAGTAACTATTCAGCGGACACGCTGAGGAAGTCGCCTTTTAGAAAAGGGCGAGTATG
>CABRKI010000056.1 GCA_902471455.1 uncultured Porphyromonadaceae bacterium | reverse complement strand
AGGGTAGGCTCGCGCTTGCCGGGGCTGCCGTATGCGCCGCCGTAATCCCCGTCGCTGCCGCCGGCGACGGCAACACCCTCAAGGGGCGCGTGGTGGATCCGGACGGGAACCCGATTCCCGGAGCCGTCGTGAACCTTGCCGAACAGAGCAAGATGGTCTTCACCGACGAAAACGGCGACTTCACAATCAGCAACGCCTCTTACGACGACGAGGTCAACGCCAAATGCGTGGGCTACCTCACCGCAATCATGCCGGTGGAAGACTTCAGCTCGCCTATCACGATTGTGCTCCAGCCGGATTCCGACCCTTATTCGCATAAAGTGCCGGTGGCATTCAACACACAGCAAGGCAAATACATCACCGACTCCCGTTCCGTGGTGACTGGACAGGAGCTGCAACGTTATCCCGTGACTGTGCTCCAGAACTCCTTCAGTTCACTGCTCCCCGGAGTGGAGACCTACGAATGGTCGTCGGAACCGGGATGGACCGAAACCCAGATGTATGTGCGCGGCATCAGGACCATGAACGCGTCGGCACGCAACCCGCTCATCATCGTCGATAACGTGGAACGCGACCTCTCCTTCCTCGACGCATTCCCCATCGAAACCATCACTGTGCTGAAAGACGCAGCCGCCACCGCCCTCTACGGCATGCGCGGCGCCAACGGCGTAATCCTCGTCACCACCAAACGCGGCGAAGCCGGCAAAACCCACATCGATTTTACGCAGGAAGTCGGGTTCCAGACCCTTTCCAACAAGATGGAGACCCAAAATTCCTACAACATGGCCGTAACCCGCAACCAGGTGAGGTATCTCTCCGGACAGGAACCGATGTATTCCCCCGAACAAATCGAGAAATACCGCCGAGTCAGCAACGGCGAGACCCTCGACGGGATGGACCGTTACCGATATTTCAACACCAACTGGTTCGACCAGCTATACCGCGAGACAGCACCCGTCTTGAAAACCAACCTCCAGATTTCAGGCGGTAACAACCGCGCACGCTACTACGTGTCGTTCTCCTACCTCCGTCAGGAAGGTATGTGGAACAGCAAATGGACCAACATGATGGACCGCTACACCATGCAGCACGTGCTCAACCGCTGGAACCTCCGCTCGAACCTCGACATCAACGTCAACAAATACCTGCGCGTGGGCCTCGACCTCGGCGGACGTATCGACAACATCAACCAGCCCACAACCGGCGTGTTCGACCTCACCACCTTCGGTGCGGTGGAAGGGAACCCGATGGAGCCTGTATATACCCCCGGCGGACTGATTTACTCCTCCAACACGGCACGAAACCCGGCGCGTCTCCTCGGGTCGTCGGGCCAGGAAAAGAACCGTCGCCGCAGCCTATACTCCACCCTCGACATCAACGGCGACCTCTCCCCAATCACCAAGGGGCTGGAAGCCAACCTCGTGGTCAGTTTCGATGCTTTCGACGTGTTTGAATCTACGCAGCACAACAGCATAAACACGTATTCATACGATTATATGAACATGGACGTGCAGCGTCCCGAAGACTTCACACTGACGCAGACCACAACCTATTCGGAACTCACCAACCCTTCGGCAAACGAACGCGCCAATTCCTGGACACTCAACATGAGGTTCGGATTCAAATACAACCGCGATTTCGGCAAGCACCATATCGACGCCAACGCCTTCATCCGCAGCTACCAGCAGCGTCTTAACGTAAGGGAGGCAAGCACCGACAACTCGCAGTATTCTTCCGACCGTTTCCTCTCCTGGAACGGCCAAGCCACTTACGTCTTCGACCGCCGTTACATCGTGTCGGGCAATATTTCCCGCATGGGCAACGACAACTTCGACCCCGAAAACCGTTGGGGAACGTTCTGGGGCGCATCTCTCGGATGGGTGGCTTCGGAAGAAAGTTTCCTCCGCAACCCCGACATCAACCTGCTGAAACTCCGCGCTTCATACGGCACGGCCGGCCAGAGCGACACGGGAGCCGGACGCTACCCCTACCAGTCGATATTCTCCGCCAACAGCGGATATGGCTTCGGCTACAACGCCACATGGGTGCCCGGCTACATCGAGAGCGTGGCCGGCAACCCCAACAGCCGTTGGGAAGTGTCGAAAATGCTCAACGTCGGCCTTGACTGGGATTTCTGGAACAGAAAACTCTACGGATCTTTCGATGTCTTCAAGGAATGGCGCAGCGACATTCTTGTGTCGCGCTCCACAATTCCCGACATGGTGGGAATCACATACGCCCGCGACTCCTACGGAAAAGTCGAGAGCAAGGGCTTCGAACTCGTGATCGGACACTCCAACCGCATCGGCAAAGTGAACTACGCCATCGAGGGTAGCCTCTCCTGGAACACCAACAAAATCACGGAAATGGACGAAACGGAACCTCTCGTGGAATGGCAACGTAAAACCGGGAAACGTATTTTCGAATCGACTTCCGTACAGGAACTTTACGAACGGCCTTTCACCGGCGGCATCGGCGGCTGGAACCAATACCAGTTCGTGCAGTGGGCGTCCGACCCCAATCTTATCGCCACAAGCCAGGCCGACGCTATCGCCCATCCCGAGAAATATCCCTACAACTCGGCATCGGCAGGCAACCAGCCTTTGGGAACCGCCGTCTTCAAAGACCTTAACGGCGACCGCATGATCGACGAACGCGACATGTCGCCTATCGGCTACACAATCATTCCGGAACTTACCCCTTCCGTTTCGATAAGCGCAGGCTATGCCGGCTTCGACCTGAAAGCCGTGTTCACGGCATACCTTAACCGAAACGTGTTCGTTTCCCCCTCGGCCTCTTTCTCGGGATGGTCGAACATGGGCACGCATGAAGTGGTCAACGCCTGGGGTTACTATAACGACAATCCCGCCGACCCCCGCAACGTCAACGCCAAATATCCGCGTCCCGTATATGGCGGTTTCAACAACATCGACTCCAACCGCGACACGGGCACATATCAGAACGACATCTGGATTATGAACGGCGACTATCTGAGCCTACGCAACATAGAGTTCGGATATTCACTTCCCGCTAAGCTCATCTCCAAAATCCACATGAGCCAGTGCCGTTTCTATTTCTCCGGTTATAATCTCTTCAACTGGAGCCACCTCCCCAAAGGTATGGACCCCGAGAAACCGATGTCTTACTGCTGGTGGTATCCGAAAACCCGCATATTCAACTTCGGCGTCCACGTCACTTTCTAATCCATCTCACATTATGAATATCATGAAATCAAAAATATTATCAATAGCCGCGGCTGTCGCCCTCTCGATGGGGGCGGCATCCTGCAGCGATTATCTCGACAAGGAAGTTGACCTGACCCAGCAGGCAGACAACGTCTTCGACGACTACGATATGACCCGCGGGTTTCTCGCCAGGCTCTACGATTACCTTCCCGACGCTTTCGCGCCTTACAACTCAGGCGACCTCCAGAACGGTTCGCGCGACAATATGACCGACAACTCCATCTCATATTGGAGCGGGCATTACTACCATTCGGTGGTCAACGACGGTTTCACCGCCAACAACCATTTCTATTCCACCTACTATTGGAAGCGTGACTATCCCGGCATCCGCGGATGCAACACGTTTATCCGCTACGCCAAATCGAGCGTGGTAGGCAATGCCGAAAAAAGCGGCGACGACAACCGTCTTTACGACCGTTGGGTGGCTGAAGCCCAAGTGCTGCGTGCAATCCTGCATTTCGACCTCGCCCAATGGTTTGGCGACATCCCTATCGTCGGTGACGACGAAAACGGCGTGCCCATAATCCTCGACCCGAGTATGGCGATGCCTCCGCGCACCGCGTGTGCCGACGTGCTCAAATGGGTGGCTGACGAATGCGATAAGTATAAGGACAACCTGCCGTTCCGCTATCGTAACGAGGAAGAGAACTGGGGACGCATAAACGGGGCAGCCGCCTACGCCCTCAAGGCACGAGCCCTACTATACAGGGCTTCCCCGCTCCATAACCCCGACAACAACCGGGAATGGTGGGCCGAAGCGGCACAGGCTTGCATCGACTTCTTCAACAAAAACGCACAGCAGTCTAACCCCTACCGCCTCTACCGCACTCCCGACGACAACCCGAACGAGAACTATTACCAGTGTTTCGTGGATAACCCCGTGCTCAACAACGAGTATATCCTGAGCCGTTCGGTCTGGACCACAAGAGTTGTGGAGGAATGTCTCGCCCCGGTGGGATTCTCCGGACAAGCAAGCTCCTATGCACGTACAAACCCCACGCAGAACCTCGTGGATTCATACGAAACCATCAACGGCCTCCCTATCGACAAGGACCCCGCCTATAATCCCCAAGATCCCTACAGCAACCGCGACCCGCGTCTTGAACAGACAATTTTCCATCACGGCACCGTGTGGGGCGACGCATTCACCAACGAACAGCGCACCATCGATGTCACCTTCGGATCGGGCATAGACTACAAGGCTCTCCACGGCGGCACGATGACCGGCTACTACACTAAAAAATTCGTCAACAACATTTCATGGAGCAGCCCCACCAATTCACGCCACGCCTGCCCGATTTTCCGCTACGGCGAGATGCTTCTCAACGCCGCAGAGGCTCTCAATGAAGCCGGACAGACATCCCAGGCATACGCCTACGTCAACGAGCTCCGTTCACGCGTAGGTATGCCCGCATATTCCGGAATGGACCAGGCCACTCTCCGCGAGCGAATACGCAACGAGCGTCGCATAGAACTTTGTTTTGAAGACCACCGATTCTTCGACGAACGACGTTGGAAACTTTTCGAGGGTAAAACTGCGGCTTCGGAACGTAACGAACCATATTACAAACAGGTGTATAACCTCTATGGCGTAACCGTCAACCCAGACGCACCGCAGATGTTCACCTATGGTCCGGCCGACACATACCCCATCCGCGTGTTCAACTCCCCGAAGAACTATTATATCCCCATCCCACACAGCGAGACCCTCAAAGCCCGCTTGCCACAGACTCCGGGATGGGAGCTATGATTCAATTAGTCATTAGTCGTTAGTGATTCAGTCATTAGTCATTATTATGAGATTAAACAGATATTTATCAGTCGCGTTTGCCGCAGGCCTCCTTTTTACGGGGGCTTGTAGCGACGACGACAAAATCGTATATCCCGACGGACAGGGAATCGTAATCGAAACCCCCGTCGCTTCCGACTACGGAGGCACATACGCCAATTTCAACGCCATCTTCCATCTCAAGGAGGGCGCCCGCTACACGAAAGCGGGTTATGCCGTGTCGGAAAAGCCCGCACCGACAATCTATGAGAGTGTCTTCGACGCCACCGTGTCTGGCGACACTATCAAGGCATCTGTCACCGGGCTTACCCCTTCGCGAGAATACCACGTCCGTGCTTTCATGAACGAATACAACGGCTCCGTGATATATTCCGATGATTTCGTAATCACTACCGGGGAAGGCTCTATCGACGAACAACTCGCCACCTACAAAGGCCCGCAATATCCCGACTATTATGTGGATATCGCAGGTTGGGGCAACCGTTCGCAGTGGAACCTCGCCAACGTCCACGACCCGACCGTAATGAAGGCAGCCGACGGATACTACTACATGTATCAGACCGACGCATCATACGGCAACGCCCACGCCGAAGGGGGACATTTCCACGGCAGAAGGTCGCTCGACCTGGTCAACTGGGAATATCTCGGAGGCACGATGCCGGCACTTCCGGAATGGGTGATTCCGAAGCTTAACGAAATCCGTCAAGGAATGGGTCTTGCCGCCGTTCAGCCCGACGAGAACGCTTTCGGATATTGGGCGCCGAGCGTGGTGAAAGTTTCCGACAATCTTTACCGAATGTATTACTCCATAGTGGTGCCCGGATTTCTCGACGGCGACAATTCATGGGGCGAGAGAGCTTTCATCGGAATGATGGAAAACACCGACCCCGCCGACAACGACGGCTGGACCGACAAGGGCTACGTGATAACCAACGCCTCCGACAAAGGGCTCAATTTCCATATACGTCCCGACAACTGGGGAAACTGCTATTATAAGTTCAACGCCATCGACCCCTCGGTTATAATAACAGAAAACGGCGAGCATTGGATGATCTATGGCTCATGGCACAGCGGCATAGCCGCCGTGAAACTCGACCCTGCCACCGGCAAAACCGCCGAAACGCTCGGCAACCCCTGGGGGACGAATGCCGACATAGCCGCCTACGGCAAACTGATAGCCACACGCCAGATGGGCAACCGCTGGCAAGGTTCGGAGGGTCCGGAAGTGGTTTACCGCGATGGATACTATTATCTTTTCCTTGCGTACGACGAACTGAGCGTAGCTTACAATACACGTGTGGTACGTTCGAAGAATATCGACGGCCCCTATCTCGACATCAACGATACGGACGTGACTGCTGTAGGAGGCAACGCACTTCCGGTGGTTACGCATCCATATAAATTCGCCGACAATCCCGGTTGGGTGGGATTCTCACACTGCACGGTTTTTGACGACGGAGAAGGCAACTGGTATTATGCCTCGCAGGCTCGTATGCCGGAAGGTGTGAACGGCAACGAATTCAGCAACGCCTTGATGATGGGACACGTGCGCAGCATCGTCTGGACAAAAGACGGTTGGCCGCTCGTGTTGCCCGAAAGATATGGAGCCGTGCCTCAGAAACCGATTTCGGAAGATGAACTTGTGGGCGCATGGGAACACATCGATCTCGGATATTCCTACGGCAAACAGAAAGAATCGAACACAATGGTTCTTACTTCAGACCATAAGATAAGCGAAGGCACGTGGAAAGACACCGACTGGAGCTACGACCCGCAAACGCAGATTCTCACCGCCAACGGAGTGGAACTATACCTGAAACGCGAATGCGACTGGGAAGACGGACAACGCCGCCCCACCATCGTGTATGCCGGAATCACCGACAGGAAAACCTATTGGGGCAAGAAAAAACTTTAATATAACAACTGCTTTAACAAATTCTCTCTAATCTATCCCTTTCCGGATAGTGCCTCGGGAGGGGTTGACAGGACAATAATCCTGCCGACCCCTCCTTTTTGAACTTTACTTTCCGCCACGGCGTTAAATTATTTGTACAAAACACACAATCTAACTTATATATATTATGGAAAGCAAGGAAAAGATTTTTGTCATTAGTTTCGGAGATTCTTCCAAATACAAGATGAAATTCGACGGCACTATCGATGAACTTGAAAAATCACCTCTTATCGACGGTATCAAAAAGAGGATGGTGGAATATTTAAAAGACAAGGTGCCGGAAGGAAGCCATGCCAAGCGTTTCGCCACGCCGGTGATAAAAGAAATATCGCCTAAGGATGAAAAAAAATATGAAGGCTATCCCAAATTCGACGAATCGGCAATACCGGAAATTGAAAAAACTTTACTCCGCGAAGTAGAAAACATGCGAAGCCAGAAAGAGCTGTCGAAAAACGCTCCTTTCGGTGACGACGGAATAAAATGAAGAAGCCGTTTCATCCGGCAAACAACACAAAAAAGTGTGTCATAACCGATTATGACACACTTTTCTTTTATCGCGTGCGAACCTCCACGCGACTTATTATATACACCTACTTAACAATGACTTTTGTGGCACTTACGTTGCCTTCGCTTGCAACCCTGACTACATACACTCCGGTTGCTGCATCGGCGGAATCCCAGCTGAAGCTGTCGCTTACGACAGCACCTGCCACCTTCACGCCCGTGAGGCTATAAACAGCCACGTCGGCAATCTTCCCGCCATTGACGCTTACGTTGACTACACCGCCATCCACTGAAACAGCCACGTTGTCATCGGCGGCTATGCTTGCTACGCCAGAAGTAACTTCCGTCTTGGGGCCTCCGAGGGCTTTTACTTCGGCTGCGGTGAGGGCCTTGTCGAAGAACATAATCTTCGAGCAATACATCGGGGCGTCTTCCTCGTTGTCGTCAGCTATGAAAAGTGTCCCTTCCTTTTCAAGAGCATATCTTCCGTCGATTTTCGATACATTTCCCGATTCACCCTCCTGTATGAGGTTGCCGTCGGCATATATTGCGAAATGGCCGTCCGGTTGGTTTGCTGTGAATGTAATCCTATACCAAGTGTCAGGTACGGCAGCCCAACTGTCGTCATATCCTTTTAGGAAACCGCTCCCTATATTACCCGAACCGTTCAGGCAAAGTTTGGCATCTGTGTTATTCTTTGGATTTGAATTGAAAAGGCAATAATAGGTGCCGAGTTTCGGAACCTTCACATCGATTGCAAACGAATACACTCCAACGTATGGATTGTCAGGGTCGGCGGGATTTACAAATCCGGGAAGCGCGCTGAAATCACATTTGATACATGCACCTGTGGGAACATATACATAGCCGTCTTCCTTGTTAACGCCCTTACCGTCTGACATAAACGCAATCGGGCTATAGGTGTCGCCGTTCCAGCCGACGTTTATGAACTCCATGTCTTTGCCGATAGTGGCTTTGGTCATGGTTTCTTCAGTGTTGAAGTCTGCCATAAAATAGGGCGTGGGAACATCTTCGGCGGCGGAGACTGCCAGGCATGAGATGCCGAAAAGGGCAAGAGGTAAAAGATTCTTCATGCTTTTACAAGTTTAGGTTATTGAAAAATGTTGATTGTCAAGCAATCTTCAACAAAAAGCCTTATCTATGGAAACACTCCCGCCCCATAATAAAGCTCAATCTTGCAGACTACTTACTCCTCATACATCCGTCGCTTGCAAAAGTACCGATATAATTATATGTTCTACAACATATTTCCGTCTTTAATTCATAATGCACTTCCTTTAATGCATAATTCATAATGCATAATCAAATAAAGTTGAAATCGGATAAATATCAATAATCTCCGATTGTGTATTATGATTTAAAATTAAATTATGAATTATGAATTGTGCATTCGTTAAAGATTATGAATTATGCATTATGCATTCTACAAAGATTATGCATTAAATTAAGGTTTATCCTTGTTATAAGGAATCTTGAAGCCGTAAATTTTGCTCAATATCACCAGCGCCTCATTGATGTCGTCGTCAGGAAGGACACCCGTGAACGGACTGTTGATGGCAGTGGTTATTTCATTGTTCAGAGAGACTCCATAAGTTTTCTCCATCGAACGTATAAGAGCTTCAGGCTGTATGTTGTCATACCTTATGCCGAAAATACGACGGCGCAACAACGGGTTGTCCTTGAAGTCCACTACATCAAACGTTCCGCTTTCTTTGTCAAAGACAGCCGATTCTCCCCCCTTTAGATTCACCGAAGCGTCGCTGTCGGCATCGTAGAGGGTTACGCTCCCTTTGTCAAGAATAATCTCGTCGGCTTCCGAGTCATGCCGCGCATAGAGATTGAAACTCGTGCCGGTCACTTTTACCGTTATATCGTTTGCCCTGATCGTGAAGGGATGGTCGGCATCCTTGCTGACATCGAAATATGCCTCACCGTTAAATTCCACATTCCTGTTGCCAAGCGAAATGTCGGAAGGATAGCGGAGACGGGTTCTCCCATACATGTTCACAACCGTGCCGTCAGGGAGCCTGATTTTAGACTTTTCTCCGAACTGGGTCGAAACTTCGGTAAAACCGGTTGATGCAAGCAACTGTTTTTCCCTACTTACAAAATAAAAAGATACGCCCACCGACACAAGTGCCAGAACCATGGCTACCATCGAAAACACTTTCCATCCAAACTTATGGCGAGACTTGCCCGTATCGTCACTACGCTCCGTGAATGAGGCCGCCCCTTCATTCAGGCACACTTCAATCTCCCGGTCAAGACGGTTCTTAACCCTGTCAATCATTTCCTGCGACACTTCCACAGGACGATTGTCGTCATCTTCTTTCGAGACAGCTGCCATCGCCCTTTCAATGTCGGAAAGCGGCGCGACTGTAAGCTGTCGGCGCATTTCTTCCAGTTCGTCAAGATTCAGGCTGTTTGTTCTATATTTTCTTATAAGTTCTTCAAACGACATAGTAATTTCTTAACATTACACCCATCCTAAGATTCGGATGCAAGGTGGCAAAGCAATATTAGAAGCAGTATAAGGAATGTTTTTCCACCTAAAGCACTGCGAAGGGTCTTCAACCCTGCGCTCAAAGCATTTTTAACTGTCTGCACACTCAGGTTGAGCCTTTCGGCAATCTCCTTAGTGTCGAGATTTTCCATGCGGGATAACCGCACGACATTTTGTTGCGTCGGCGGCAGTTTTTCAATTTCTTTCATAACCTGCCTCTCGAATTCCCGATATTCGATGGCTGCGCTCCCGGAAGTCTCTTCCTTTTCCCGAATTGCCGTGACATAATCGGAATATAGATTTGAATTAAGCCGGCTCTTCCATAGGTTGATTATCCTGTTGCGTGCGGCCGTAAAAAGCAACGGTCGGAGAGAATCCACGTCTTTCAATTCCGAACGTGTACGCCAAAGGTTCAGGAAAACCTCCTGGATAATATCTTCAGCATCCTCGCTACACCCCACCTGACAGACACAATATGCCAACAATCGCTTTCCATACATCTTATAGATAGCGTCGAAAGCCTCTTTCCGCCCGTCACGGAGACCTTTGACAAGGTGCTTTTCAACATTGGGAATCAAGCGCATCTGGTTATTCGATGATTAATCAGCACACGTGGCGGAAAAAGCCTCGCATTTTCCGCCACGACGCTTTATAAATACGTTTGCAAAATTACCATTCAGCACGTTATTATCCAAATCTATGACTCATTTTTCTTTCCTTTTTAACACATTCGTATGTAGGGACGTGCCTTCGGCACGTTTGATCGGCAATCTTGTTTCCAAATGCTACATGCCGGAGGCATATCCCTACATCATACACACCTTTTACTACGGCAAAACCACCGTCGTGAGCACGGGGAAATGGTCGGAAGGAAGACGGTTCTCAAAGTCAAGCACCTCACAGTCGTAACCTCCGTCATTGCTGCCTCCGGCCACTCCCGAGGGCGATGTACGGTAGGAATCAGTCAAAATGCCATAACGTGTAACCTTAACGTTAGGAGACACGAAAATATGGTCGATGCGGCTGTTGCAATAGCCCGACCCTTTGAACTCGTTCCATGTGCCGTTGGTTTCATACCTTATGTCGGCAAGGTCGCGCGCATCCTTAAAATCAGAGGAAGAAGAGAGGAATTCATAACAGTCGCTCGTTTGGTCAACGTTGAAGTCGCCGGTAATGAATGCCGTGGCGCCCTTGTCTATCTCTTTCGCTTTCTTCATCACGAGTTTCGCACTCTCTATACGCGCCACCTTCCCGATATGGTCCATGTGGAGGTTGAAATGCACGAATTCCTTACCCGATTTGCGATGTCTGAACTTGCCCCAGGTGCAGATGCGGTAGCATACGGCATCCCAGCCCTTGCCCGGCTTGTCCGGGGTTTCCGAAAGCCAGAAATCGCCGTGGTCGAGAAGTTCGAACTTGTCGGGACGATAGAAGATGGCGGCATGTTCGCCACCCGACTTTCCGTCGTCGCGCCCCGCGCCGATGTAGTCGTATCCGGGGAGGCGTTTCCTCAAATCCTCAAGCTGGAATTTAAGGCCCTCCTGGGTGCCGAATATGTCAAACTCGTGAAAGCGCACCAAATCGGCGATAACCTTACTTCTTGTCTGCCATTTGTCGCCCTGAAGCGAATCGGATGTGGCATAATACCTCAGATTATAGGTGGCAAGATTGAACTTGCCCGATTCGTCGCCGCCAATCGCGGCAGGCGTGCGTGTCCCCGAACTTTCCGCATCGCCGCAGGCAAAGGGGAGTATGAGCAGCAACGCCAATAATATCCTGACCATGATTCCGTATTTTTTTATGATTTTCATTTTTCCTTTTTATTTACTTTCATTCCCACGTCCTTCAGGAATTGCTCGCGGGCCTTGTCGTTCATCTTCTGGTTTTTAACGACTTCCTCCAAACGGCTGAACTTCTCTCTGAAAGAATCAAGTATTTCCGACTCCTTTTCAGGGGCATACCCTATGGCTTCATAGACTATGCTCATCGGGCCGAATTCTTCGTTCACCTCAAGTCCGGAATATAGCTCCTTGATTCCGCCGAATGCGTCGATAAAACGCTTCATGTTTCCTATGGTGCCGTCGGCGATTTCGGCATTCTCCGGGAATGTCATCACGATTTCATGAAGTTTCGAAGGGTCGGCTCCCGGAAGGGAAACCGTAGCCGAAAGGTCGGCCGGATTGTAAGAGAAGTCGGCGTCCGCTCCGTCAACCGTCACTTTCACAGGACGAAGCGTAGCCACAGCCTTCACTTCGAGGTCACGCCGGGAGGGCATTTCGCGGTATTGTCCCTTGCGCGGCGACATCGACACTTTCAGCTGATTTCCCTTCCTTTCGGAAGTAACTTCCGTCCGTGCGAATTCAGTGCCATAGTTGTCGTCGTCGCCGAAGTCCTCATATAAGGAGAACGAGCCGTCGCCACCGGGATAGACGGTCAGACAATAAGGATGTGTGTTTGAACGCAGGTTGCTTACTTTCCCGGCATGGTAGGGCAAAACCGACCCACCCTTGATATAGACGGGATATTCATCCATGGCGAAACGGCGCTGATAAACCTTGCCTCCTTTCAGGAGGGTGCCCGTAGCCTCCTCATACCATTCCCCGTCGGGAAGCCATACCTCCACGGTGGAATAGCCGTCTTCCGCCGGACTGATGACGGGAGCCACCAGCATGTCGTCGCCAAACATATACTGGTTGGCATACTTGTAAGCTTCCTCCTTGTCGGGCCATTCGTAATACATGGGGCGGCAAAGGCTGACGCCTGTGTCGTATGCCTCACGCGCCATAGCATAGATATACGGTTCAATCTTGTATCTTCTCTGGATTGCGTCGCGTATATACGACATTGTGTTGCGGTCGAAATTCCAAGGCTCCTTGTTGAGTTTCGCGTTTTTCGTGGAGTGGTTGCGCATCATCGGGCTATATACGCCGAACTGGAACGACCTCGTATAGAGTTCAGGGTCTATTGCCGTGTCGCCGGGAGCCATGTAGAATCCGCCGAGGTCATGACACCAATAGCCGTAGCCCACGTTGGCGGCAGTCGATGTGAAGTAAGGCATATAGCCAAGCGTTTTCCAGGTGGAATAGCTGTCGCCCGAGAACCCTATCTGATAGCGGTGGTTTCCGAGGCCACCCCAACGGTGGAAGATAAGCGGACGCCCCTCTTTCTCACTCTTCATCTTGTTGAAGAAAGTGTGGTTGAGCCACCATGTGTTGCTCAGGTCTTTCATTTTAGAATCGTAAAGGTCTTGCTGCCAGTCGAGCCACCAGAAGCTGACCCCCTCTTTCCGCATCGGGTCGAGGATATGGTCGAACACGCTTGTCACGAACCGACGGTCGGAAGAAACCCACGGAATATCCTTGCCGCTCTCCGGTTTCACGCCGTTCTCGCGGGCTATTTCCGGATAAGAAGCCTCGAAACGGCGCACTCCCGACGCGGGATGCAGGTTGAGGGTGATCTTAAGGTTCTTGTCGCGCAGATAGTTGAGGAATTTTTCCGGCTCAGGGAAAAGGCGGCGGTTCCATGTCCAGCCTGTCCAGCCTCCGTGCGCCTCGTCGGTGTAATGCCAGTCCATATCGATTACGAGCACCTCCAGGGGAATGCCGTATGCCTCGAAGTTATCCACAAGCCGTCGGAGCTCATGTTCGGAATATGCCCACCAGCGCGACCACCAATAGCCGAACGCATAGCGCGGCGGCATCGGTATTTTGCCGGAAAGCGTGGTGAAGTCTTTAAGCGCGCCTTTGTAGTCGTTGCCGTAAGCCATGAAATACCAGTCTTGCGCACCTTTCTTAGCCTTGCGTTCCTTCACCCATGGAATCTGCGGGTCGTTGTCAAGCACGTATCCCTCGGAATCGTCGATAAGGGTCCAGCCGTCGCGGGCAAGGAGGCCGGTTTCGAGCGTCTGCGGTGTCGATACCCACTCGTCTTTCTCTTTATGCAGATAATCGGGGCCGTCCCAACGGTCGAGCGTGCGCGTAGTGCCCATCAGGTTTTTTTCCTGCTTCTGGCCGGGCACCCACGAGAAAGGCTTCACCCCGGGTGCCGACGTGATTTTGAGGTTTTCAGCCGAAAACGATTTCTTCCCTTTCTTATACTCCAAAACCATTTTCGGTGTCTTGATCACCACGTCGGCCGCCGTCTCCGACACGTCGGCTTTTACTTTAGGGTATTCCCTGTTGTAGCCTATGAAGCTGCGGTTGTCGGTAAATTTTCCGTCGGGGGCATACTCCATCCTGACAAGCCCGTCGGCCACTACCGTAAACCTTACGTTCTTGTCCTTATATGCCACTCCGTCGCCCGGACTTTCTCCATACGCCGGTAAAACCGCCGCCAGAGATGCCATCGCCAATGTTATTGCTGTTTTCTTAAGATTCATATCATGATGTGTCTAATTGTTATCTGGTGTGTTCCCCCGATTTGAACGGGCCGCATTCCCTCAGCACGTTCATCTCTTCATCTGTGGCGTCAACCACGAATATCCTGTAGGTATCGCCGCCTTTCGCCACCTTCACCACCACGTGTCCGAACTCGGGATTGACAACCCTGAACCAAGGTTCTTTCCCGAATTCCTTCCGATGGTTATAGAAGACGTGGGTGGAGAAAACCATAGGGTGTCCCTCATATCGGCCCCCTTCATAGATGTTGTTCATTATTTTGGGCTGGATATGCCAATAATCCCATGCGGGGTCGAGATAATTGCGGGCGTCGAGGCTTTTTACATAGTCGGCGGAAGTGGAACCGCGATAGCCGTGATGGTTGAGTTTCGCCACGTCAACCATGCCGCACACTCTTCCCGTCATATCCTCCAGGTTGAACCAATCCCCCTTTTCATCGAGAAGCGAACCGGTGAGGTCGCCACCCGTATATAGGCCGAACGGACCGTAGTCAACCCTTATAGCCAGGCTCTTGGCGTTTTCGTTCTGGCCGCCCGTCTTGTTTTTCTTGTTGAGGTCGTAACATTTCAACGTGCCTTTACCTTCCCCTTGCCAGATTTCGCCGTTGGCGGCAAGATTGCGTATGGAAAACTGTCCCGAATACTTCGCCGGGTCGTGGGTCATGCTTATCTGGTTCAAAGCCCCCACCTTGAATTCTTCCTGAATCAGACCGTTCTCACGGGCCTGGTTTTTCAGAAACGCCCGGAGATTGTCAACGTCGGGGTCTTCTATCTTCGTCGGATAGGAATAATCGGGATAACCTCGGTCGAACTCCTTCCCGAACTTTATTTCCTCCCCCACTTCCATGATGCCGCACAGCACGTAGTCAGGGTCTTTGCCTTTCGTTTTCGGAAGACCTCTCACAGTAGTGTCGCCGGTATGGTCGTTGTGGAAATGCGACACCATAAGGTAGTCCACCAGACTGTCGTTGGGATTCACCTTGCGGATGTAACGCTTGATATATTCCCCCGCCCTGTAACGCTCGTCGGGCATGGCCGGACACAACTCATCCCAGGCGTCGTTCCAGTCGCCGGCGTCTATCAGCATGGAAGTGCCGTCGGGCATAATCATAAACAGCGATTCTCCTCGTCCGGTGCAAATCACATGGAATTCAAGCTCACCTTCCTCCCAGGAGGGGAGAGGGGTGGGAGTCGCCGCCGAAGCGGCGCCTCCCAAAAGCAACGACATGCATAGCAATGTTTTCTTCATGACATCAAAATTATCTGATATTATTATATTCTCAATTTATAACCCTTGTTGAATTTGCCGTTACGCACATTGATTATGTAAATCCCTTTCGGGCATCCTGCCGTGCTGACCGTCACGGTGCCGCTGCCGGTAAATTCTTTAACCACGGCACCCGCCATGGATACGAGGTCAACCTTGAAATCGCTGTCGTCGCCGGTGGTCACTTCGTAAGTGCCATCGGCCACTTTGTTGACAAGGAAGAGGTTGTCGTCAACTTCCATCGGATGCACTCCCCCTTGCGACTTTCTCTGCAACACATATTTCAAGCCTTCGTATGCGTCGGCTTTGCCGTAGCCGAAACGGCCCGGAGCCCTTTCTGTGTACTTGTCCTGACGTGATGTCTTTTCAAGCACTTCCATGATGTCGTCGTAACCTAACGTCGGGTCGGCTTCAAGCCATAATGCGCAAATGCCTGCAAACAGGGGGCAAGACATCGACGTGCCGCTCATCTCGCAGAAATAATATTTCTGTGAATTATAATCGCCCACAGCCACGGCGTTCGATTCCGGTTCGCAGAAACGGCTGCTCGCCGACACGATGTTGACTCCGGGGGTGGCGATCTGCGGCAACGACCTGCCGTTGTAAAGCACGCCGTAGCCGGAGGAGGGGGCGATGTCGCCGGCCTCTTTGTCGGGCCACGTCTCGCGCCATACCTTACCGGTGAGATAACGGATGGCGGTACGGTTGCTGTAGCTGCCGACGGCTATGATGTTGGCTGCGCATGAACCGTTGGCAATGCTCAGGCATGGCGACGGATTGACGTATCCCGGCTTGTTCTCGGCGAATTTCACCCAATCGCCGCAGCAGTTGCCGTCTATCCTCTGGTCGGGGGCACCGTGGAAACGCAGACCGAACTGTATGCTCATCACGTTGCCGTCAATCTTGGCATTCTTTACTTTGAAGCCGTTGTCAAACGACACCTCTATGCAATAGCGGTTGTTCTGTGCCATCACCTCGGCTGAAATATTCACCCTGCCTTCGAAAACACCGGTAAGGTCGCCTGTCAAATCATTAGGGGTGAAGCTTAACGTCGTCGGGTTTCCTTCCCAGTCAACGATGGGTCCGTCGAAAGAACCGAGCACGAATTCCTTTGTCACGTCGTCATATTCCTCGGGGTCATAATAACTTCCGTATGCAATAAGGTCAATCTTAACGCTGCGGCTGTCGTTGAGCCAGAATTCAAGTTCGGCGGTTTTGTTTTCTTCGTTCGGAGGGAAACGGAGCAACGTGGCTACGGAACCGGAAGGGTCGGTGAAATACTCGCTGAAATAATCGTTGCACGAGCCGTCGTTGCCCGCCGATTTGCAGATGATGGCCTCCTTGGCGAGATTGGAAAGGATGATGTCGTCAGGATGGCTACCGTCGCGGGGTCCCCACTGGGAACCCAACGAATAGTTTATCACGCACGGTTTCCCTACTTTCTTGGCATATTCAATAATCCTTCTTGCGCCTACAATCTGGGCACCGCCGTAAAGGCCGGTGCGGTTTCCGCAAATCGCGATGTCGGCCTGTGGGGCGACACCGTAATAAGGCACGGGCTTGGTGCCGTCGGGGTTATGGCCCGGAAGGCTCCCGGTGACAAGTCCGTAGCGCACCGAGTCAGGACCGAAATCTATGTCGTTCCAATCGCCGGGCCCGTAATAGCTTCCCGCCATGATGCCGAGCACGTGTGTGCCGTGTTTGGCATCGTTCTTGTCGGTGGGGAACGACTTTATCTCAGCGTCGTCTTCCGTATCTATTTCAGGGTTGGAGGAACTTCCCTTGAACACCACGAGTTTTTTTACACGAGTCTTGCTCCTGTCGGCGTTGTCGAGGAAATCCACATGGTTCACGTCGAAACCGATATCGAAGACCCCGCAAACCACTCCTTTGCCAAGATACGGATGTCCGAGCGTCTTCTCCGGGTCGGTCTGTGCGTTGTTGACGTTGGCGTTACGTGCCATCCTGGCATAGAACATATCCGGCTTGTCGCAATGGTCGAACTGCGCGGCGATTATCTTGTCGTTGGAGAGGAAAGAATCGACGGCCGACATCGGCAGTTCCACGATGAAGGCATCCCCGATATGGTCCACTATCTCTACGCCCGGATATTCGATGTCGGCCTCCGACGTGCCGGATGCCACGGTTATGAACATCACGACGCTCTGCTCCGCCTGCGCCCTTGTGGCACGACCGTTGCGAAGGTCGCGTTGCAGGAGGTCGATTCCCTGGCGGTCGCGAAGGGTAAGTTTCGACCGCCCCTCCGCCGGCATCGGGCAAAGGAACAACACTGCGGATGCAAACGCTCCTATTTCGAGTAAAATTCTTCTATTCATAATTCTTTGTTTATTTGTGATAGAAGGTCTGGACATATATCAAGAAAGTATCATTCGTTTTCCGGCTTACAATCTTCATATATCCAAACCTTGCAGTTTCAAAAAAGAAGAGACGGGAGTCAAACCCTGGGGCTCCCGTCTCTCGGGCGAACCTAACTACATTTCATTACCTTGGGGTCATGCTACAACCCTGACATTATTAATCTCAATCTCGATAAGATTTTAAGGTCACATCTCTTCCGGAGTCAACTGGTCCGCCCCGTCGTATCCGGGATTCTGTTTCAGCAATGGATTGGTGGCGAAAGCCGAAAGAGGAAGTGGCAGACGCTGGAGGTTCTTGTTGCCCTTCGGGGTATAATCCCACCACTTTTCGGTCTCGTAGAAATCCATACGTATGAGGTCGGTGCGGCGGCGCAGTTCGAAGAGGAATTCTATCATCCATTCCTTAGCCATGCGATACATATCGAGGTTGGAAGAGGTGCAGGGATTCGGGTCCTCGCCACGCTTAAAATTACGTTTTCGCACTGTGTTGATAAGCTTGCAAGCACCGTTCTTGTCGCCCATGCGGAGTTTGCATTCCGCAAGCGTGTAATAAATTTCGGCAAGACGGATGGTAGGCCATGACGATTTGAACCAATAGTCGCGGTCGGCATCGTTAGGCACAGGCATCTTCACGGGGCGCACGCCGCAGAATTCCGACGACATCTTAATCGTGGAGGGGAAGCTGGCAGCAGGATGCTCGTCGTCAACGGCGTCGAGCTCGTAAATCTGGTCAACGAGCACCACGGTCCTTTTGCCGTCGTAAGCCTTCACTCCGGGGAGCTCGCCGATAAGGAACATTCCGGTGTAGTTCTTGTTGCCTCTGTATTTGTAAGGCTGCTTGCGGAGGTCGGTGTCGTCATAGCTTTCGTAGGGTGAACCGAGTTTGATTTCCGGGTTCACATCAAGATACTTCTCTCCGGCAGGGTTGCGCGACGGGGTAAGGCACCATCCGGTCTGTCCATAATACCAGGGATCAAGGTCGAAATACTTATACACGTTTCTCGGATAGAGGGCGCGTGCATACCAATCGACGCGCATCATGTTCTGGTCGGAAGGGATGCTGAAAATCATCTCGGAAGAGGAAGCGTTGTCGAAACCGAAGACTTCGTTCCAGGTCGAGCCGAGTGCATAAGGGCCGTATTTGCCGTCGATAATGTCCTGGCAAAGGGCGGCACATTCCTGCCAACGGCTCTCGCCGATATAAACCTCTGCATTGAAATAGAGGCGCGCGAGGAGGGCGGCGCATCCCCCTTTGTCGAGGAAATGGGTGGTTTCGGCATTGGCAGACGGACGCGGTTTCAGATGCTCTATGCAGTCTTTCAGACCCGCCTCGATGTAGTCGAATGTCTGCCTTGCGGTGCTGCGGGGCTTGTTGCCTTCGTATGTGGAGTTGTAAATCGGCATACCTCCGTAGAAGTCAAGGCCCTGTTCATAGAACATATACTTCATGGCGAGGGTCTGATATACGAGTTCCTCCACTTCCTCATCAGTGAAGCCCATACCCTTCAAATCAAGGCCTTCGAGGGTTTCGAGCACGGTCATGCACCGTGAGAAACCTTTGCAGACATCGGGCCATACGGTTTCGCACATATCGTCGGTGGGGAGCCACTCGTGATAGTGGAGACGCCAGTATTCGCCGCCGTTATACCAGTCGCCGGTATCTTTCGTGGGGCAGGTGAATTCGTCGGTGGTCATCTCCTGCGCCTGCATCACGTATCTTGTGAAATAGTCGTGGAAGAATCCGTAGGGATTGCTTGCCAGAGCCTTCACGCTTGTCTTGTTGGTAAGGAAGGTGTCGGGGGTTACCTGGCTGTAATATTTCTCGTCGAGTTCGCAGGAGCTGAACGTAACCGCCAACAGTCCTGCCGCTATTATCTTGTATGCTTTCATATAGGTCAGAAATTAACTTGAAGTCCTACTGTGTAACGGGTGGTCTGCGGATATAGCCTTGTGGTGGATTCTATCGACGGGAACAGACCCGTGATATCAACCTCCGGGTTGTAACCTTTATATTTCGTGAACATAGCCACGTCGCGCATCGTGAGGTAAAGCCTTATCTTGTCGATATATTTGAAGTGCTTCTTGATGTTGAAGGTATAGCCAAGGGTGATATATTCTATTTTAAGGAAGTCTCCGTTTTCAAGGAAGTAATCGGAAACATACTTGTTATCGTCCTTGATATGCTTCATCCTGTAGTAGCTTTCGCGGAGCACGTTCTCCTGGCTTAGGTTGGGGATTCCGTAATACATAGCCTGCTGGTTATAGACGTTGAAACCGAGCCATGAGCGGAGCTGAAGCCCGAGGTCGAAACCTTTCCAGCTCACATTGTGGTCCATGGCAAGCACAACCTTCGGAATACCGTTGCCCATATACACGCGGTTGGCTTCCACGTCGTTGCCTGCCGCAGGCACAATGTTGTTGTCCTTGTCATAAATCAGCCATTTGCCGTTTTCGTCAACACCGGCGTTGCGGAACACCCAGAACTCGCCTATATCGGAATTGGTGGTGATTCTTTGGCCGGGACCGGGAGACCCGGGGATGGGGAACGACGGGCCGTTGATGTAATCGACGTCGTCGGCTATCTTCTTCAGTTTGCTCGTGTTGTGGCTCAACCTGAAAGCGGAGGTCCATTTCCAGTCGCCGGTCTGGAGCACCGTGCCACCGAGTTCGAATTCAACACCCGTGTTGGTCAACTGGCCTACGTTGGTATATACCGACGAATAAATGTAGGGAGGAATCGGGGCGGTGGTGTTATAGATAAGGTCGTCAACGGTCCTGTCATACCAATCGAAGCGTCCCCAGAGGCGTTCGTTGAAGAGAGAGAAGTCGAAACCTAAGTTCCATTCTTTTTTCTCCTCCCATTTGATTGCGAGGTTCACGTTGGCGGAAGGGGAATATGCCGTCTGCCATTTGCCGTCGATGATATAGTTTTCCCAGGTCCTGAAGGTCGGGGTGGAGATACCGTTCGGCAGACCGTTGTTACCTGTCACACCGTAACCGGCGCGGATCTTAAGGTCGGAAATCCAATCGATATCCTGCATGAATTTTTCCTTGTTTATACGCCAGCCTCCGGAAATTGACCAGAAGTTACCCCAGCGGTTCTTAGGACCGAATTTTGAAGAACCCTCGCGGCGGAAGCTTGCCGAAATCATATACTTGTCGTCGAAAGCATAATTGGCGCGCACGAAATATGAGAGGAGACGCTGGCGTACGCTGCGACCGGACCCAACTTTATTATTCTGGTCTATGGTGATATACTTTCCTTCACCTATATTCCATCCTTCAACGCCGGCAACGGAAAAATCGGCATTGGCGGCATAGAAGCTGAGTCCCGAATTCTGATAGAACGACCAACCGGCAACGGCGTCGATGCGGTGCTGTCCGAACGTGCGGTCGAAGTTGGCGTATGCCTCGAACGTCTTATAGGTGCTCTTGCCGAAATCATGGCGTGCCCAGCCGTCATATCCGTTGACCACGCAATCTTTATGGCGAGGGTCATACCACTGGTATTCGCGGCTCGGACGGTAGTCGAGGTTGGCGGTTGCCTGTACGGAAAGGCCCTTCATGATGTTCACTTTCACTACGCCTGTGGCAAGAAGATATTGCTGGCGGTAGAGATATTTGCGATATTCGTTGTCGGCTACGGGGCTCGTATAATAGCCGAGGCCAGCTTCGTCGATATTGTATTCCTCAGGATTTGAGGGGCTCATCACTGGGATGGTAGGGTTGAGCACCAATGCCTGGCGAAGCTGCGAAACGCCGGTTCTCCAGTCGGAGTCTTTCTGCCTTACCTGCAGACGGGTGGCGAATTCGAGGATTCCGTCCATTGCCTTGAAGTCGGCGTTTATACGTGCCGAATAGTCGGTACGGGTATCATGCTTGAAAACGGCGTTCATGTCCTCGTATGCCACTGAAGCATACACCCTCGCGTTGTCGGTACCTCCGTTAAGGGTCAGCACGTGTTTCTGCGACACGGCGTTTTTCTGCGTCATCTCGCCATACCAGTCGGTGTCGTAACCGTAGTCGGTGCCGATGCCCTCGTCAACATATTCCTGTGCCGAAAGCATGTGGGGGCGTTTGCGCATGTGGTCAACGGTGACTTCGCAGGTGTAAGACACCCTGGTCTGTCCTGCCTTGCCTCGCTTCGTAGTGATAAGGATCACACCTGCGGCGGCCCTCGTGCCATAGATGGCTCCTGCGGAAGCATCCTTCAGCACGTCGATAGATTCGATATCCTCGGCGTTGACATTATATAATGAACCGCCGGGCACACCGTCAACCACAATGAGAGGTCCCTGTGAAGAGTTGATGGAGGCTACGCCGCGAAGCTGGAAACCCTGTCCGGAGTTAGGACCGTTGTATCCGCTCACGTCAAGACCCGTGACGGCTCCCTTGAGGGCTGTGGCTATCGTCGCGCCGTTGAGGCCCTTGGGTATTTCTTCACCCTTGATTGTGGTGATGGCGGAGGTGACGCGCTTCCTTTCGGTTGTGCCGTAACCGATTACCACCATTTCGTCGAGCATCTCGGTGTTTGGGCTGAGAGTGATGTCGAGCGAAGTTTTGTCGCCGATTCTGATGTCTTTGTTGTCGTAACCGATATAAGACACCTTCAAGGTTTCACCTTTGGCAGCCTCCAACATAAAATTTCCGTCAACGTCGGTGGCGACACCTTTACCCGTATTACCCACCATGACGGTGGCGCCGATGAGCGGTTCGCCCGACTCATCCAATATGCGGCCTTTGATAACTTCCGGAGCCGACTGTTTTTTCTTCTTTTCGGTCTTCTCCAGAATGACTATCGATTTCGACGACACGGCATCGTAGGTGAGCGGAGTGCCGGCAAACACCTGGTCAAGGGCTTTGAGCACATTGACGTTGCTGCACTTAACGGTCACCGACTTAACCTTGTTCACTACAGAAGACTTGTATGAGAACCGGCAGGGGGTCTGCTGTTCTATACTTTTAAGCACTTTCACAAGCGGCTCGTTCTTGACGTCGAGCGAAACCGTAGATGTCACTTCCGCACTCACCGAAAAGACCATCAGCAGCGCCAGAAATGTCACCAACATTGTTCGTAAGGATTCTTTCTGTTTCATATACGCAGGTTATTTTGGAATGTTTTGACTCAAATACACTCCAACCCGCCGTTTATACCATCGTTAAAATATGTTATAAAACATAAATTCTCCTTTTTAACATTTCCGTCATTATTTCATGCCCGCGAGGTCAGTCCCAGTTGTCGGTGCGGAAGGGGATGAGGGGGAGATAGTTGCCGCCGTGCAAAGTGCCGGGGAGGAAGTCGCGGAAGCCGTAGCGCACGGCCACGGGTTCCTTCACGGCTTTGCTTGAAACCACCATTTCGTTGGTCTGCCAATGGAGGCGCACGGAGTCGGCGGGATGGAACACGCGGTCGGCTCCCGCCACTTCGAATCCCCGTATGTCGTAGTTGCGGCAGATGCCGTCGTTAGGTGAATCGATTGCCACCCATGCCTCATTTCCTACGAAGCGGTGGCTCTTGTAGCGCGGGCTGCCGGCAAGATATTGCTTGCGGTCGTAGGTCTTGTTGAGGGCGACGTCGGCAAGACGCTTCCCCACCGCCGCTTTATTGCCCGGATGGATGTTATATCGCTCGCAGGGCTCCACGAGGTCGTTTATGGAAATCATGTCGGCGTTCGGAATCATCTCCACGGCTTTCCACTGCGCCTCGCGCAGGAGGGGGGCCTTTCCGGTTTCCGAAGGGTCGCCATATTCGTAAGGGGCAATCTCCACGGCATAGAAAGGAATATTGCCTAATCCGATATCGTCGCGCCATCGCGCCACCATTTTTTCCAGACGCGAAGCATAGGTTTGCCAAGTGCTGACGTTGGAGCAGCCCTGATACCATATTATGCCGCGCACGGTGTAGTTCTTGATGGGGTTGAACATGGCGTTATACATCAGCATGGGGCGATGGTAATGCACCATAGGTTCGATATCTGTGGGGTCAAGCGACACGTCGGGATATGTTTCAAGAATATCGCGCGGGGTCCAGCTCTCCACCTTCGCACCCCCGTATGCCGCGCTAACGATTCCGACGGGCACATCGAGCACTTTTGAGAGGCGGTTGGCATAATGCCATGCCACCGCGCTGAACTCGGGAGCCGTCTCGGGCGACGGCACGGCCCATGAAGATGGGACGGTGTCAACGGGAGTGTAGCTCTGCGAAAGGGGAACTGTGAAGAAGCGGATTCTGCCGGCTTTGTCGCCCGCATCCGTTATCTCGTCGTAACCCCCTACCACACAACATCCGGGGAAACCTTTGAGCGGCATCTGCATGTTCGACTGTCCCGATGCCAGCCACACCTCGCCTACGAGCACATCGGAGATGGTGACGGGGTCGCCGTCTGAAATGGTGATGCTATAAGGAGTGAAAGAGCCCTCCGGGGTTTCGACCGCCAGCGACCATTCGCCGGTGCGGTCGGTATATGTGGTGTAGGTTTTGCCGTTCCAAGAAGGGGTCACGGTTATTTTCGAACCCGGGTCGGCGGTGCCGAAGATGCGGGCGTTGGTGTTCTGCTGAAGCACGGCATGGTCGCCGATAAGGGACGAAGGCACCGCCTTCCCCCACGCCGGCACGGTCCCGGCGATTAGAAGAGAAAAGATA
>CABRKI010000055.1 GCA_902471455.1 uncultured Porphyromonadaceae bacterium | reverse complement strand
CGCTTCTTGGGGAGGCGGGGCCGGGCGCAGACGGGGCTGCTCTTTTATTTCTTTGGAAGGGGAATTTATTCTTTGACGAAGACAAGGTATTCGCCCGGTTTCAGCGAAGCGGGGATAGCTGCGTCGGCGCCGCTGAAGAAATCTTTCATTCCTTTCACTTCGGGCTTGTCGCCGGTGAATTCAACGGCTGCCTCTTCTTTGCCGAGGTTGGTGAGCACCGTCACTTTCGAACCGTCTTTTTCGCGTGAGAAGATGTAGAGGTCGGGGCTCGACGTGGCATAGCTTGTGAGTTCGCCCCCTTCAAGCCCGGCGGCGAGTGCATGTTGCGAATGTTTCAGGTTGTTGAGTTTCTGATAGAACGTGAAATATTCGTTGCGTGGTTCCCACTGCGGGGCTTTGTCTTTCTCGAAGAATTCGAAAGCGCGGTTCATGCCGGTCTCCTGTCCGGTATAGATGAGCGGCATGCCGGGGAGGGTATATGAAAGCACTGCAAACGCCGGTGTGAGATTGCCGAGGCGGTCGAATTCCGTCCCTTCCCAGGAGTTGAGGTCATGGTTGGTGACCATGTTCATCAGATACGTGTCTTTGGGATATTCGGCAGCCTGCTCGGCGAGGAGTTTGTCGATGGCTACGGCATGCGTTTCGGGGAATTCCCTCACCTTGCCGTCGGAGCCTTTGAAAGTGTATTGCCCCGAAGTGGCCGCGATGGCGCTGAAGAGGTCTTTCATAGGCCAGTTGTAGCCCATGTCGAAGCCGTTTTTCTGAAGTTCCGGTTTGCTGGCCTCTGCGAGCATGAAGATGTCGGCTTTCGCTTCTTCAAGTTTCGGGCGCGCCTCGTCCCAGAAATCGGTAGGAACTTCCATTGCTACGTCGCAGCGGAAACCATCCACGTCAACGTCTGTAAGCCAGAATTTCATTGCGTCGATCATCCCTTTCCGCATCTCCGGGTTGGAATAGTCGAATACATACACGTCGGTCCAGTCATAGACCCCCTTCATGTTGCCGAGAGAGTCTTTCTCATACCAGTCGGGATGCTCAGTCACCCATTTGTTGTCTCTTCCGGAATGGTTGGGCACCCAGTCGAGAATTACTTTCATTCCCTGTGCATGGGCTTGTTTCACCATATCCTTGAACTGGTCGATGGTGCCGAATTCGGGATTGAAGGCCGTATAATCCGCTACAGCGTAATAGCTGCCGAGGGTGCCTTTGCGCTCTTTCTTGCTGATGGGGTGGATGGGCATCATCCAGAGGATATCGACCCCGAGGTCTTTCAGACGCGGAAGTTCGCGGGCGAACGAGGTGACGTTGCCGGAGTCGGAATATTGGCGGAGGTTCACCTCATATATCACTGCGTTGCGGCTCCATTCCGGATGCTTCACGTTGGTGAATGTTGAGTCGCGCTCCTGTGTGTCGTTTTTTGCAACATTCCCTTTCGAGCTGCAGCCGGAGAAAATCAAGGCTCCGATCATGCCGAGGGCGGAAAATATTCTTTTCATTTTTTGTAAGAATTTAAAGAGTTAACAGTTTGAAAACTTCAACGGCAAAGTTAAATAAAAACCGCTACAAATGAAAAAATATCGGTGAATGTTTTGAAAATAACCGATAAAACATTACCTTTGCATCAAAATAATATCAAAATAATATCATATTATGAATCGACAGGAAAACAAGGAATTCCCCTACGGTGGGAGCATTTTCAACGGGTTCGGGATGCTTGCGGTGGTTTTGCTGCTCATCCCCGCCGTGATAGTGGCGTCGTTTATTGTTCTGCCCGAAGAACTTTACTGGATATCCGGAGTGTTGACCGGGCTCGGGCTCATCGGGATGGGGATTCTTTCATGCGGGTTCTTCATCCTTCAGCCAAACCAGGCGAGGGTGATGATATTTTTCGGCGAATATCGCGGCACATACCGCAATACGGGATTCTTTTGGGTAAATCCCTTCATGACCAAGAAGAAGGTGTCGCTCCGCATAAGGAATATGGACATCGCCCCGATTAAGGTGAACGACAAAGTGGGCAACCCCGTGATGATAGGTATGGTGCTCGTATGGAAGGTCAATGACACCTACCGCGCTGTGTTTGACGTGGATGCGGGCGACACATCAATGTTTGCCGTTGCAAGCGATGGCAAGGGTGCGCAGGCGCAAATCGCCGGCGATGCGGTGGCGAAGGCCCTCAACGCGTTTGTAGGCATCCAGAGCGACGCTGCCCTCAGGGAGGTGACGGGCAGATATGCATACGACGAAGAAGACGGCAAAGGGGATGAAATCACACTCCGCAGCGATGGCCACGAGATAAACGAACAGCTCGAATCGAAGCTCAACGAACGTCTTGCCATGGCGGGCATAGAAGTTGTGGAGGCAAGGTTGAACTATCTTGCTTACGCCCCGGAGATTGCAGCCGTGATGCTTCGCCGCCAACAGGCGTCGGCCATTATCGCGGCCCGCGAGAAGATTGTGGAGGGAGCGGTGTCGATGGTGAAGATGGCGCTCGACCAGCTGAAAGAGGAGCAGGTGGTGGAACTCGACGAGGAAAAGAAGGCTACGATGGTGAGCAACCTTCTCGTGGTGCTTTGTGCCGACGAGCCCGCCCAACCGGTGTTGAACACAGGCACGCTTTATCAGTAAAACCGGTTTCGGGATGGCAAAGCAACAAAACAAGGGTTTTCTGCTGCGTCTCGACCCCGCCACCATGGAGCTTGTCGAGAAATGGGCGGCGCAGGAATTCCGCTCGGTCAACGGCCAGCTGCAATGGATTATAGCCGAATCGCTGCGCCGTCATGGCCGTATGCCGAAAAAGGAAGGCGATAAAACGGCTCCGACGGAATAACGGAAGTTTAAAATTACAAGAAAATGGAATTGATAGAACAGCTTTTGATATATGTCTTTTTTGGCGGAGTGATATGCTACCTGGCTTACGGGTGCTATAAGTTGGCAAAAGATATGGTGGCGTATGCCAATGCCGGGAACCGGATTTCGGTTATAGTGTGCGCTGGTGCAATCCTTTTCATGATTTCCGGCATCGTTTTGGGATTGTTTACGATTTACGCCACATGGCAGGGAAATATGCCGGGAGCATTTTATCCGTTAAAATCGGTGCTCCGTCCGGTGTTCAGCATAATAACTTCGGCTGTGGTATTGTTTTTTGCCGTTGGTGTGACCATGGACCTTGTGCTGTATATCAAAGCCAGGAACCGTAAGGGAATATTGATAACGGTTGGTAAAATGATTGCCGTGTTCGGAGTCGGGGCATGGCTCCTGATAGAGAAATGGCAATGGATACTTGAATGATTGCCAGATGATTATAACGAAGGGAGGCGGCTCGATTGTAAAGCCGCCTCCCTTCGTTATGTTATGCGCGTTTTTTTACAACGGGAATTTGTTTATGGCATCGATAAACGCCTCTGCCGAAGCCGCGATAATGTCGGTGTTGGCGGAGAAGCCGTAGTAGTGCTGGTTGTCGTATTCCACGGTCATGTGGACTTTGCCGATGTCGTTGCTCCCCTTGTTGATGGCCTGGATGAGGAATTCCTTCACGAGCATCTGGCGGCGTATGATGACCTTGATGGCGTTGATGGCAGCATCCACAGGACCGTTGCCCGAGGCGCATGCCTCGAAGCGTTCGCCGGCTATGAGGAGACCGATGGATGCTACGGAGCGGAGCCCGACGCCGGAAGTGACCTGGAGATAGTCGAGTTTGATGCGGTGTCCCTCGCGGTGTTCGCCTGCAAGCATGAGCACGTCGTCGTCGGTGATCTCTTTCTTGCGGTCGGCGAGTTTGAGGAAATTCTCATAAGCCTTGTCGAGGGCGTCTTTCTCAAGCTCTATGCCGAGCACGTGGAGGCGGTGCTTGAGGGCGGCACGTCCCGAACGCGCGGTAAGCACAATCGAATTCTCGTCGATTCCCACATCCTTGGGGTCGATTATTTCATAGCTTTCGCGGTTCTTGAGCACGCCGTCCTGATGGATGCCCGAAGAGTGGGCGAAGGCGTTGCGCCCCACGATGGCTTTGTTGGGTTGCACCGGCATGTTCATAAGGCTCGATACGAGCTTGCTTATTGATGTGATGCGGGTGGCGTTGATATTGGTGTCGATGTTGAGCTCTTTGTGTGAGCGGAGGGTCATCACCACCTCTTCGAGCGAGGTGTTGCCGGCGCGTTCGCCGATGCCGTTGATGGTCACTTCCGCCTGGCGTGCGCCCCCCATGATGCCGCTGATGGTGTTGGCGGTAGCCATGCCGAGGTCATTGTGGCAGTGAGTGGCTATTACCACGTTGTGGATTCCATCGACGTGCTCCATGAGATATTTGATTTTGTCGCGGAATTCCCAGGGGAGGCAGTAGCCGGTGGTGTCGGGGATGTTGATGACGGTTGCTCCCGCCTTTACCACCGCCTGCACCACGCGGGCGAGATATTCGTTGTCGGTGCGTCCGGCGTCTTCGGCATAGAACTGCACGTCTTCCACAAATGATTTGGCATATTTTACGGCGGCCACGGCTCGCTCTATGATTTCTTCGCGGGTGGATTTGAATTTATATTTTATATGCGGGTCGGATGTGCCGATGCCGGTATGTATCCTTTTGCGTTTTGCATATTTCAAGGCTTCCGCCGCCACGCGGATGTCGTTTTCCACGGCACGCGTGAGGGCGCAGATGGTGGGCCATGTCACGGCCTTCGATATTTCCTCTACCGATTTGAAATCGCCGGGGGAAGAGACGGGGAATCCCGCCTCGATGACATCTACCCCGAGGTCTTCAAGTGCCTTCGCCACCTCGATTTTCTCGACCGTGTTGAGCTGGCACCCGGGCACCTGTTCGCCGTCGCGGAGGGTGGTGTCGAAAATAAAAAGTCTGTCGCTCATATATGTAGAAACTTAAATTGCTAAAAAAGGAAAGATGGCATTTTATTGGTATTATAATGCCGGAAACCTGCCATTATTTTCAAAATGCAGGCATGGAGTGGATGCAAAGTTACAAATAATTTGTAAATCAGACAAAAACTGAACAAAAATTAATTTGAGGGTATGGTTTTTTATGGTTAACTTTGCGAGTGGAGTTTAGTCAGTCGAATTTTTGTGGATTTCGTGCCGAGGCACTCACACAATTCAAATTCGCAATCGGGAGCATTCTCCCTGCGAGGGGATGCGGTTTCAGAATATGGATTTCAAAAACAAGGATATCAGATGAAAATCGGATTTGACGGGAAGAGAGCCGTCTCCAACATGACCGGTCTGGGAAACTATTCGCGGCTTGTCATAGAGCAGCTTGCGGAAACTTATCCGCACGATTCCTTATATGTATATACTCCAAAGCTTAAGAAAAATCCACGGCTCGCATTGATAGAGGCGATGCCAAACGTAGAGTTCCGTTTGCCGTCGGGTTCCGGGTTCTCCGGGTCGTTGTGGCGCACGTTCGGCGTAACCAACAATCTCCGAGCCGATAAGGTGGATATTTACCATGGGCTGAGCAATGAATTGCCGCTCAATATTTTGTCGGCGGAGGTGCCGTCGGTTGTCACTATGCACGACGTGATTTACAGGCGTATGCCGGAGTGTTACTCTGGCATAGACCGCCGGATATATGATTTTAAATACGGTAGGTCATGCCGCAATGCCACCCGGATTATTGCGGTGAGCGAACGCACGCGGCAGGATGTGGTGGAATTGTATGGCGTTGACCCCGGCAAGGTCGATGTGGTTTATCAGGGATGCGACGCTTCTTTTAAACGGAAACGCAGCCTCGAAGAGTTGTCGGAGGTAAAGACACGCCTCGGACTGCCTGACAGATATATCCTCCAGGTCGGCACGATAGAGCTTCGCAAGAATCTGGAGCTTACGGTGCGGGCGCTTGCCGCGCTTCCGGAGGATGTGAAATTGCTTGCTGTGGGGCGCGACCGCGGCGGCTATATGAAGAAGGTGGAGGGCATCGCCCGTGAGGTTGGGGTAGCGGGGAGGGTGATTTTCCGGCATGACATATCTTTCGCCGATCTCCCTGCCGTGACTCAGATGGCTGAAGCGGTGGCTTATCCTTCACGCTACGAGGGGTTCGGCATCCCTGTGCTTGAAGCTCTCGAAAGCGGCCGGCCTGTGGTGGCGGCCACTGGTTCGTGTCTGGAAGAAGCCGGCGGGGACGCCGCCATATATGTAGCTCCCGACAATGCGCGCCAGATGGGGGAAGCTCTCAGGGCGGTGATTACCGGTAGCGCCGACGTGAAAGCTATGGTTGAGAAAGGGAAACGGCATGCCGCCCGGTTCGACACCGAAAAGATGGCCTCCTCGATTATGGCGGTCTATGAGAAAGCCATTGGCGGTTTCTAATATGATTTTCGTGCCGGGGATTTCGTGCCGAGGTGCTCGCGATTGTGGATTTCGTGCCGAGGCACTCACACAATTCAAATTTGCAATTTGAAGCATTCCAAATTTGCAATCGGGAGCATTCTCCTCCCTGAGGAGATGCTGCGGTTTTATAATCTGGATTGTGAGAGCTTCCGGGAGCGAGGGAAGGGAGGAGCGGTTTTCAGATTTTGGATTATTAAGGCCTTTCTGGGAGCGATATAATCGGGATGGGCTGGGAGCGAGTAGGCAGGGGAGAGAAGGGTGCTTAAGCTATCAGGTACGATGATGAAGAAACTTATTAAAAAATTTCTTTATTTTTCCCTTTATGGTAGGATGCCAACTATGGGCGCAGTAATGAATGGCATAGGATGCCGGTGTAACCTCATGTTTATTGCCGGCAAATATTTCAGAACGGTAGATAAATATATTTCCGTCTAATTCCTGGTCGATGTCTTTATATATGAATCCATATTTTTCGGCTATGCGTGCATATATCTGAGGAGATAAGACATCTGTGGCCAATTCTCCGTCAGCCTTTATAAATGATTTGTCGGCATACCAGTCAATGACATCTTTAACGAATTTGGAATTCTTCTCCGCACCCATTACGGCAGCCTGTATTTGAATGCCCGATACAAAACCCTCTCGGATTCTGTTTCCGTATTCATCAATCATCAGGAGGGAATTGTCTTTTTCAATCTGAATAGGATGATATTCTAATGAGGAAAAAAACGAATGATTAAGGAAATTATCAAACGGCTTTTTTACGAGCACATCCGAGTCAAGATATATCCCCCCTTCATGATAAAGGGCATACATACGGATATAGTCGGCGGCAAAAGCCCATTTCCGCTTTGATATAGCCTCTTTAACGTATAAGGGTGCGGCTTCTATATCGAAATTGGTGGTGTCCCAAACCTTTATTTCATAGTCAGGCATGATTCTTCTCCAAGAATCAATACATTTTTTTATTTTGGAAGGGTAGGGGTCTCCGCTCAACCAACAAAGATGTATTTTTTTTGGTATCATTTTTTAAGTATAAAGAAAAACCGATGATTCCTATTTGCCGGGATTGTTTTTTATAATCCCGTTGGGAATCCATTTGATTTTGTCTTTAATGGTCTTGTAGGTTATAGATGCATTCTGTTTCTTAAAACTCCTGTCATTCTCTTTATGGAAAAGATGGAATTCGACACCTCCGAATTTTATAAATCTTTTTTTTATGCCTGCGTTGACAAGCCGACAGGAAAGTTCAGAATCTTCCGCTCCCCATCCACTTATATCCTCATTATAGCCGTTTACAAGAAGTAAATCTGATTTCCAGCATGCCATATTGCAACTTCTCGCATAAAAGCCATTTTTTGATTTATAATATTTGAAAAAAGGAATTAAAAATGGGATACGACTACCATTAAGGGTCGATTTCATACCTTTCTCACCCTTGTCAAGTTCAATTCTTCCGGAAGAAAGCACCTCTTTTGTAAGTTTATCGTCGAGCCTGACCCTTGAACCGCAAACAAAAGTGCCTTTTTTTGCCAATTTGAGATGGTCTTCTACAAAATGTTTTTCAAGGATTATATCGCCGTCTATTTGGATAATGTAATCGCAGGAAGAAGCTTTGATTGCATTATTCCTTGCTGCGCCGGCACGGAAGCCCTCGTCAGGTTGCCAAATATGTTTTATAGGGATGGGAGAATTTGCTTTCAGTTTCTCTATCGTCTGGAAAGTTTCTTCTCTTGAACCATCATCGGCAATTACTATTTCGTTGGGAAGAATGGTTTGGTTAAGAATACTTTTTACGGATAGCTCAAGCTGTCGTGGCGCATTATATGTGGTTACTAATAGCGTCGTTGTCATAAGGAAGATTTATGAATATATTTGAGAAACGAGAAATTGTTATTATTTAGTATAATATTGGAATTCTAAAATCGTTGGAAAATATAATCCTGACAAAAAATAATGATGATTTGTCGGATGCTATTAAATTTTGATTATGAGTCTGATTTCTGTGGCCTATGGTTGGTTGGTATTCACGGTGAGAAAGTTTAACACTCATTGCGTGCGTAAATATCAACTCTCTAAATTCAAGAAAGTTGGGAAAGGTGTGAAATTGTGTGAGGGAGGTGTGTTTACCTACAAGACAATCTCGATAGGTTCAGACGTGTTTATAGGAAGAAACTGTTGTTTTCAAAGTGAACATGGCGCAATCACTATCGGCGATCATGTCATGTTTGGTCCGGGGGTAAACATACATGGAGGTAATCATGATATATCGGCAGGCGATTTGCCTATGACAAGGCGTCATAAATCGGGATGCATGGATGGTGAAGTCAGAATTGGCAACGATGTCTGGATTGCGGCAAACGCCATAATTTTACCACGTGTCGCCATAGGAGACGGCGCGGTGGTTGGAGCAGGCGCGGTTGTTACAAAAGACGTACCTCCTATGGCAATTGTTGGCGGCGTGCCGGCACGTGTGATTGGATTTCGAAAGTGATTCAGGGGTTTAGGGCGAAGAAGCGCCAGAGGGGGGCGGCCATCTGGCTTTGTTTGATTTCGTCGCGGAGGAGGAGGTCATAGACCTGGCGGCGGGTGAGGAGCTCTACGTCGAGGTCTTCGGTTTTGTCGAGGTGCCGTTTGCCGTTCGGTTTTACTCCTACGGCGAGGAAGCTGTGGGTGAGGTTGGATGTGGTGCTGGCGTTGCCCGAAGCACTCATGAGGTGGGTCCACACGCCTCCCGTATAGCCGGTTTCCTCTTCCAGTTCGCGGCGGGCGGCCTGTTCGGGCGTTTCCCCTTCCTCCATCACGCCGGCGGGAATCTCGTAGCATGTGCGGTCGATGCCGTAGCGGTATTGCAGCTCCATCACGAATTTGCCGTCTTCCGTTATGGCTATCACGTTGACCCAGTCGGGATATTCAAGCACATAGAATTCCGGGTTTATGCGTCCGTCGGGGAGGCGCACCTCGTCGTGGCGCACGCGGAGCCATGGCGGCCGTGACACTATGATTTCGCTTTTAAGGGTGGTCCACCGGTGTTTGTCGTTGTCCGGAACGAGGAGGGTGCTTTCGTTTTCCATTTTGAGTGAAGTAAGGGTGTATGTAAAGATAACGCCCGCAGACGGATTTTATTCCGCGCTGCGGGCGAAAGTCATGGAATAAGTCAGAGAAATCCTTGGGAGCGGCGCGAAATGCGCGACGACTCAACGAACACCTTGCGCGGCATCTTCATCTCGTTGAAGCAGACGTGGAGTCCGATGGCGCGTGTCATCAGTAGGTCGTCGTGCGTGCCGGGAAGTGCGCCGTAGCTGCCGTTCTGGCGTTGTTCGTAGGTGAGGTATTCGTTGAGGCAATCTTCGTCGCGCTCCACGTAGCTGTGTTCGCGTATCGCCTTTACCAGTCCGGAGATGATCATAGGCTTTGTGGCGGTGTTGGTGTGGAAACCGTATTTCTTCGGCTCGCCCCGGAGCACGTCTTCCTCGCTTTGCCTGCGGGCGTAGAGGTTGGGGAAAGCATCGCGTATCTGGTTGAGGATGAAGAGCGACTGGTCGCCCTCGGTCTGCCGTTCCGGGTCGTGGGTTTCGAGCGTGTTGCTTTCAATCACGAGGAGGGCATTGTTGTAGTAGGCGGCTATTCTCGCGGCGTTCCACGCGAGGAGGTCGATATCGGTATGTCCGCGCCATTGGGCGGCTATTTCCGGTAGTTTCCCACGGTCGATTCCCTCGCGGTCGAACACCGCCACCACCGACCAGTCGGCCCTCGCGCTCCTGCCTCCTACGTCAACCACCACGAGATAGCGGTTGCTTTCGCGGAATCCCGGCTCGGGAAGCACGCGGTCTTTCCATATTGCGAGCCGTCCGTTGCCGTCGGGGTTGAACCTCACATTTTTCAGCGAGCCCGGACCCGACACCGCATCCCCGTCGATTTCCCCTCGCATTTCCGGCTCATGGCACCCCTTGCGCAAGTATTCCACATGATATTTGTCGAACACGCGGGCCCCGGAATGCACGAACGCCTCGATGTCGTCAGAAGGGTATTCGGCTGCCATGAGGCCGTGGTCGGAATATTTGGAACGTTCCGCCACATACCAGTTAAGCGCCTCCAAGGTGGCCCCTTTTTCCCATAGCCACCAGAGGTAAGCCCCAGGTTGCCTGCGGTCGGAACGGCTTGCCGACAAAGTGCGTTCTTTCAGCAATTTTTCGGCGAATGCGGCAGGGTCGGCGAGAGGGAGCGAATACTGGTCGATTTCATACCATGCCACGAACACCGGTTTGAACTGGCTTTCGCCGTTTTTAGCCGCCTCATATTCGCGGTGGAAATAGTTGCCCGTGCCGTTTGCGGTAGATTCGAGCACAATCATCGTCATCGGGGCGAGGAGTATCCCCGAGCAGGCGGCGCGAATAATCTGTTCCGGTGTTTTCATCTGTGTGGCGCGCCATATTCCCACTTCCGAACAATGCACCAGGCTGTAGTCGCCTCCGCGACAGGAGTCGGGACGTTCCGCCGAACCGAGTTTTACTTTGCAGTTGCGTCCGTTCACTCGGAAAGAACCGCGGGCGATGCCGCTGTTTTCCATTCGCTTCCCCGTCACCGGCTCCCCTTCGCCGTCGGTGAAGAGCCAGTCGGGATAATTGCGTAGCATACGGTCGAACATATCCTTGATTTCGTCGGTGGCGAGTCCCTGATGGGCAATGATGAGGGAATTGAGCCCTTCGCTGTGTACCATCTGGAGCCATGCCATGTAAAGCTGCACGCAAGTGGAGCCTCCCCATTGCCTCGCTTTCAGAAGGATGAGGCGTATTGGTCTGCCGGCGCGTCGCATCCCTTCGAGGGCGGCCACAAGCTTTCGTTGCGGGCGGTTGAGGGTGAAGAGCATGTCTTCGCCTCCCCCTTTCTTCTTTATGAAAACGAAGCTTGCTGCCCAAAAGGGGAAATCGTGGAGTATGCGCAGACGGGTGAATTCTTTGCGCACTACTTCACGCATGGAATCTGAAACGGAGGCGTGTTTTTCCACCGCTATGTATCGGTCGAGGCTTCCGGCGCGTCTGAGCGATGTCACCATGTCGGTCTGTGCCATCGATTCCGGTATGTAAAGTTTCCTTTCGGAAAGCCCGGGGATGTCGAGTTCAGTGCGCGTGGAGTCGGACGCGTCTCCGGCGATAGGGTCGTAGGGGGCGTTGGCGGCTGCGAGCCTGCGGTTGTTTTCCGCGAGTATTTCCTCCACGGTGGGAGGGACGGCATCGATGCCGGGGGTCATACGCCCCTCCTTTCCATGCGCCGCTTTCTAAGTTCCTCATAAACAATGGAGCGCGCACGCCCGTCGGAAATGTAGGTGCGTGGGGCCGGGCGATTGACCACTTCGAATATCAGCGAATAGATTGATTCGTCGGGACGGAGTGCGCGCAATTCAATGAAGCGTGCATAGATTTCCTCATACATTTCCCGTTTTTCCTTATTCATGGAGAGGGTGGGCTTTTCGCCGGCGAGCATCCTGCCGATTACTATGGCTGCCCTGCGTTCGCTCACCCAGAAGCGGGGGGCCGGTTGCTCGGAGGCATGGTGGAATGCGTTAGCAAGTGAAATCTTCGATTGGCTGGCAATCGATTTCCTGAAGCTTTCAAGAAGATGCAGGTTGCGTTCGGAAGTGAATTCCGACACAGAGTTTTTCTTTTTCATAATTTTGTTTTGAAGCGTTGATGTTTTTCGGATGCAAATGTAATAGAAAGGTTTTATATATGCAATAGCATAATTAAAATTATTAATGAAAATGTCAAAATAAAAATAGCAACGTTAAAATGAACCGTAACTTTGCAGCGTGATTGAGACGGAAACAGAATCTCGACACGACACAACGCTAAAACAAAAATTATGAAAGAAAAGAATGAAGTGAAAATCCCGGAGAAGAAGACAATCCTTTCCATGGTGAAAGACCTTCTCGGGAAAAAGGAACCGGAATTGGATGCGGTGCCATCCGTTCCGGAAGATGAAACGGTGGAGAGGCTTATAGTGAAAGCCTCGGGAGGGAGCACCGCCCCGCAACCGGATGACAACGGCGTGGGGAATGTGAATGGGGAGGAAAAGAGGGGATGTCCTTATGCCACCAAGCGTGCAATCGTAGCGTCGCTTCAGGAAATCAGACGGTTTGCCGAAGAGCATCAGTTGGCTTCAACCGTGGTGAAGGCGTTGCTGACCCTCCTTGCCGAGATTGCCCTCGATGCGCTGAAAGGGAAGGTGAGCGGCAGAATCCTTGAAGCCCTCCTGAAGGCCCTGAACTATGACCGCGACAAGAAAACGGCATATTCCGAAGGGAGAAAGGAGGGGACGAATGCCAAAATCGAAATGATGCATTTCGCCGACAAGGGCGATGAGGTACCCAACATCAACGGCGCCATAAGGCCCAATTCGGGAGCAGCCTCCATCTTCGACATCGCCAAAGCCGCCCAACCATGACAACCGGTGGCTCCAACTAGAACAACCAAGAACAACCGGGGTTTCTGGCAAACCAGAACAACCAAGAACAACCAGGTTTTTTAGGTGGGCGTGCGTGCCGATATGAGTGGTCTTGATTGTGGCGCGAACGCAGTGAGTGTTTCAATTATCATTTCAAACCAACAACCAGCTATGATTACTACAGAATTAGGAAGAGGCGAGACTCTCGCCGTGGCATCGGGAAATCCCGATGTGAATGCCGGCACTTCCGGCGCAAAGACCCAGCTTCCGGGAGAAGCCGCGACAGTGAGCGTGGCGGCCGCCGCCACCGGCGGTCTCTCCCCCGGAAATTTCATCGAAAGCGACGTTGACAGCGAGCTTTTCAAATTCAACAACGAAGACGCCCCGCTCATGAACCTCATGCTTTGCGCTAAGAGGGTGAAGGTGTCGAGTCCGGAGGTTGACCATTATATGATCGACGAACCGGGGGCGAGTTTCGTGACCGTGGAAGCTTGCGGAGGGCAAGACAGACTGCAGGCCAACCTCCCGCTGAAGGAGAGCGACGATGTGTTGCCCCGCCCGCACACCACGCTTCTCGTGAAAGGTGTTGACGGATATGACGAAAGGGGCAACCGCACTCCGGGCAAAAGCCTTATGCTTTTTGTGACCGGTAAAGACAGTTCCACCAATTTCCCGGTGGTCAGGGCGGTGAACGGCCCGCGCAAGAACGTCGGCGACGATTGCTGCCAGGTGCCGGAAATACCGGCGGGTACCACCCTTATCGTCCTTGCCAATTCCCTCTACGAGACCCAGAAGGAGATCGACCCCGACCTGATTGTGCCTTCCCCTACGCGCATCTATCTTCAGAAAAGGGGTATGAACCAGGTGGTGAGCGATTATTTCGAAAGCCAGAAGAAGCGCATACCTTTCTCCAAGTCGATTATAGCCGAGCAGGCGATAGCCAACTTCAAGGTGAGGGGCAACCGTACGCTTTGGGCCGGACGTGGCGGTAAGTTCAAGCTTGCCGTCGATAAGATGGGGCTCCAGTATGTCTATACCACCGAAGGTGTGCGCTGGCAAATCAAGCGCGAGATGCAGGCCCCGTCGGAATGGAGGGTCAACCAGGTGATTGCCCTCGCGAAGATGTTTTTCACGGGAGAAGACGTGCCGCGCAGTGCCATCCTCCTTGCCGGAAAGAACCTTCTCGAAGCCATCCAGAAGGTTGATTATTCGAAGCATCCGGAAATACAGATTACCACCAAGGTGAATTCAATCGGGTGGACCGTCACCAATTTCCACACCGTCTTCGGCGACATCGAGATTAAGCGGGAGCCTACGCTCGACCGACTCGGATGGAGCAATTCGGGTGCGTTGCTCGGCGAGAACCGGCTGGTGCATTACGTATATGCGGCGGAACATACATTCTCTGACCGTGTGGAAGGTGAGGAGGCAACTCGTAGCGGGGTGCTCATTTGGGACGCACTCGCCCTGAAGGGAAGCTGCCATATCTGGATCGACGGCGAAGGGGAAGCGCCCGCACCCGGGGCAAACCGCTGGATTCTTTGGGAAAGCCGCGAAGCTCCCGACGAATCGGAGGTGTATGACGGCGCGAGGTTCTATCTCGTGGAAGACTGTCCCGCGATCTCCCCGTTGGCAAAGGCAGGGCAGATGTGGGAAGCGAAAGTGGCAGACGGCGACGTAAGCTGGAGCATGGTGAGCGGCGAGATAAAAACTTTTGTGTGATTTATAAATTCATGAGGCAATGGAAAATAACGATAAAGAGAAGGTGCCGGCGAAGGGAAGAGTCGCCGGCGGCAAGAGGAGAACGTATCTGGCTCCCGGCTTGCTCGACCTCACTCTACGGCTTCGTGCCGGGGCGGCTTGGACGGTGGTGGAATTTACGGGTGGCCGTTCTTCGGGCTACGGCAACCATTGGGCGTGGTTCGCAACCGACGACCCCGTGCTCGCCTACCTCATTGAAAGGAGCCCGGAGTTTAAATCGGGCAGGATAATCCGCGGACGCGATGAAGATTGACGAACTGATTGACGACGCCCTCCTCTTATTGGGAGAGAACCCCGCATTCTGTCTTCCCTCCGGGGAAGACGGATTGCCGGGAGGCTCCCTCCGCGAAAGGCTTATGATGGAGGCGGAAGGATGCGCGGCCAGGGCGATAGCCGACACGCCGCGTGAACTCCTCACCGGTTGGAGCCGGCTCCCCACGGAAGGATTGAAGGTGGATTCCGACGGAAAGGGCGTGCTCCGACTTCCTGACGATTTCCTGATGCTGCATTCGTTGCGGCTATCGGGTTGGGAGAGGGGAGTGACGGAGATTCTCGCCGCCTCGCATTGGCTTAGGCGGTGGCAGGGGAGCCGATGGCACGGACTGCGCGGCAATCCGCAGCGTCCACTTGCATTCCATGCCCTTGACGGCGACGGGGCGCGTTGCCTGGAGCTTTTCAGTGTGCATGCCGGCGATTCGCTTGAAGAAGGATGGTATATGGCTTCGCCCCGCATAAAAGAAGACGGCGGGATAGATATTCCACCCGCCGCCTATCGGAAATGCCTTGACTACATGGTCGATACCCTCCGCATGTAGGCAACCACACGGTAAAGCCCGAGGATGCTGCTCGTGGGTATCTGGATGTCGGGATAACGCGGATTGTAGCTATGCGCCTCGATATAGTCATTGCCCATCTTGGAGGGATAGACCACTTTCAGCAGCACGCCGTTTTCGGTGTCGATCACCATTGGGTTGCCCCAGGGGATAAAGGCCCGTTCGTTGATGCGTTTTATGGCGGCTATGGTGCCGTCGTGGATTTCCGGTTCCATGCTGTCGCCGGAGATGGGTATGGCAAGGTCTGCCCCTTCCACAGGACTCGCGATTAGGTCGCAATCACGGCGTTGCACGCCTTGAGAATATTCCTGGAGGGTTCCGGCAAAGGCTTGTATAGGAAGGAGTGGAATCAGAAATTCCCGTTCATTATGGGTGCGTTCCGCTTTTGGGGCCTGAAGAAGCATTTCCCCCTCGCCATAGAGAAGCCAGTCGCGGTTGAGCGAAGGGAAGAGTTCGCAGAGACGTTTCACCCGGTCTTCCGGAAGCGATTTCCTCATTGCGCTGACGTATGCCACCGAAAGCCCCATTTTGCGGGCGAACTCGGCTTTGCTGATGTTTTGCGATTTCAGGAATAAGAGCAGCCTGTCTTTTACAGTTTCGTTGTTTTCCATAATTGAATTGTTTTGGAGAGCGTTTGTTAATTCGATAGCAAAGTTAGCGATTATTCCTGAAAATACAAAATGCCGAAATAAAAATAATAACAAAAATAAGATTAGGATGAAAACAATTATATTGGAAGTGGCTCGAAGCGACATAGAAGGGAAAGTGGCGCAGACCACGGCCTATCTCGGATGGAAGAGCCCCGGGGAGGAAGGACGCGGCGAGCTTCTTGACCGTGTGGCCACCGTTGACGGCGATGCAGCCATGTTGTCGGGATTCATTGCCGAAGGGTATGCCTCGGCGGTGGAACGGCTAAAAGGATTTGTGGCGGATGCCGCTTTTTCGGAAGATAATGTGCGGCTGATGCTCGAAGTGAGCGGGGCATACGACGACTCCGTGACGCCGACCCTGGCGACCGGGTTCCGCTCGTTCCTCGTGGCTACCGTCATGGCGCGATGGCTGCGTCTCTCTTTCCCCGACAAAGCGGAAGAATGGGAAAAAGAGGCGCAACGCCTCCTTTTCACAATGGAGCGAAACCTCTACCACCGCCGACGGCCATGCCGACGGGCAAACCTTAAACCTTCAACTTTAAACTTTTAAACATTCAACCATGCAAACAGTATTTCTTGATCTCGACATCAACGAGATTGTCTATGACATTCAGAACAAGACCTATCTCACCGGAAAAAGCCGGCGTGACGGGCAGAACCACGAAAGAGTGGCAAACATGCAGGCGAACGACGACGAGGAGAACGCCAACCAGGTGCTCCGCAGCGTGTCGATGGCTTTTTCGAATCTGAAAACCAAACTCGGTGAATATCTCGACCTCACCAAGACGAGTGCCAACAACGAGCTTGTGAGCCTCGACGAACCTCTCCGCATCGGCCTGATTATGCCTTCGAACTACAACCTCTCGACCATCGACACGATTGCGGCTGCCGCACATCAGTATATCGTCAGCATTGCGGTGTCTGATTGGTTCACGATTACCAACAAGGCGGATTCCCCGGAATATAAGGCCCTTGCCGACGTCAGCCTTCAGATTATTTCGGAGGCGGTCAACAAGCGGAAACGTCCCGTGCGTCAGCAGGCGGGTAAGGAGGAAGTCTGATATGACGGAGCTTGTATTCACCCGCGACTCGCTCCTCTACGACATCTCCAACCTCGCGTTTGTGGTCGGGGATGTCAGGGAGGGCAAAACGGATTGTCATAAGCTTCATCAGACGTTCGACGTCTGCGAAAAGGGCAACATCGACCGCGTTGACCATATTCTCCGCCTTGCGTTTGCCGAAGTCAGGACCATGTTGCGTCCTGTCTTAGCGAGGGAAAGGAAACGGGAGCCCGACGATATGAGGCTCCCGTTGAAATCCGGTATGGATATGGAATGTGTGGATGTAATCTGTGAATCGGTGCGCGGATACCTTGTGGCGCGTGTGCTTGCCGACTGGCTTTCCATCACCCTCCCCGAAGCCGCCGACGTATGGCGCGAAAAAGCGTCGGAAGCCGCCCTGACACTCAAGGTGAGGGCGCGTGGCGCACGCGGGGCATTGCGACGCCTGTCCCCGTTCTGAATCAGGGGAGCGTGTAGAAATCGATAAGGCGCGCGAGCGATGCCTCGCACACGGGGCAGAACTTGGGATGATAGTTGTCGCGCATGCGGCAGGTCTCGACCGGGCGATACACCCCTTTCGCTTTATAGCCGCCACCTTCGAAGGCGCCTACCGTTTCGGTGGGTGCCTTTTTATTGTTCTTCCCTTTGGCGTTTTTGGCGGCTTTTTTCATTTTCTGGTCGCGGGTAAGGTTGTCGGCTTCTGAGGGTGTCGGTATTGGGGTGCCCGGTTTCACCATATCCTGCCATTTCGAAGAGAAATCCACCATTGTGGTGATGTTCGGTTCCCAGGGTTCGATGTCGAGGGGATAGGTGCCGTCTTCCTCGCCGATGTAGAAATACTCGTCGGCGAGACCTCCGAAACTGTGGCCGAATTCATGCACGGTCACGGGCAGGGAATGTTCGTTGTGGGTGGCCGCCATCTGGTAGCTGTTGTAGATTCCTCCGCCACCGTAGCGTTCGGTGTTGACGAGCACCATTACGTGTTCGTAGGGGATTCCGGTGAGTGCGTCGTGCATGGCCTTCACCTTGGGCGATGTGAGATAGCGCGAGGAATAGAAAGTGCTGTAATGTGAGCCGAACGCCGTGTTTTTCCACTGCTTTTCGAGAGGCACGCTCACGCCGCTTTCCTCCGAAGGCACCATCACGGCTATGAAATTGAAGCGGTCGCTGCGCGATGCGAAAGGTTCGTATTTCAGTATTTCTTTCGCCATCCTGCTTGCGTCGGCTATGAATGTGTCTTTCTCTTCCGGGGTATAGCCCTCGGCAATCATGGCGATGTCGATTGCGTTCGTGGGGTCGCCCCCTTTGTGGACGTATTCGCTGTGGTAGGGACTTTTAGGGGGTATGGCCACGAGTTCGTCGTCGGGACGGTAGCGGTGACGGTGGGAAGCAATCGGCTGGTGGCGGTTATCGTTGAGGGTTATGGTGATGTCGGCCTCTTTCTTAGGGAGGGGAAGAAGGAATGTGTTTTCGAACGACCGCCTTATTTCCTGTGCCTCCGGGATGTTGACCCATTCCTGGAATAGCGAAGAGAAAGAGGCACGGTAGAGGGTGTCGCCGCTGACTGGGTCGGTCATCATGATTGAGCCGTTCCCTTGCAGAGGGAGTTCGGAAAGATGATGGCGTTTGCCATACCATCCGGGGGTTTTCGATTGACGGTCGAGCAAGACGGTGTTGCCGTCGGGTCCGCCGCCGAAAATGTAGTCAACGCGCAGCGTGCTGTCGTTGAAATTTTGGTTGAACGAAGGGTCGTTGCCGGCTGAGGCTGCAAGAGCCGAGGCTGCGAGTATGGAGGTGGCTAAAATCCGGTTCATGATTGATTCTGTGTTTGAATTATGTTGCAAAAATAATGAAATAATCCGGCAGAAACATTAGTAAAATTAATATTTCTTTGATTATTATTGTAGAATTGTAAAAAGATGTTTACTTTTGCGATTGATAAAAAGAAGAAGAAGGTAGGACGGTGGTATATACATTAAAAACTAGATATTCAACAATAAAAACTCGATATTCAATAATGGATCTGTCAAAAAAATATTATTTAGATAAGAGGTGTTATCTACACATTTTGTTGATATTTCTTGCTTTTTCGACTAATGTAAAAGCAGGAAACATTGATATGCCGGAAGCGGGTGTCGGCAATGACCCTTTAATTAAAGATATTACATATACCTACCAATTATATGAGAATCAGACAAAGATTGACTGTTGTGGTACGTTAGTCTTAACTCTAACTTTGCCTGCCGATACCGAAGTCTTGATGTTCGAGCGCACAACTCGTCACATTATAGATCCTGATTTAAATAAAGTAAGATATTTATGTAAATCAGCCTATGAAATGACCACAAGTTTAAATATACCAAATATTTATTGGGGTACCTGTTTTAGAATACGTGCAATTCTCAAAGACGGCTCCCATGAATGGTCTCAAAATTACACGGTAAACGATTTTATTGATAAGGAAGATTTGAGCATCCTTATAAATTCTTCGGATGTAGATGACATTGTTGTCGATGAGGTTTCCATGCAGATTGAAAATAAGATTTTACACATATCTACCCCGGAAATTATAAATCTTTCTATTTATGATTTGTTTGGGAAACAGATGTTTAATGAAATAATACATCACGAAATATCAATACCACTATACAATGCCGGCTCTCAAGCTATCATAGTAACATACAGTAACTCGAAAATTACAAAAACCAAAAAAATATTAGTCCAATGAGTGTTTGTCATGGTCTGTTGCTACCGATATTGAGTCAGGAGGGTAGGCGTTTTAACGTGAATAAATCCTAAAAAACGAGAATAATTGCGATAATATCGCGGGAATTTCATAATTTTGTGGCATACAACGGATAAAAATCCTCTGTTGTATGCCATTTTTTAACGCATGCGGCGTAAGGTGTTTTCAAGATTTTCTTTCCTCTGCGCCGCTTTTAATTTATTTTTAATGAAAGATTATAGACTCTCCTTTGTCAGGAATCTTCCTGCACTGTTTTTCGTACTGCTGTTGTCTGTCACCATGGTGTCGTGTAGCGACGATGACGCTCCGACACGTTCGGAATACGACATCATCGGAATCTGGCAGGACCGCGAGGGACACGTATTCGAGTTCGCTGATCCCGACAACATGTATGAATACGATTTCATGAGCCAGGACGGTTGGGAGGCATGGGTGAAGCGTAAAGAGATGTATTTCTTCGAACCCTACTCTTATATAATGATGCGTGAAGACTCCGAAGGTGCCATGCAGGTTTATCAGGTGGTAAGCGTCAAAGACGACGAACTCGTGATTTGCTGGGTTGACACCCCCGATTTCTCCGGCCTGGAAGGTGATGATAAATTTGAAATTTTCAGTGTTTTCTTCAAGCAGGATTATGTGGTAGATCCCGACAAATACGAGACTTTCCACAGGCTTTCGAAGGGAGATTTGGAAAAATCACTGGAAGGTTATGAACTCATAGACCTTAGCGAAACCACGGAGGAATGACCTCTATCCAAAATGGAATAAGATGAAAAAGATTGCGATATTGGGTGCCGGCAACATGGGTTCCGCCATTGCGGAGTCACTTGCCGGCACCGGTTATAAACTTGCGGTGACGGCCGCTTCCGCCGCCACCCTCGAAAAGATGCGTAAGGCATGTCCGGAAGCGGAATGCCTGCATTCCAATGCCGAGGCAGTGAAAGACGCCGACATTGTCGTGATTGCCGTGAAGCCATACATTGCACCCGGTGTGATAGAAGAGATTCTCCCTTACGTCAAACGCGGCGCTTTGATTGTGTCGGTAGTTGCCGCCCTTTCCCTTGCTGCGCTCCACGAGGCTTTTAACCGTGCTGCGGATGGCCTGGCATTTTTCCGCGTAATCCCCAACACTGCAATCCGTCTCGGCAAGAGCGTTACCTTCATATCGCATGATGCCGACGCTCCGGCTTCGGCGGTAGAGGAAATCGACGGGATTTTCTCACGTTCCGGCAAGACTTTTATCATCCCTGAGAAAGATATGGCGGCCTGCACCGCACTTGCCTCTTGCGGTATAGCGTTTTTCCTCCGGTTCATACGTGTCGCCGCGGAAGGTGCGGTTGAGTTGGGGCTTCGACCCGGTTTCGCCGCCGAGGTGGCGGCTTACACGGCGGAAGGTGCGGGAGAGCTGCTGAAAGGGGGCTCCCATCCTGAAGTGGAAATCGACAAGGTAACCACACCGGGCGGCATAACCATCAGGGGGCTTAACGAGATGGAAAGGCTTGGATTCACAGCGGCGGTTATTGCTGCACTAAAGGCATCGGTATGAGCAGGATTGTTGTAAAGGTAGGGAGCAACGTGATTACACGTGCCGACGGAACCCTCGACGTTACCCGTATGTCGGCGCTCGTTGACCAGGTGGCCGAACTCCACAAGCATTCCCATCAGGTGATTATGGTGTCGTCCGGGGCTGTGGCGGCGGGTCGTAACGAAGTCGTGCCGTCGCATCGTCTCGACACTGTGTCGGCCCGACAGCTGTTTTCTGCCGTGGGCCAGGCGAAGCTTATCAACCGTTATTACGAACTTTTCCGCGACCATGGCCTGACTTGCGGACAGGTGCTCACCACCAAGGAAGGTTTCGGCTCCCGCACACATTATCTCAACCAGAAACATTGTATGGAGGTGATGCTCGGGCAGAACGTGATTCCGGTGGTCAACGAGAACGACACCGTTTCAGTCACCGAACTGATGTTTACCGACAACGACGAACTTTCCGGACTCGTCGCCACAATGATGGATGCCGATATCCTCATCATCCTCAGCAATATCGATGGCATATACGACGGCAACCCGTCTGATCCTTCGTCGGGAGTGATACGCACCGTAGGGCGCGACGTAACCGACCTTTTGGAAGTGGTCGTGGCCGGAAAATCCACTTTCGGACGCGGCGGGATGCTCACCAAGAGCCGTATCGCCCTGAAGGTGGCTTCGGAAGGGATCGAGGTGATTATTGCCAACGGGAAGAGAGACGGCATACTCACCGATATAGTCGCCGGGCGCGATGTGGTGTGTACGCGCATACTTCCGGGCGACAGGGTATGCGGCGTGAGGAAATGGATTGCACACTCGCAGGATTTCGTGAAAGGTGTGCTCACCGTCAATGCCGGGGCTGCCGAGAGCCTTCTTGACCCGTCGCGGGCTACGAGTCTTCTCCCGGTTGGGATTGTGTCGGTTGACGGCACGTTCGATAAGGGCGACCTTGTGAGCGTGGTGCGCGAGAACGGCGAGACCATAGCCATCGGTTGCAGCGAATATCCCTCATCGGCTCTCATGGAGATTGTCGGCAAGAAGGGGCAGCGTCCCGCCATTCATTATGATTACCTCTATCTGGAAAGCATTCAATAAATAGTATGAAACAAACGATTACCCTCATTAAGGAAGCGAAAGCGGCATCACGCGTGCTTCCTGTCCTCCGGCCCGCCCGGGTGGCTGCCGTGCTCTCTAAAATCTCGGCAAGGCTTGTGGCGAGGATGGATTACATTCTTGAAGAGAACGCGAAAGACCTTCTCCGTATGGATGCGGAGAATCCCGATTACGACCGGCTGCGCCTTACGCCGGAACGGGTGGAAGGTATTGCCGCCGACATGCTTGCCGTGTCGCGTCTTCCGGAGCCGTATGGCAAGGTGATAGCGGAAACGGTGCGCCCCAACGGTATGAAGATTACGAAGGTTTCCGTTCCTTTCGGGGTAATCGGTGTGATTTATGAGGCGCGTCCCAACGTCACCGCCGACGTGTTCGGGCTTTGTTTCCGTGCCGGAAGCGCGTGCGTGCTGAAAGGGGGACATGACGCCGACCTTTCGAGCCGTGCCATTGTCAGCGTCATCCATGAATGTCTCCGCGAGGAGAGACTCCCCGAAGGTCTGTGCGTACTGCTCCCCGGCGAACGTGAGAGCGCGACGGTCATGATGGAGGCCGTGGGTCTCATCGACGTTATAATTCCCCGTGGCGGCCGCGGACTCATCGACTATGTGCGCACGCATTCCGTGGTGCCGGTAATCGAGACCGGGGCCGGGGTATGCCATACCTATATTGATTCCTCTGCTTCGTTGGAGAAGAGTGTGGCGGTGGTGAGCAACGCCAAGACACGCCGCGTGAGCGTCTGCAACGCTCTTGACTGCCTGGTGGTGCATCGCGACCGTCTGCCCGACCTCATGGCCATAGCGGCTCCGTTGGCTGAACGGAATGTAGTGATATATGCTGATTCCGAGTCATATAGTGCCATTTCGGGGAATTATCCCCCCGCGTTGCTGCGCCATGCCGATGCCGGAAGTTTTGGCACTGAGTTCCGCGACTATAAGATGGCGGTCAAGACGGTCGGTTCGCTCGACGAGGCGTTGGAGCATATCGCCATGTATGGTTCCCACCACAGCGAATGCATAATGAGCGAAGATGAAGAGGTGGTGAAGAGGTTCCAGACCGAGGTGGATGCGGCGTGCGTCTATGCCAATGTCTCCACGGCTTTCACCGACGGCGGCCAGTTCGGCTTCGGCGCCGAAATCGGCATCTCCACCCAGAAACTCCACGCCCGCGGTCCGATGGCCCTCCCCGAACTCACCACCTACAAATATCTGATTTCCGGCACCGGACAAACAAGGTGATGCTTATGGAGATTTGTAAAATATAATATCTGTTAAAACATAGTAATAATATATTAAAATAAATTAAATAATTTTTAAATATGTAATTTGTTTGCTAAATTTGGTCAAACCAAACTGACCGGCCATGAAAAAACTTCCGTTTATAACGCTATTGTTTCCGGTATTGCTTTCGAATGCATATAACCCGGACGGTATTTCACGCAGCGGCTTTATGGCGGAAGGGTATGTCGTTTCCGTGGATACCATTGTGGATTTATCCGATTTGCCAATATATGGAAATCCGGTGGAATGGAAATGTGTCACTTCCCCCGAGGGCGTCTCTCTCCAGACATTCGGCGACAGGTGGATGCGTTATGAGGGTCATGGAGATTCCCTCATGCTGACACACCGCGAAAACGCGAGGGAACGTTCGGACTTCAGGATTCCGGTTTTTGCAAATGACTCGGCGACCGCTTATGTCGCCCGTTCAAGGCGCTATATGTCGTTCGTTTTTTCCGACAGTGGCACCTTCTCCATACGTAAATTTGTGACCCCGTTGCTTGTTTTGGCTGACGGGGACACTGTGAGGAACTGTCCCGGGGAGGAAAGGGTTTTCAGATACGAGCGTCGTATGGATGATGAAGGGTCCGGCTCTGTAGGCACGATATGCGATACCGAAACCTTATGGGGGCCATACACTGCGGCGGGGCCTTTGGCAGCTTCCTTTTCAAGACATATCCATACGGTAAAGAGGGAAGGTGTGACGGAAAGCAAGACATTTGTATTTCCACGTGATATAACCGGATTGCCGCATACAGGTGGCGATAAGCGGACGCAATCGTTGGAAGATTTTTATAAATCGCAGGCTTTGACGCTTGAAACCGAACCGGACGTTTCTTTTGACGACCGTGAAATCAATATATCGTCTCTGGGGTCGTTCGATTACACGTTGTGCGATATATCAGGGCGTGTTGTCAAGACCGAAAAATCCGTAAACGGGACTGCACATGTCGGATTGGAGGGGTTTCCGTCCGGCGAGTATGTAATATACGTCAAATGGGACTCCGGACAGAAATCCCGTACCGTATTGGTTAAATAGTCGGCTGATTCTGACCTGCAATTAGCCGGGACGTTCTTTGTTGAAACGGCTTTCCTTATAATAACCTGTTCATTTTATAACCGACCAACCTTCCAGCCATGATACCGATTTCCATATTTTTAGCGCTCGTTTCCACGATGACTTTAACCGGTTCCTCTACGGGGACTGCCCAAACGGCCACCGATACCATCGTATGTCCCGCCGACAGCATTCCTGTGAAAATGATGGTGAAGGCGGTTTCCAACAATTCGTTCTCTCCGGTGTTCACCCTCGACGAGGTTACGGCCCTCCCGTCGCCCGATGTGGCGGCCATGACACGTCATATCGACGAAGGGATCGATT
>CABRKI010000054.1 GCA_902471455.1 uncultured Porphyromonadaceae bacterium | reverse complement strand
CCTTTCTTTCTTTGGCAAATATGTCAAACGGCATTTTGGAAAATCTCCATCGGAATTGCGGACTGCAAGAAACAAAAAATAAATGATTAAAAATATCAAAGCTATATTTTTCGATATCGACGGGTCCCGAGTTCTGTATCATTGAGATGCTGCGAAAGTGGGGTGACGGTTACCGCGACGAGTTCAAGGACATTCTCGGAGTAAAATAGTTATAATAAGATAATAGAATTATGGCACGTGCTATGCGACGGTTCAAGCAGGAACTTCCCGTTGAGGAAATAGTGAGAATCCTACGGAACGGCAAATATTGTGTAATTGCGGTTTCAGGTGATGATGATTATCCCTATGCTGTTCCTGTAAACTATATATACAATGGTTCGTCAATCTATATACACTCGGCAGCGCAGGGTCATAAGATTGATGCTCTAAGGCGTAATCCGAAATGTACGTTGTGCGTGGTTGACAAAGATGATGTTATACCCGAAGAATTCACTTCTTATTTTCGTAGCGTGATAGTATTCGGAATGGCTCACTTCGTGGAAACAACAGATGAAAAGATTGCGTCATTACGATTGTTGGGTGACAAATACAGTCCCGGCATCGACCCAGAAGTTGAAATCGCCCGATTCATCAGGACGGTGTGTGTTATCAGAATCGACATCGAGAGCGTTACCGGTAAAGAGGCAATAGAGCTTACAAGAGCGAGAACCAAAAATGAAGGGTAATCAAAGTTAATTGTCTTGTACTCAACTCTCAGCCCTCGCTTGCCTTCACACAGCCGTGCCATGGATTCCAGATGTCGTGCATTTACAACTTATAAAAGATTATTTCAGTTTTGCCGTTTTTGATTTCAACACAGAGAGCGTAGCCACCCGATTCAAAATGGATGACCACGCCGGCTGTGAGATTGTTGCTGAAAATTGAATCGAGAGCCTCGGAATATTCTTCGATACCGGTTTTCTCTTTCCTTTCGTTTACCACTTCACCGGTTCATTGAGAATGTTCCCGTCGGCGGAATCCTCGGCTGTAAATGTGTTGCCGCGATACTGTACGCAGAGCATCACAAGAGGTTCTGTGCCGTTGTTGCGTACGCTGCGGCGACCATCGGGAGCCACGCGGACCACTGAGCCTTCCTCTACCGGGAAGACCTCGCCGTCAACCTGAAATTCTCCTTGGCCTGAGAGGAAGAAGTAGAGTTCCTCGTGATTCTTGTGGGTATGGAGGAATCCGGTTTCCTGACCGGGAGCGAATACCTGAAAGGAAAACTCTTCGCCAGTCGCACCGACAGCCTGACCGCCGAATACTTTTCCGGGTATTTTGATTTCCGGACCGAGTTCGAGTACGTAATCCTTGATGTCAGCGAGTCTGCCAAAGTTGACGGCGTTGAAATTGGCGCCTTTTTCGATTGTCTTAATCTGTTTCATATCTTTTAAACTGTTGATTTCGTACTGCAAAATTATAATACGAATATTTATTTGTCAAGAAGTTACATTTTTCTCCCATAGTAACATTTTTATCGGTTTTGCTGATTATCAAAGAGAAAAAATTTCATCGTCATCACACTTTTTTCCGACAGTTGGACTTCCTCCGGACAATCTCATAATGATACGTCAAAATAATTTACTAACTTTGCAATTAAAAGTAAGTAACCAGAAATATGAAAAAGAAAGAGGAAACAGGTTCCATCATAGAGATGTGCCCGGTAAGAAACGTAATCGCCCGTTTTGGAAACAAGTGGGCACTACTTACCGTGCTAATCATCGGTGAACAGAATGTCGTGAGGTTCAATGAACTCAGCCGCTTGATTCCGGATGTGTCGTCAAGGGTGCTGTCATCTACACTACGCACACTGGAGGCAGACGGTTTTATCGACAGAAAGGTGTATGCCGTTGTACCTCCAAAGGTTGAATACCGACTTACCGAGGTTGGAAAATCACTTTTGCCACTGATTCAGCAACTTACGGAGTGGGCTCAGACAAACATGAAAAAAGTGATGACCCACCGCGAAGAATATGAGAATATCTCTCGTTCAAACGAAGATAAAGAAACATCTGAGATAACAGACTAAATCGTTACCTCATTACATAGAGGCAGCTCCGTTCTTTACATAGCAAAGCGTTTCGCGATTATGGGGAGTCTTATGTTTGACTGTATTTCTTCCGGTAGGCATTTGGTGACATGCCGTAATTGCGTGAGAAAAGGCGATGGAAATATGGTATGCTTGAAAAACCGCAATCGTATGCAATGTCACATGCCGGGTCTGTAGTAGAGGTAAGCAAAAAAGCAACTTTTTTAAGTCTTAAAGAGTTTATGTAATTTGTGAAAGTCTTCCCGGTATGTTTTTTGACGAATTTGCACAATGCTGATTTGTTCATGTTCATATAGGCGGCGGTTCCATCTAATGTTATACTTCTATAAAAATTGCATTCGCAATATATGCGAAATTTTTCGACGTTTTTTATGGACTTGTTCAAAGCCCTACAACCGATTTCTTCCGATTCATTATTCTCTGCTATAAGAATGAGTAGTTGTAGGATCAAGGGTAATTTCTTTGCCGAATCTAAAGTTTGCATTTCTTCAAGCAGCCGTATAATCCCGGCACAAGCTTTACCTACATACCGTCTTGGCATACCGATGGCATTCAAAGTTCTTACGACTTGTGTTAATTCCGGTAAAACAAACGAAAGTTGAGTAGGCAAATCGGAAGCAAACAGAAGTGTTATATTATGTATGCAACCATCTTCGTCTGTGGAATTATTATCAAAAAACCAACCGTGGGGAAATTGTGGTGGAATGAGTATCACCTCACCTTCATAAAACTGTTGTCTTTCCTCGCCTAAAAATCTCGTTCCTTGGCCACGAACGACATACGATAATTCCCATTCATCTTGAGTATGAATAGGAATCTGTTGCTTAGGAGTTAGCCGGACATCGTCATATATAAACGCCTTTTCCATACAGAATGCAAATATAATGCAATCTTTTGGAAAAATCGGTTATTCTACGACAATATTAAAGCATTAATTTTGCGAATTGTATGGATACCAATCATCATTGAATAATGAATACCAATTTTCTTGCATCAAAACCACGCTTTGAAATACTCGACGGACTACGTGGCGTTGCAGCAATACTTGTCGTGATGTTCCATCTGTTTGAAACATATTCCAAGGGACCCTGTTTCCAGATACTTAATCATGGATATCTGGCAGTGGATTTCTTTTTCATATTGTCCGGTTTCGTTATAGGCTACGCTTACGACGACAGGTGGAAGAAGGGAATGACACAATGGAACTTCTACAAACGCCGTCTCATACGTCTTCAACCGATGGTAATAATGGGTACCCTCATCGGCGCCATTTGTTTTTATTTTGGCGACGCACCCTTCTTCACTTATGTAATGCAGACTCCATGGTGGAAGCTTCTTATCATTGTCATATTGGGCTGTCTTATGTTTCCGACACCTCCCTCGATGGATATCCGCGGATGGTCGGAAGTCAATTCGTTAAATGGCGTAACATGGTCACTAATGTGGGAATATATCGGCAATATACTGTATGCAACAATCATACGCCGCTTTTCAAAAGTAGTTCTCACCGTATTTGTCGAATTATCGGCAATTTTGACAATAAGCTTAGGCCTGGATATCGACTGGTTCGGACTGTTGGAAGGACGAGATTCCGCCGCACACACTATGATCGGAGGTTTCGGACTTACGCCTGACCAACTGTATATCGGATTGACACGACTTCTCTATCCTTTCTTTGGAGGATTGCTGATGTATAGGCTTGGTATAAGCATCAAAATTAAGAATTATGGCTTCCTCTGGTGTTCGCTTGCACTTGCGGCAATACTCGTAATGCCGCATCTTGGAGGAGACATTCCGAATATGATAAACGGCTCATACTGTGTTGTCGCTATTCTATTGCTCTTCCCAATGATTGTCGCAGCCGGAGCCGGCAGTCCTCTTGAAGGGGAGAAGACAATAAAGGTATGCAAGTTCCTTGGTGCAATCTCTTATCCACTATATATCACCCACTATCCATTGGTGTATATGCAGATGCAGTGGGTGGCGGCACATCCCGATGCTCCGGAAGGTGCCCATGTCTGGGTATTCTGTTCTTTATTGGTGGCTTCGATAGCCGTGGCTTATGCTTGTCTTAAATTATATGATGAGCCTGTCCGTGAATGGCTTAAAAATCATTGGCTGCATTACGGAGTGCGCTCAAAATATTAATCAGCTGTTATTTCCACATAATTACCCTCTGGGTCGGCTATGGCACATCTAAATCCTCTGCCCAGATAGCGATATGGTCTATTTTCATAATGTCGTGTGGGTTGATTTATTATTCATTTGCGGTGTTCTTTTTCAGCCATTCACTGCGGACTTTGTCAGGCAGATGGGTGACTTTGAAGTCGGAGAACGATGCCTTGAATCCGCTGCCGTCCGGACATGCCGCGAACATACCGATTTTCACGGGATGATTTGCTTCGACCCATGCGTTGCGCATCATCTGGTATTCCTTGTCGTCGAAAGAATAGAATATCTCGATTGCATCAAGACGGCGCACTGCCTTGATCCATATAAAATCAACAGGACGGTCGAGGGCTATCACGCTCCAGTCTGAGGTCTTGTGAGTGACAACCGTGCTGAGATTATATTTCCCATCCACGAACTCAATGCCGGTTTTGATATAGTTCTCATGGTCGAGGCGTATCATCATCCCCGCCTGGTCGAACCGTACCTTATAGTCACCGGAAATTTTCACCTTGGCCTCGAACTCACCTCCATATTCGGCATAATAGAACGGAGCGTCATCCACTGTGAAGCCATAGTGGGATATGCGCCAGTAGTCACTGTTGGGGGTGACATCCATTGTCAGCTTGCCGCCGTCAATCCGCCAGTTGTCAGGTTCGTTGAACCAGTTCATTTTCTCAAGGCTCTGCGCATTTGCCGCATGGGCTGAGATCAGAGCGAACATAACGGGAATCAATATCGTTTTCATAACATTATTGGAGTTTTTTATAACCATTTGTTTGATTAACTTTGCAAAGTTAACAAGCTAAACGATAATTGACAATGGTCAGAAATAACCATTTAACAGAGAACAGAAGGACGCTTGATAGGTTACTGCGTTCCGAAAGTCATCTCGAAAGATGCACTCCGTTGACAGATTTACTTGCCCATGTCCGTTTTTGGGCTAATATAGAAAAAGCTCTGATAGTGGTCAGCGACATGGCAGACGGTAAAAGTCATATCATTGACGGTGGTTTCGCACGCAATCTTGACATTGGTGATTATCAGCATGAAAACTCAATATGTGAGAGTAGAATACTATCATTGATGTCTGAGGATGGGCTGGGGGAGAAGTACATCGCCGAACAGGAAATAATCGGAAAGCTTCAGGTGAAGAATACACATGAAGCTTGCCGTATTGCAAAGAGTTTAAATACTATTTAGTTGGTGACTACGACTTTATGACATAGCAGGGGATGATTGAGTTTATTTGCCGATGTATTCGTTTGAAAATTTTCAATCGCTTTGCAGGTTGCTTATAAATATTTAACTTTGTACAAACGATAGAAGCGACTGTATGACAAAGTCAAAAGACATACCATATTTGCAGATGCAAAATATATCCGGTTCGGGAGTTTTTATAAAACGATTCGGTGATAATGCAAAAGCGGCGATGAAGCATTATGCCCATCGTGATGATTATTATATCGTTGTGGTAATGACGGATGGGGCGGCGGCAGCAGAAGTGGATTTTGAAAGGAAAGAGCTGAAGAAGGATGACGTTCTGATTGTATCGCCTTGGCAGGTGCATGGAAAACCAGACGGGGCGGTGTGGGATGCCAGCGGCTGGATGCTTGCTTTTTCTCCGGATATTCTTTCCGAATCGGATGCGCGTGTGATTGAGGAATATTCCATATCGCCTTTTCCGTTTAATCCGGGAAAGGGCGTCATAGAGGATATTGATACCCTATGCGGCATATTGGATAAGAACAATGACAACAACAATATTGCAGTCGCACTTGCTTCAGCTATAAAGAGTTTTGTGCTTTCAAAACTCAAGAATTCCGACAATGGTGCATCGGGACGTTATCGCGCTATTACTTTAAAACTTAAAAAACTACTTGACGAACATTTGACAAAAGAGAAAAGTCCGGCTGGGTATGCCTCGATGCTTAACATTTCGGAGGTTTATTTAAACGAAGCTGTAAAAAGTGCGACCGGCCTAAGTGTCGGTGCTTATATCAGGGGGAGGGTTATGATCCATGCGAGACGCCTGCTTGCCTATTCTTCGCAATCGTCGAAAGAAATAGCGTATGCACTCGGATATGAGGACTATGCCTATTTTTCCAAGCTGTTTAAGAGATGCGTGGGCAAAACCCCTTCCGAATACAGAAAAAACCTTAAATAATACAACCTTTGCCCTATATGCTCCATTTCGAACGGAAGCATTTCATTGTAATTTTGCAAAAACAAAATCTACGATAATGATAAAGCAAAGAGAGTGTAGGAAACAGGTGACGGGCTACATCTCGGCATCGTCGGCTCATGATTGCATAGCCTGTTGGAAATGCGTGGATGCATGTCCGCGTAATGTGTTCGGAAAAGTGAATTTCTTGTGGCACCGTCATGTGAAGATTGTGGCATCGGATAGATGCATCGGATGCGGCAAGTGTGTGAAAGTATGTCCAAAATCAATATTCAGTTTAGAAAAACGAGTATGAAAACAGCCCAAAAACTTAAACTTTGCAACAGGACCCTTGCATCCATTCTTGTATTGATTCTTGCATCCGGCGTACAGCTTGAAGCTACTTCCGGCAAATACGGATGGTCGGTATGGTTCCACATTATACTTGGAATCTTGTTGTGCGGATTGTCTTGTTACCACATATATCTTCATTATAAATTCGGCAACTGGTTTTCACGGTTCGCTAAAAATCGGAATGCTGTAACGCGCATCCTTTGGTGGATTTTCTTGCTGACAATGATCAGCGGAGTGGCGGCTACGGTGGTCTGGATAGGCGCCCACGGGCATTCTCCTTTGGGCGGCATACATGGGAAGATAGGTTTTCTGATGGCTATAGCTGCCATATTCCATGTCGGGAAGCACATCAAAGGACTTTAGCCGGAGGTGTTCGTTGAAGACATTTGCGAATGGAGAGACGGTCTTTAGAGTGCGCTTGTAAGATATTTTTCAAAAATTCGGTTTTCCTTGCAAAAAATGAAATTTGGTAAATTTTCCCGGAATAAAGATATGTTTTTTTGATATTCTGTTTTTAACTTTGCAATATCGGAAATGATATTTAAAAGTAAGTTGATAAGTGAATTTGAGTATAAATTAAAAAAAATGAAAATGTTAGGTAGAATATCAAAATTGGGTTTAATGTTGGCAATATTATTATTTGCCACAGAGAAGGCAGCTTCACAACAGGTTGCCCCTACGGCATCCGATTCCGTCGCCACGGTGTATTTTATCAAGAACATCACGCCGGAGAATCTTTTGAAGATTTATGACGCTCTTGACCGTAAGGCGTCGGGGAAGGTTTGCGTGAAACTTTCTTCCGGAGAAAAGGGCAATCCCAATCATCTGTCGCCTGCGCTTATCGCCCCGTTGGTGCAGGGTTTGTATGCCGATATAGTGGAGTGCAACACGGCATATCCCGGTGCGCGCACCAACGACAAAGACCATATCGAGGTGGCGCGCGAACACGGGTTTACGGCTATCGCTCCGTTTCATCTCCTTGACAGCGTGACATCGACGGCCTTTCCTGTGGTCAACGGCAAACATATCAACTATGCCCTGATAGGCAAGGATTGGCTTAACTATAACTTCACCATAGTCCTTTCCCATTTCAAGGGTCACCCGATGGCAGGATTCGGAGGGGCGTTGAAGAATTTGGGCATCGGTTTACAGTCGCGTGAAGGCAAGGCATGGGTTCACTCAGGCGGCAAACATGACGACCCCAATAAACTGTGGGGCGAAGGTATGCCGTCGCAAGATGATTTTCTCGAAACCATGGCGGAGGCGGCAAAGGCCGTTACAGACCATGCCGGAGACAATATCCTTTATATAAACGTAGCCAACAATCTTTCTGTGGATTGTGATTGCGTGGCACATCCGGCACCTATTCAGATGGCAGACATAGGTATATTTGCTTCGCTTGACCCTGTTGCCGTTGACCGTGCCTGCGTGGATGCCGTAAAAGCATCTCCCGACCACGGGAAGGTACATCTCGAAGAGCGAATGTCGTCGCGCCATGCCACCCATGTGCTCGATTACGCAGAAAAGCTTGGGATGGGCACCCAGAAATATGTGCTAATTACGATTGAATAAAAAAGAAATGTCGCAGCTGAATAGAAACGCAGCTGAATAGAAACCGCGATTGAATAAACCATAAGCATCCCCTATCCTTTCATGCGTTGGGTTAAGTCCGAGTCGAGTGAAAGGATAGGGGATACTTTATTTTTAAAGATTCAAATCCGCCTCAAGCTATCATGCTATTTTTCGCAGTCGATATAACCTTCCTGGTCGTAGCCACGTCGGTAGGTGTGGATAAGGAAAATCAAATGTCTGACATGGGGGATGTCGGAGACCAGGGATTTATATTTTGAATAGTGGAGGTTATAACGCTCCGTGGTGCCTGTTTTTAGACGTTGTTCGATGTCTTCTGGAATCAAGAATGAGGCCCTTTCACCGAGGTATTTATGAAATTGATTTAGAAAGATGTCGATTCCGGCAAGGTCGAAGTCGCCGAAATGAATGTATTGGTTCGGAATAGATTGTAGCCAGGAGCGAAGGTCGTCTGATTGCGGATAGCGTGACACAAACAGCAAACGAGGCGAACAGTCGCATTTAAGATGATTTTCAATGTAATCATCGAAGAAAGCACGTTGCCGTCTGATTTCAATGAAATTCTCCATGTTTTCAATACCTATGACAATTACATCGCGAGGAATGGTGAACGACGACCAGTCAGCTATGAATATAAAACTTCCTTCAGGAGGGTTGATGGTCAGAGCATTATTCGCGACCACGCATTCAATCGGTTCGTAACTGTTTACAGGAAACCCTCGGCAAGAGCGAACCGGAACGATTTTGGAATTACCAGTGGATTTCGCTAATTGAGCCCGTGATGCTGCTCCGTTGTCTAAAACTTCGGGAATATCTTCAAGCACCCGAAATTCTTCAAATCTCGATGAAAGAAAATTTCTAAGCGAAGAAGGCTGGATTGCACGGTATGTGCGTCGGCTGCCGTTTGCATGAATTGTCAGCAATCCTTCGTCAATCAATTCGGAAGCAATGTCTTTACGCAGTGAACTCGCGGCTACGCTTTGACCGGAGATAAGCAGTTGCAAAGTAGTAAATAAAGTCTTTGAGAAATGCATTATATGTTGATTGTCAGCAGACGTTTTACGAGAGTCTGAGATTTGCCGTCCTTTTTCAGCAGATAGTTGTATTTATAGATGTCTGCATTATAACCCATCGGGGAACTGTTGATGAGATATATGTTTCTGACGTTGGCAAATTGAAGGATTCCGGCAACGTTGCTCGGATGCAGCTTGCCGATTTCGTCCATCATGCAATGTATTATGAAGTCGCCGTTTTTGCGCGACGCTTTTTTTTTGAATACATTTATGAGCATGATGTTGACCATGGCTTTTACGAGAATATCAGTACCGTCGGAGCCTACATTGGAAATACGTTCCACCCATCCGGTGTCGTTGTCGTTTTCGCGGACTCGGAATTTTAATGTGAAGGTGTCGGATAGGGTCAGTTGCGTGCGTGAATTCTCTTTCTGCAGCTGGGTCATGAATTTTTTAAGATAATCAATCACTTTTAGATTCACCCGGTCGGTGTCGCCATCGGAGAAAAGGTTTATTTCACCTAAAGAGAGCATATTTTCTTGTGTGAAGTCGTGGATTGACCGAAGGAGTTGCATCATACGGTCTGACGATTCTTCTGCCCGCAGTTCTATTCCGCGGATTACGCCGGCGAAGTTTCTCTCACGGAAATCGCTGTTGACCTCATTGATGATGCCTCTTATTTCAGATGTATGGTTCATAAGCATTCCCATTTCGCGGGAAATGCTTCCGAGAATATTGCTGTAATGATCGCTGAGACGGTGACGGTAGTCCTCAATCTTATTGTTGTCAAGGAATTCAAGCAGATTGACCGCAAAGGTAATATATTCTTCGTCATATTGCGGGAATATGAAATGGAAAGTGTTGTTTTGGGTAAAATGCGAATTGAATGAGTTTACAGCACGCTTAAGTTCGTCATGCTTGGAACGTTCCTTGTTGATTGTTCCACGCATCATTCCCACAAGGTCAGAGCATGTAGAGTCGTTTTTCTCTTCACGGTCATCGTGCAAGAAGGCATCGGAAATGATATTTTCAATATTGCAAAGTTGGTCGTATTGTTTTAATCCCTCGTGGATATCATCGAGACGTTTCTTTTCGATGCCGACTGACAATACATTTTCACTTTTTTCCTTCACTAATTTCTTGCGGCGATCTTCGTAGGTTTTTGAAATTGATTCATCCTTGGCTTCAAGTTTCTGTTTCTCGTCTTTGAATTCGGTTTCACGTGAAAAAAGTTCCTTTTCATCCTTACGGAAGGCATAAACGGTTGGTTTATGTTCCTCAATCCGATCAATTGTCGTCTTCAAATCTTCAATCTGGCGGCGACATATTTTGATGGCGTCAATATCAGCTCCCACCCCTTTTAGTTCCTCATGTTCTTGTCGGGCAACCGATTCACGAAACATTGTAATCTCCCTGACTTTGTCGGCTTTTTCTTCTTCTTGCTTTTTCCGGAAGGACTCAAGTTGCTTCTTACCCTCCTTCAAAGCGGAATTATAGTCGCTCTCTATTCGTTTGAATTCCTTGTCGCGTAGGAGTCCCCGACGCTCGCGGGCTCTTTTTTCCCTATCGAGATTCAAAAGGGTGTCGTTGTGTTCGGAAGTGCGTTTATCTTTTTCCGCTTCTATAAGTTCTTCCTCTTTTTTCCGGAGGATCCGATACTTAGTTTCGGCATCTTTCATCTTCTGCGGAATCAATTCGAGATTATAACTCAGTGTGATTTGCTGTTGTTTCTTTTCGGCAATCTTGTTCTTATAGGTCTTCGCGATAGCGGCAATCTCGTCTTGACATTCTTTTTCTAAAGCAGCCATCTCCCGTTTTTTATTTTCGAGATCCTGTGTTTTTTCTTTAAGAAGGCGACGATAATCGTCGGGGGTGCGATGGTGAGCCGCTATGGCATCAAGATCGATTTTGATACCGAAGAAACCGTCGTAGTCTGATAGGGCAGGAGAGAGTCCCGAGGCATACAATACACTTCGCTCGTCAACCACTTTACCGATATTATTTTCCCATCCCGGTTTGTTATTGCACAGCCATTGATAAAGCGAACCTTCCCAACGCGAAAGTAATTCTTTTGTAGCGTTTATTTCTGTCTCCAAATCGGCTAAACCATTTATAAGCGATTCTTGTCGGAAGGCATATTCTTTGGTAACCAATTCCTCTTTTGCGCCAGCTTCACCGTAGATGCTTTCAAGTTCGTTTGTAACAAGAGAGAGTTTGCCTTCGTATTCTTTTTTTGATATGCCGAGATTTCTGATTTCTTTTTCCGCTTCACCAATTTCACGAGACATAGGATGCCAGGATTTCAATTCAGACAGACGCTTGTCGGTGCGGACGTTTTCAGCACGTAAAGCATCCATACGCAAATCGGACTCTGCCATCCATTCCGCGTGAGCCTGTTCCGTTTCAGCTTTGCGTTTATCGCGAAGATTAGCCAGACTATCGCGTTGCGATTGAAGTTGGTCGCGAAATTTTTGCAATTCCTCTGTTTGAATTTGCACAAAAGAGTTGAATCCGGCATCGGATGTCTCTCTTATCTTGTTGTATTTCTCAGTTATGTCGCCGAAGTGTTCTTCAAGCGATTTCAGGAGCTTTTCTTTTTGTATTTTTTCGCTCTGTAACATCGGAAGCTTGGAATCAAGTTTTATGATTGATTCGATTCCCATTTCGGCGTAATGTTTTCGTTTGTTACGTATGTCTTTCAACCTTGCGTTGAATTCACCTATTTTTTCTTTTAGTGAATCATGCGTCCGGGTGTAATCCTTCTGGTTGCTTTCAAGTTTTTCGTCGAGATTCCCGATGCTTGCTTTCAAATCGTTGATTTTGTCCTGAATAAAAGGAATGCGTTCACGGGAACTGTTGACCGAGAAGTTCAGCCTGTGCCAAGTCTGAAGCATATCTTGTTGGATTGCGACGATTGTGCGGTAAATGTCGATTACTCTGTTTGCCTTTACCCGAACCGGTATTTCTCCGTTGGCCTCTTTCCTAAACCAGCAGCTTATTTCGTCAAATTCCTTTTCGAATTCCGCCACCTGCGGGCGGTATGCCCCCAGATTTATGGAATCTTCGATGTCGGTCATAGACTGGATGATGGTGTTTTTTACAAAATCGGCATCAAGCTTGCTGTTGAGGAAAACATTTTGGATGGAACGTGGAATATTCCGATATCTTGGACTTTCAACAATTGCATATTTATCGAAGCGGCGGCGCGGATCGTGGATGTTGCCGAATATGATATTGCGGTAAAGTTCGTATGTGTCTATTTTAGTACTAATATCGACATTGCTTCCGATTCGTTCGCGTATGCGTGTCCAGTCGTTTTCAGCACGCCTGTCGTCACTGACAATCCATTCCTTTTGGAATGGGGCATCGATAAAACGGAATACAGGTCTCCCTTGGCTGCGGCTTAACATTACGGAATAGAAGCCATAGTCAGTCTTTACTTCATAAACAATATAGGAATTGCTTTTCGGGAAATAAAACTCTTCAAACGGTTTTTGCCCTTGCTGTATGCCGAGATGCATCTTGTCGGCAGTATAGAAGAAGAGTATCGCCCTCAATGCCGTGCTTTTGCCAACGCCTTGTGTACCGGCGAAATGCACGTTACCGTCTAGCATTATCTCCGCATAAGGTATGTTGGCACTGTTGATGAATATGATTTTATTCAGATGTCTCATAGTTCCGGGATGTCTTCTTCGTTATATATGGTAATAAGGTTTACAAGTTCTTCCACATATCGGAAAGCTGCTGTCACTTTATATGTGCCGTCTTGTTCATTTATCAATTCGGCATACCCTTTCCCCGAAAGTTCTTCGATGAGTTTGCCGACGATTTCTTGATTTGTTTTCTGTTTCCTGAATAGTTTTCTCGCCTTGTCGCTGAGTTCCACATCAAGGTTTATGCGTTCTAAAATTTGAGTGTCGCGAAATTGCATACCGGTGGAGAAGGCGATGTCATAAGTCTTAAGGAAATCAAGGATATCTACCCATTGGCCAAAGCTTTGCAATTTTTGCTCCATGCTCGGTTTCGGCTCGCGTATTCTGGAAAAATAATAATATCCTTCACCGGAGTCAAGTCTTAGTCCGAGTTCTCTGAAATAGCTTTCATAATCGTCGAAATTCTCCTCGATATCGGCGAAAAGTTGTCTTACTTCAACGTCCGTACTGTCAACGGCAATGAACCCTCCTTTGCTGAGACGGTCATATATTTTTTGTGTGTTGGCTCGCATAAATCAGTGCATATTCAATGTTTTCAAATTGTTTAAACTCGTCGGTGACGGTCAGGTGGTCGCTGAATCCGGTTGCCATTTGGGCATATAGTATGATGTGTTGGCGAAGTGTCCTCGGTTGCCGATAGTGAAAACTTGCTATAAAACTGAATAAATCATTCCCTTGAGCAAGGAAAGCGTTCCAGAGTTCATTGACATTGACTTCCGGAATTGTTTCAGTTTCTCCGTTGAGAAATTCTTCGTCGATAGGGTCCGCTTCCGTACGTCGGAGCCGTCTTGCATCGGTATTGGCGGCAATCTTTCGAATGAGTATGTAAGCGGTTTCGTCGTTCCTCAACATATCCACCGATAAAAGAAACCTGTTGTAAGGACGTTTCCCCATCCATAGCGGGTCTTTGCTTTCAAGCATGCTTTGCACGTTGGAGTCTTCCCTCCACGTGAGTTGGTCTTTCAAATATTTCAGCCGACGAATCTTCTTCAATAAGGCACTTTGTTGCTCAATTTGGTTAATGTAAATGATAATTTGTCGTTCAATATCAAGCAGATTGTGGTCAGCTTCCGTAAAGTCGTTTCTCACGTCCATGCAGGCGCGCTGCATTTCCGGGTTGCCCGCAATGCTGAAGAAAAGCGATTGTTTATCAATCATCTTCTCGCATTCGGTCATTAGCGATTTGATGTTAGCCCGCTTTTCATCGAGGTTTTTCAGTTTGCTTTTCTTTATTTTGTAGTTGGGTTCTTGTTTGTATGCCACTTCAACATTGCGTTTGAGGTCAACTACATTTTTTAGAGTTCGTAACCCGATGCGTCGTAATATTTTGCGCACGTTTGTGTGATATTGGAATTTGCGGCGTTCATTGGTTTCTTCCAGATAGTAGTTGATGTTTTCTTTCAGAGAATCGATATATTCCCTTACGCTTGCCGTGCTGATTTCCTCGTTCATGTCAAGAACGTCTTCGAAAAACTTCACATAAACATCTTCAAGTTCAAGGAAATCTCCGTTCTCATGAATCACTCCGTGGTCGATGAGAAATTGAATACGTTTTCTATCATGGCCAACGAATTCCATGGCGAAATCGGCGCGATAAGCCAAAGACTTACGTCTTTCGAACATATCGCGGAGTAGTTCCTTTTCCCGATAGAGCATCTTTGTGAGTTCTTCGATTGTTCGGAACAGGGATAATGAGTCCATGGATAAACGTTGTGTTTAAGATTATTTTGAAATACCGTCGTTTAGATACCAAGTATAGCCGCCGGCGCAATTCCGAGAATCAGGCATAATCCTCGCGCTATACGCAACGTGGGTTCGGCACGTCCGGATATATAATCATTAACTCTTGAAGGGCTTATTCCAAGTTCTTTCGCAAGCTGTTTTTGTGTCATACCTTTTTCTTCGATTGAAATACTGATGAGTTCACCAATAGTTGGTTTGGCGATGGGATAGTGTATTTTTTCGTATGTTTCAACCACATCGGAAACAATGGTCAGTTCAATGGCATTCTTGTCGCTTGGAGGTGTTTCATCCGTCACGAGCGGCAATAATTCTTCTATACGATTTAGCGCAAACTCATATTGCTGTTTTGAAATTTGCCGAGTCGTATCATTGTCTTTAATCGGCATCCTGATGGTTTTTAAATCCATGTCGTTACCTTTAGATAGTTGAACAATCAATTTTATCATACTCTGTGTGAGTCCCGATGAATCGTATGAAAATTCTGCTTATAGTGAATTTTATTACTACGACCAAACGGTAATTGTTGCCTCTTATATTGAAGACATAATGTTGGTTGCCTACATAATCTGTGGCCGGAAAGTCTTCGCGTATTTCCGATAAAGAGCGCCATTGGGCTTGTTGTGCGATACTGTACCATCGCTCTAATGCAATTCTTGAATCTTCTTTGCCGGCCGACTCATAGAATTCTTTAATTTTCCTGTGAGAGATAATATGCATAACCAACCTATTTTTTGCAAAGGTAATAAATGATTTTGAAAAACAAAATTATTTACATTTATAATTGCATTATTTAAAATTAGAATTAAAAATCCTATATGGGGATTTAAAGGTTTCTGTAAGGTATCCATGTAACAAATACGCAGAGAAATCAGTGCTGGTATTCTCGTGTTGTTGCTGTCTTCCATATTGCCGAGCATGCCCATGTAGAAAAAATCGAATGACATGCGCACAACTCCATATTATAGGGATAGGTGAAGAATCGGGTAGGGGCGGCCGGCTTCATCCGTTTCGTCTCTTGAAACAATACAGAATCCTTTTGCTTCATAGAAACTCAAGGCGGAGAAATTCTGTTCGTTTACATCCACTTTGGTAGCTCCTTTTTTCTTCGCGAAATCTATAAGTGCGGTGCCATACCCTTTGCCACGGTGGACGTTGTCAATGAATAGCATTTCGATTGAGTCTGAATTCAGCCCGATGAATCCGACAAGAATACTATTGTCGGCAATGGCATATAATTCCACATTGGGGAAATAATCTGGAATCAGGGCTGCTTTAATTTCGTCGATAACTTTTTCTGTCAGGAAATCGTGTGTTGCCCTCACTGAGCGCTCCCATATCATGGCGAGCACTTCATAATCATTTTCGTTACACCTTGCAATTTTCATACGTTAATGTCTGAAACTGTTATTTGTTTTGATGCTTGGATGTTACAAAAATAATACTTTAGCACCGGAAAAACAAGTCGCTTATTTCTTCATCTTTGTTGTGAGGATGCCGCCATACATCACTTAAAAAGAAATGATGGTGTTTGTGGTGATTCACGGAATTGATTAATTTTGCGGATAAAATCGAAGATATGATATTTGCTGAGACGGAACGGTTGGTTTTGCGGTCGTGGAGGCCGCAGGATTTACCTTTGTTCATGGCTATGAACAAAGATGAGCGGGTTATGCGCTATTTCCCGGATATATTGAGCGAGTCTGAAACAGAGGCGTTTTATAACAGGATAATGGATGAGTTCGACCGCAACGGTTGGGGGCTATATGCTGTTGAAATAAAGTCGTCGGGTGAATTCATGGGATATGTGGGATTGCATGAAATCGGGTTTGAAGCCGACTTCACTCCGGGTGTGGAAATAGGGTGGCGCCTGGCAGCGTGCCATCATAATCAAGGGTATGCTACGGAGGCGGCTAAAGCTGTATTAAGCCTGGCAAAAGAATCCGGAATTGGGCGCCTCTATTCTTTTACGGCAAAAATCAATGCTCCATCGGAGCATGTGATGCGTAAAATCGGCATGGTCAAGGACCGGGAATTCCTACATCCTAAACTTTCTGAAAAGTCACCGTTGTGCATCCATGTGCTTTATAGTATCGATTTATAAAAAGACCGGATTAATTCATTGAAGTTTAAACAACTTTATTATTAGGGAGTGGTTAAATCTTGGTGACTTTTTCATATTTTTCAAGGATTCTTAGTAAATTTGCGTTTGAAAAGATAATTCTGCAAAGCGAGGGAAGTCTTTTCATTTATTCACATTACTCACATAAAATGAATTATGAAGTCACAAATCAAATCGCTCATTATTGCCGCTACCCTCTCGTCGGTGGTGGCAGCGGGTTGCTCCGGAAATAATGGTAACAAAACGGATGCCGGAGATATTGAACAGCAGGATGCTAAGATTGTTGCAGATTTGCGTGGACAATGGTTTATTGAAAACATTGTGTTCAGCGATTCCGATTACGTGCGTCCGGATGAAGTGGCTCCCGGAGCGCGCCAATATATAATTTTTGAAGACAGCACATACTCTATCATGACCAACTGCAATTCTATTTCGGGTCCATATATGATAAAGGGTGATTCCATCTCTCTCGGCGACGGAGCCATGACGGAAATGGCATGCGACAACATGGCTACCGAAGATGCTTTACGCCGGATTCTTCCCCATATAGCCACGATAGATGTCCAGAACGATACAGTCGTAAGGTTGAACGGCACAATTCCTGCCGAGTGTATCCTGCTTCGCAAAGCTAAAAGGGAAATAAAATAAGAAGAACTTTATTTTAATTACGGAAAAGCGGCACGACGTGTGTCGCTTTTCAAATCAAATAAACAAATGTTGAGCAATAAGGTAAAACGTAACATCTGGCTCGCTCTCGCTATTTTGTCAGTCGGTTGCGTCATAGACAGGGTTATTCGTGTAATCGATGGATCCGTCGAATGGTGGAATCTGGTAACGGCGATTGTGATAACCGCTTTCTGCACCAAATTCTACCTCTGCTATCGCAAGCAAGTGAAACGCGGTAATACATACCAAGACATCGACTTTAACTCAAACGAGTTATAGCCGACGCTGGTTGTAACTGTTTGTCTGTGGTTGGCGGTCATTTACCGCTTGTTGGATAAGTAATTTTCGATTGCGATTTTTGCTTCGGCGATGTCGGGGTTGGAGAGAATCGGTATCAGTTCGTCGATTTCCTCGATGGGGCGGTTCCACCATTGTAGGCGATTTAACAGGGCTATCATCTCATCGTCGAATCTGGGGCGTATCACTCGTGCCGGATTCCCTACGGCTATCGAAAACGGTGGAATGTCGGAGGCGACGGTGGAGTTTGCACCGATTATGGCGCCGTCGCCGATATGTACGCCGGGCATTATCGTCGCATTCTGTCCGATCCATACGTCGTTGCCGATAACCGTGTCTCCTTTGAGTGGCAATTCGTCAATTGAGGGCGCAACTGCGCCATTCCAGTCTCCTCCCATTATGCAGAAAGGGTAGGTGGTTGCGCAGTCCATCCGATGGTTGGCACCGTTCATGATGAAGGTGACACCTTTGGCAATGGCGCAGAAGTTTCCGATTATAAGCCTGTCGCCGATGAAGTCATAGAAATGTGTGACGTGCTCCTCAAATCTGTCGGCACCCTCTGAATCATCGTAGTAGGTGTAATCGCCGACAATAATCCTCGGATTCTTCACCACATTCTTTATGTAGCAAAGACTCGGAACAGCCGGATTCGGAAATGCCTTGTCTTTATCAGGAAATTGTTTCATATTGTTTATAAAATGCCCCAATGCAGTGCGTAGAACGTGCTGCCGCTCAACGGATTGCAAATATTCGGGTACAAAAGTCCGAATTTGCTCCGTCATACCTTCTATAATTCGCTAATTTAGACCTTCTCAGGGCTGTGTTTTTGTACTCGCAAAGATAGCTGTTTTTACCAATATTTGCAAGTGACCATCGTATATTCGCTTGAAAAAATGTCGTTGGCTGTCATTTATTCGTTAGGAAAAATGCGGTTATCTCTTATTTATTCGTTTGAAAAAGTGTAATAAAAGCTTGTTTATTCGTTCTAAAAAGTGTAACTTTACAGACGACAAATAGAAAGTCATGCTTAAAAGAAAGATTGAGACATATTTATCTGACTGGAAACGGTCAGACAACAAGAAGCCTTTGGTAATAAAAGGTGTGCGGCAGTGTGGAAAAACATATATCGTCAAGAAGTTCGCAAAGGACAATTACGAGAATGTTGTCTATATGAATTTTATCCTCGAACCTGACAAGAAGTCTGCTTTTGCCGGTAATTTGGATGTCGAGACCATCATTCTCAACCTCTCGGCATTGATACCAGACAGTCGTTTCGTTAGTGGTAAAACATGCATTATCCTTGATGAGATCCAAGAATGTAAAGAGGCAAGAACGGCCTTGAAGTCATTTAAGATGGATGGTCGTTTTGATGTTATCGCCACCGGTTCTCTCTTGGGAGTGAAGGGGTATGGCCAGCGCAAAGACAAAAGTGAAGGAGAAGATTCTGTTCCGGTAGGATATGAAACATTAGTGGAGATGTATCCGCTGGACTTTGAGGAGTTTTTGTGGGCGAACGGAATCGGAACGAATGTGATTGATACAATACGCTCTTGTTTTGAAAAAGAGACGGCCGTTCCGGAAGGTGTTCATAAAGCAATGATGGAACTGCTATACAGATATATTATTGTCGGAGGTCTGCCCGAAGTTGTGAATTGTTTCCTTGAGACGAAGAATGTTGAGTTGATATATGAGAAGCAGCGTACTCTCATTGCTGAGTATGAAGAGGATATGGTCAAATACGCTGATGATTCAGATAAACCTCACATCCGGGAATGTTTCGAGTCGATATCAAGACAGTTGGCAAAGGAGAATAAAAAATTCCAATATTCGGTAGTCAAGAAAGGCGGAAGAGGCTCCCAGTATTTAGGTAGTCTTCAATGGTTGGAAGATGCAGGTATTGCGGAACGGTGCTACAATACCACCATCACAGAACTTCCATTGTCCGGCAATTCCATCCCGGATTGCTTTAAGGTCTATACTACAGATATAGGTATTCTGATGGGAATGCTTGATTATGGTACCCAAGCCGATATATTGAGAGGCAATCTTCTTGGATATAAAGGAGCAATCTTTGAAAACCTCATGGCAGACTTCCTATATAAGTCAGGCCAAAAGCTTTACTATTTTCATAAGGACAGTGGTCTTGAAATAGACTTCTTGGTAAGATTTAAGGGAGAATGTGTACTTGTCGAGGTCAAGGCAAAGACAGGCAAAGCTAAAAGTATGTATACCGTTCTGAAGAACAAGAATATATATCATGTCAATAATGGCATCAAGTTAGGTCAATATAATGTCGGTAGGGAGGGCAATGTGCTGACTATACCGTTATATATGGGCTTCTTGATAAAGGATAAACTTCCTACATCAATCATTCCTGACGTGGATTTAAGTCAACTGACAACCTGAGCTGTAACACCCAAATAACTCTGCGACGATAATGACAGCGAGAGAACTTATAATTCAACTACAGCAATTTGAGCCGGACACAGAGGTTTGGCTCCCTGCGACGACGAGAAAAGGGATACCGACTTACGCTGCTCTTGACTACATCGTTTCGTGCGGCTACGGCAACCTTGCAACCGATTTGACAGACACACCTGATAACATAGATATGCGTTTGTTAGGCGGTCGTTCGGATGATGATACGGTAATTGTCCTGTCATCCATATTCGACTTTACAAAGTAAGGTCTCGAAACTTTTATAAGGGAACACAGCCCATGAAGATTCAATATTGCTCTGACCTGCATATGGAGTTTCATGAGAATATGCGCTTCATGAAATCGCTGCCGCTTGAACCGGTCGGCGATGTGCTTGTCATTGCCGGGGATGTGGGGTATCTTGTCGATACAACTATTTCGCATCTCAAGTTCTGGAAATGGACGTCAGAAAACTATCGGCAGGTTCTGATGATAGCAGGCAACCATGAGTTTTATAATAACGGTGATATAGCAGTCCAAGGCGATGACTGGCAAAAGATGTTTCTGCCGAATGTCGGCTACTATCACAATAAGGTAGTACGTATCGACAATGTCGATTTTATTCTCTCAATCTTGTGGTCAAGAATACCCGTTGTCAATGAGTTTGCAATCCAGAATGGCATGAACGACTACTCGCAGATCCTTTATAACAAGCATCGCTTGATTCCCCAAAACATAAACGATGAGTTTGAAAAGAATTTCGCGTTCATCCAACAGGCAGTCAAAGAGAGCGATGCAGATAAGATTGTCGTTGTAACCCATCATCTCCCCACGTTCTCAGCACTCGAACAAAGACATGCCGGTGATGTCCTGAATGCCGCCTATGCTACCGAACTCGGCAACTACATAGCTGACTGTCGAATCTCGGCATGGATTTACGGTCATTCCCATCATCCCACCGACATGATGATTGGCAAAACCCACCTCGTCAGCAATCCTCTCGGCTACGTCTTCTGCGGCGAAAACGTCAACTTCAATGACTCTGCCGTAATAGAAGTCTGATATATTGGACTATTGAGTGTATTTCCCACTCATCATTCATGTTCTGAAAGTTTTGGTATGATATATTAGACTTTTTTTTATTCCCTTGTGAAAATTTATTTGGTGGATTTGTGAAAAAGTATTAACTTTGCGCCCACAAAATCTGAAACAAATGGCAAGACAGCATAGCAACATACTAATCAGCAAAGGTATTCAGAGCTTAAAAGGCTTTGAACGCAATGCGTATGTGCTTATGCCGTCAACAACAGGCATATCATATTGCGGATTTGTCCGACCGTTTTGTTTCAGTAATACAACTGACATAAGTTAGCCTCCCAATAAAGGCAACTGAGATATAACGACTGTCGGAAAGTATTTGCCAAACTTCCCGACAGTCGTTTTTTTGTGTCCTCACCGATATAACCTTCTCCATCGCGATTAGCTGCGGACATACATTTCAATAATCGCGTCTTATGACGCATAATATCAAAAACAATGATCCAATTTAAAAAGTACAGTTCCATAGACAACGCCATCACCCGCGACTTCATGGAGCGTGTCTGGGCAGAAATGCCTGAGGACCTCGAATGGGTAGTGCAGGAGAAGGTGCATGGTGCAAACACCAGCTTTCTCTGTGACGGTGAAGACGTGAAATTTGCAAAGAGAACGTCAGTTCTCTCCGAAGATGATAAGTTCTATGACTTTCAGTCGATGCTTGAGGCATATAAGCCAAGAGTGTTGTCTTTGTTCAAGAGAATCCGCGAGACACATCCCGCCGTTTCCGCTATCTCTGTATTCGGTGAGATGTTTGGAGGCCGCTATGCACACGAAGGAGTGCCGGCCATCAAGGGGCTTACCCTTATCCAGAAAGGCGTAAACTACACACCGACTCATGAGTTTTATGGATTCGATATCTATGTCTTTGAAGGAGAAATCGGTTCTTATCTTGCGGTAGATGAAGTCAATTCTCTCTTTGAAGCCGAGGGATTTTTCTATGCTCGATCCTTGATGAGAGGGTCGCTTGCAGAGTGTCTGAAATACCCCAATGCCTTTCAGAGCAAGATATCACAATGGCTTGGTTTGCCTGACATTGACGACAACATCTGCGAAGGTGTCGTGATCCGTCCTGTCACGCCTCAGTATCTGAGGAATGGTTCAAGAGTTCTGATTAAGAGCAAGAATGCAAGGTTTGCCGAAAAGAAATCGATAAAGGCCCGCAACAAGCTCTTCACAGAGCCTGTACCATACAGCGACTCTTTGAAGGCGCTTCTCCCGGAACTGGAGACATACGTCACCGAGAACAGACTCAACAATGTGATCAGCCATATCGGAGAGGTTACGCTTCCCAAAGATTTCGGAAAAATTATGGGGATGTTCTCAAAGGATATCCTTGAGGATTTTCTGAAGGAAAATGGAGGCGCATACACCGCTCTTGACAAGTGCGAGCAGAAATCACTCAACCGCGAGCTTAACAAGTTATCCACCGGATTCGTTAAGGAGATTCTTCTCAGCAAAGCTTATATGGACCCACAATAAATACTATTACCCTGTGGCCAATGTCTTGTTAACAAACGAGACATTGGCCACAGCTTATTCCGGGGGGAATAGCGTTTCGACTATTCGGATTTTCTTATCGGTTTGAAGATTGTAGATATCGAGTTCTATAAGGTCGGCGTAAATGCTCATGTTTGGTCTTACAAATCGCCGGTGACGCAGGCCGTTGATAGTAGCGGTCACTTCGTAATAGCCTTTGGAATTGACTGCAACCGAAAGGCTGGAAATTGTTCTTGCATGTTTGTCATATAAAGTTGCTCCGGATTCTTCGTGGCAGTCGATGTAGCCGAATGAAGCAAGATTATCGTTCAGAGTTTTTTGAATGATACTGCGCCACGGTTGTGTTATACCGTATCGGTCGGCGTATTCATTGAATCTGCCTATAGCCTCTGCAACTTTATTGATGATGGCATTCGCGCTCCTTATGTCGTTTTGTTTTGCAAAATCGAGTAGGTCGGATTTTGAAATGCCGCTATTCTTTCCTACGATGCTCGATCTGCGCTCAACGTTCGGTCCCGTACCGTTGGTGTTGAAAATGAAAGTCATATCGTATGCGGGAGCCATCATCCATTTCCCGTTCTCTTCAAGGAGGAATGAAAAGTTTTTGCTATGGTCATCAGTGTTGTTTGCAATTACGTTGAAAACCATACGGGCATAAAGTTGTTCTATTTCCGATTCGGAGATTGAAAGCTCCCGGCAGGTAGCAACGAGGTCCTCATAACTGCGGGCATACGGATTCATGGCGGCCAAAGTCTGAACGTGAATCTTTTTCCCGTTTTTCCTGTCGAAACGTTTTGTCAGGAAATGGTTGATTCCCTCAACAGGCAAAAGCTTACATTCTTCCATTTTGATTCCGGCATCAAGGGCCATGCTATAATATGCCGTTTCGATTTCGGCCATAGGCATTGTTTTATCACCGAACTTCAAGATGTAATAATCAAAACCATTAAGTCCGTCAGTTTGACCGGAGCGTATTTCTGCCGTCTCTTCATTGATAGCGATTATCGCCTTCATCTGGCGCCCACCGGCGGAGGTCCCCACTGCGAGCAACGCCTGCAATGTAAGTTCTTCGTTGGTGTTCAATACGATGTTATCTCTGTTTTCAAGAATTTTGAGAGATACATCATATAGCGATTTTATGTCAATGGCGCGTGTATGGGTTAGGTCAGTGGCGTATGGTTCATACTCCAACGCTCCCATACCTCGTGTGCCGATAAACATTAGTTTATATAGCGGGGTAAGCTTGTTGCGTGGTATTTTATTATCTTTTGCCCACTTGTCAAAAAGCGTATTTCCCCAGGAGTCTGGCAAAGAATCGGCTATAAACGGCGGCAATTCCTGATAAAGAGGACGGTCATCACCATATATCGGTAACAGAATATTTCGATTCTTTGCAGGGGAAAGCAGTGGTGCAATGTCGGGGATTGTGTTCTTCTTTTCAGGGTTATACATAAAGTATGTCCGTCTCGTAGAGGAATTCCACACGAGTCGTCCTATTTCCTGACTCCACAACTTTACTTTCAGATATTTCATAAATAGGATTTTTTACTTTTCCTTACTCGTTGCATCTTCTTTTCATTATCATCATACGTGTAAGGCGATTCGGGCAATTCTGGGAGCAGGGCATTCCAATTCTCGCCAAGTCCGATAGCTTTGAGGAGCCTCATCAGCGTGCTGAACGAAATGTCGGTCATATTACCCGATTCAAATTTATATAGGGTGGTCATGCCGATAGATGCTTCTTCCGAAACCTCCTTACGTGTCATCCGTAAACGCAAACGGTAATCTCGAAACCTCAGACCGAGATTCCGGATTATATCAGGCGTAGCCAAGGATTTATCTGTAAGTATCATTATGATGATATTTATATCTGATATTTAAGTATAATATTCTATATAATGATACTTACAAAGTTAGGGATAAATTTTCAAATGTCCAAATCCGTCTTACATTATATTTTTAAAAAACCTTTATCCGTAAAGTCAAATCGGGATAGATGGCGGTTTTGATAACGCCGTCGGCGCGGTTGGCGAAGAGGTTGTAAGCTTCCTGTATTCGGCTGAGAGGGTAGCGGTGGGTTATCAGATGGGTGGTGTCTATCTTGCCTTCGGAAATCAGCTGCATGATTTTGTCGCAGTCGCAGGCATCGACACCGCCTGTCTTGAACGTCAGGTTCTTGCCATACATCCAAGGCAGGGGCAATATCTGTTCCTTCTCATATAGCGCGACAATCGTAACGATGGCATTCGGACGGGCACATCGCCATGCGAGTTCAAACGTATCCTCTCCACCGGCAACCTCAATTACACAGTCGGCACCACGACCCTCGGTAAACGAATTAAGCACTTCAAGGCATTCTGCCGGCTCGACTACATCGACATCAGGATAATGTAGTCGCACGAATTCGCGACGGCTCTCATCGGCTTCGCAAACGACTATCCTTTGTGGGTTATACAGCTGCACACATTCCAAAGTGCATAACCCTGTCGGTCCGGCACCGATGATCAGCACTGTATCTTCCTCCGAGATTTCAGAAATCTTGGCAGCCCAATAGCCTGTAGGTAACTATTCAGCGAACACACTGAGGCAGTATGGCTGCATATGCGTTTTACATTA
>CABRKI010000053.1 GCA_902471455.1 uncultured Porphyromonadaceae bacterium | reverse complement strand
TAATATCTATATATAAAGGAAAAGCCATAATCCATCCATACTATTGACTGTCGCTTTCATTAACTCATATACCAATAACATTTACAATGGATTATGGCAATTAATGGAAAGAATAGGCAATAATAGTGAACAGTTGGAAAGAGTATTTATATATAAAGTAATATCGGATGGAATACCCTCTTTAGACCTATCGTAACCAATAAATAAGATATTGGCAACACATCCAATAGGTTATGGTATCTAATGGTTGTAATAGTTAGAAATGAACCGTTAATGGCTTTTCTTTTATATATAGTATTGATTTAGGTTACTCAAATCCATCCATATCTACACCTAACATTAACTACTGAAACACTCTCACACATAAAGCCTTACGCAATCTAATGACATGACAGCCAATATATTAGTGTTTTATAGAAGTGAGCAGACGGCTGATTGACAAACTATAGTTTTCCTATAGTTTTATAAGGACCGCATGGATATTGTGGACAGGTGCTATAAGGAGATGAGCCGTTACCGCAACCTGACCTCCTATTACACGAACAAGAATATCTCGGTGTCCTATCTGCGGGCAAAGAAGAAGGCTGATACTCAGCGTGTGATAAACCTTTACGGCAAGGGGGCCGAAAGATACTGGTGATTATGCTCTGCGCGATTGATTTCTCGAATCTCCATACGATTCTGCGCTCGCTCTATGACGAGATGATGCCTCTGTGTTCCGACATGGCGGGTGTCGCGCAGGGAATCGCCGGACTCGGCGCGCTGTTCTATGTCGCTTACCGGGTATGGCAAGCACTCGCAAGGGCTGAACCTATTGATGTGTTCCCGCTGCTGCGCCCGTTTGCAATCGGATTCTGCATCATGTTTTTCCCGACTGTGGTGCTTGGCACGATAAATTCCGTGATGTCGCCTATCGTGCAGGGAACCGCCGGTATGCTGGAGGGCCAGACCCTCGATATGCAGAAATACCGTGAGGAGAAGGACAGGCTCGAATACGAGACCATGATGCGTGATCCCTCCACGGCGTATCTTGTCGATGACGCGGAGTTTGACCGCCAGATTGACGAACTTGGCGTGACGGAGGTAGGCACAGCCGCAGGTATGTATATAGAGCGCGGTATGTACAAAGTGAAGAAAGCCATTCAGAATTTCTTTCGTGAGCTTCTGGAGCTGCTCTTTCAGGCCGCCTCCCTGACTATCGACACCATAAGGACTTTCTTCCTGATAGTCCTCGCCATCCTCGGCCCGATAAGTTTTGCGATTTCGGTGTGGGACGGGTTCCAGAATACCCTTGTCCAGTGGATATGCCGATATATCCAGACATATCTTTGGCTGCCTGTGGCAGACCTGTTTTCGACGATACTCGCCAAAATACAGGTGCTGATGTTGCAGAACGACATTTCGGAGCTGACAAACAACCCGAATGTCGATATTGACGGGAGCAACACCGCGTATATCCTATTTATGATAATCGGAATCATCGGGTATTTCACAATCCCGACGGTCGCAGGATGGATCATTCAGGCCGGAGGCATGGGCAGCTATAACCGTGCGGTCAACAATACGGCTATGCAGGCCGGTTCCGCTGCCGGAAGTGTCGGCGGTGCGGTTGCCGGAAATGTGGCCGGTCGTGTCGGCAAACTATTGAAATAACATTCCAACACTGATTAAATGGAGTTCAAATCACTCAGGAACATAGAGTCATCCTTCCGCCAGATACGTCTGTTCGGGATAGTGTTCGTGGCGATGTGCGCGGTGGTGGTCTCGGTGGCTCTGATTGCGGCATTCAATTTCGCCGAGAGGCAGCGGGAGAAGATCTATGTCCTTGACAACGGCAAGAGCCTGATGCTGGCTCTGTCGCAGGACATGAGCCAGAACCGTCCGGCCGAGGCGCGGGAACACGTGCGACGCTTCCATGAGCTGTTCTTCTCGCTCTCCCCGGACAAGTCGGCGATCGAGCATAACATCAACCGTGCGCTGATTCTATCGGACAAAAGCGCTTACAACTACTATTCGGATTATTCCGAGAAGGGTTACTATAACCGCATAATTTCGGGAAACATCAATCAGGTGTGTCAGGTTGACAGCGTGGTGTGCGATTTCAACAACTACCCCTATGTGGCCCGGACCTATGCCCGCCAGATGATTATCCGCCAGAGCAACGTGACCGAGAGAAGCCTCGTGACGGTGTGCCGCCTCACTAACTCGTCGCGCTCCGACGACAATCCCAACGGGTTTATCATCGAGAATTTCAATATCCTTGAGAACAAGGACATATCAACGGTAAAACGATAACCGATGAATAAATTTCATTCAATACGCTCCTCCATATATAATAAGGTGTGGTGCAGACCGAAATCGGCGCTGGGTGCGTATCTGCGCCGCAAGTGCGACAGCATCCCGGCAAACCGCAGGCTTACACTTATAACCGTCCTGCTATCCCTGTTCGTCATCACGGCTTTCTTCGTGTTCGGCAATGCCTGTTACCGCATAGGGCGCGGACAGGCCCTGATGGAGAGAATAGAGCCGGAACATATAGAGGGGCTGGAACTGCCCGGTTTCGACAACGGCGATACGCCGGATATAGGTCAATTAAAGAAGTCCGCTTATGAACTTTCAGGAATTGAAAACGAAAATCAATGACTGGTTTGAATCAAAATCGGCTGCCGAGAGGCAGAAAATGAAGAAATATCTGCTTGTCATTCCCGGCGCGGCGATAATCTTTCTCGGCTCGATGTGGCTTATCTTCGGCTCTTATATGTCTGATGACGGCGCGGAAAAGGGAAAGGCCAACATGGAGCTGCCCGACGGGGACAGCGACAAGTTGCAGGGCAACAAGCTCAAAGCGCTTGCCGATGCGGAAATGCAGAAGGAGAAAGCCCGACAGGACAGCATTTTGAGTGCCGCCTCCGTAAGACAGGATTCCGTACCGGCGGACACGATGGCTGCGTCCGAACCTTCCCCGATTGAACAGTCTGCCATGCAGTATCAGGAGGTACAGGCTTCGCTCGATGACTTCTTCGTGCCGGAAAACTCCGATGCCGTCCGCATGGCGGAAATGCAGGAACGGATTGACGAGCTGGAGGCGCAGAACGCTATGGCGGCGCAACAGGCACAACAGCCGGACCAGATGGAGCTTCTTGAACGCTCCTACCAGCTCGCGGCGCAGTATATGGGCAACGGCAATGCCGTGAATCCCGCTCCGGCGCAGACGGTGGAGGAAAAGGGCAAAAGGAATGTCCAGCCGGTCACGCAAGTGAAGCGGAATGTCGTATCGACGCTTTCATCCTCTGCCGCCGGTCGCGGTTTCAATACTTCTGTCGGGGCGAAGGCTTCAACTCGGAAGAACACCATCGCCGCTGTCGTGGCAGGGAACCAGAGCGTTACCGACGGGCAAACCGTCAGGCTCCGTATTGTGGAACCGATGTGGATAGGAAGCCGGCTCGTACCCCGCAACACGGCCGTTGTCGGTACTGCGAGATTGCAGGGCGAGAGGCTTGAAATTGCTGTGTCCTCGGTGGAGTGCGACGGCTCGGTGTATGAGGTGGAGCTGACGGTATATGATACCGACGGACAGGAGGGAATCAATATCCCCAATTCAATGGAGTCGGATGCCTTGCATGAGATCGGCGCCAACATGGGGTCAACGATGGGCAGTTCGATAAATATCTCAACCGATGCCGGTGCGCAGATTGCCTCCGATGTGGGGCGCGGACTTATCAACGGTGTCAGCCAGTATCTGACAAAGAAGATGCGGACAGTGAAAGTCCACCTGAAATCCGGATACCGGGTAATGCTTCATCAGCCCGAAGATGTGTAACCAAAAACAGAAAACTATTATGAATTTCAAGACTATAATTCCTTTCCTTGTCGCCGTTATAGGCATGGTCTCTCCGGCGTTTGCAACAACAAAAGCGGCCAAAAACAGCGATAACAATGTGTCGTCCGGCACTGAACAGGTGGCGGAACACGACATCAACGTGTACGGTTCCGGCTATACCGACGGAGACAAGTTCGAGGGTCTGACGCGCAAGGTCGGTTTTGACCGCATGATTCCCCCTCACGCTCTGGAAGTTGCGTTCAACAAGACCACCCATGTCATTTTCCCGTCGGAAATCGTGTATGTCGATTTGGGCGACGAAAATCTTGTGGCGGGTCTGGCCGACGGTGCGAAGAACGTGCTGCGTGTGAAGTCGGCTGTCAAGTCGTTCAAGTCCGAGACGAATCTCACGGTCATCACCGATGACGGCTGTTTCTTCACTTTTAACGTGAAATTCGCAAAGGAGCCGCTGTTGCTCAATATCGAGATGACTGACTTTATCCACGACGGGGAGGCGGTCAACCGTCCCAACAATGCGCAGGAGATATTCTTGGAGCGTCTGGGTCAGGAGTCGCCGATGCTTGTAAAGCTGATTATGAAATCAATCTACAAGCAGGACAAGCGCGAAATCAAGCATATAGGCTCCAAACGTTTCGGTGTACAGTTCATTCTGAAAAGCATATACACCAACAACGGTCTTCTCTATTTCCACACTGAACTGAAGAATACATCGAATATCGCTTTCGATATTGATTACATCTCGTTCAAGATTGTCGATAAGAAGGTTGTCAAACGAACCGCCATGCAGGAGCATGTGCTGGAGCCGCTACGTGCCCAGAACTATGTGACGGTGGTCAGCGGCAAGAAATCGGAGAGAACGGTGTTTGCCCTTGAGAAATTCACTATCCCCGACGACAAGCAGCTTGTCATCGAGGTCGCGGAGAAGGAAGGGGGCCGCAATCAGTCTTTCGTGGTCGAGAACGGCGATATTGTCCGCGCAAATGTAATTGACGAGCTTTCAATTCAGTAAACATCAGCTTATGAAGAAGATTCTTATAATCTTCGCTGCCATGCTCACCCTCTTCGGAGGGCGGGCAATGGCCCAGCGATGCCTCCCCGGAATGTCGGCAGTCGAAGTCCGTGCCGACATGGTAAACGGTTTCTATACCGGTAACTCACGCAACTGCGGATATGATTTCGGAGTATTCTATTCCGTTTTCAAAGGTAATGCAAACACTTGGTCTTTCGGTGGAGAATATCTCCAGACTTACAGACCCTATGGGGAGAAGGGCCGCATCCCGGTGGCGCAGTTCACGGGAGAGGTCGGGTATAACCTCCATATCGTCAGCGACTACTCTCAGACCTTCCATCTTTATGGCGGTGTGTCGGCTCTCGGCGGATATGAGACAGTCAACTGGAGTAAGCATATACTTTCCGACGGCTCTACAATAAAGAACGGTGATGCCTTCATCTATGGCGGCGCGTTGATTCTGTCGGCTGACTTTTATCTTTCGGACAGGCTGGCTCTCGGCGCCCATGTAAAGGAGCGGTTCGTGTTCGGCAACGACACCGGCCATTTCCTGACCCAGTTCGGGGTACACGTTAAACTCACAATCGAATAATCCATGCCGACAATAATAGATCTCGATATAAAAAACATTCCGCTTACGGAGTTTATGAAGGCTCTTGGACAGGAACATCCGGTAGCAGCCGACGGCAATCTGCGCATTTACAATGCTCCATACGACAGTGAACACACCGCGACTATGGTTATAAACACGGAAACAAATCTGTGGCGTGATACAAAATCAGGAGCTTATGGCGGAATATATGACCTTGCGCACGAGATTACGGGCAGTTGCAGTATGTCGGAACTGAACCGGTTTATCGCCTCTGAAATGTCTGCCATCCGCAAGATTGACATTCGTCATAAGCCGGATGCACCGAAGCCGCAACGAAAATTCCGTATGTGAGACATGGACAAGGAATATTTCAAGAGTATATCCCTGCTTGATTTCATGCTGCATTTAGGCGCGGAGATGAAAGGGAAAGACCGCAAGGGGTTCTGGTTTCTGGCTCCGTACCGCAGTGAGAGAAACGCCTCCCTGCATATCGGCTATAATAATCTGTGGTACGACTATGGTATCGGGAAAGGTGGCGACATATTCACTCTTGCCGGAGAGATGATTGGCGGTGACGATTTTATCAGACAGGCTGAATATATCTCGCAGATTATGAAAATCCCGATGCCCGACGGTTACAGACCGGAGCCTATGCCGAATGTCAGACCGGAACAGGCATTTGAGAATTTCGAGGTGGGACCGCTGTGTTCCCGGAAGTTGCTGAACTATCTCGCGGGGCGTGGAATCCCGGAGAATCTGGCCCGACAGTATTGTGTTCAGGTAGATTACCGTCTGCACGGCAGAGATTATTATGCCGTTGGTTTTGAGAATGTCGAACATAGCTTTGAACTACGCAATCCGTTTGCCAAGCTCTCTTATCCTCCGAAGGCAATATCGCATATCATCGGCGGCAATGCGAGATGCAACGTGTTCGAGGGATTTATCGACTTTCTTTCCGCTGAGAGGCTGGGCTTCAATGACGGTGTGGATTCTGTGGTGCTTAACTCGGTTGCCAATGTCGGCAAGGCGATAAAGCCTCTTTCGGAATACTCTCTGATTCTGTGCTATCTCGACAATGACGATGCAGGGCGAAACGCCTTTTCAAGACTTCGCCGGGAGTTCGGCGACAAAGTGGCTGACAAATCAGCTTTATATCCCGACCACAAGGATCTGAATGACTACCTGATAGCTACACAGCCTAAAATCTCCAATAACTCTAAATTAAGACTCTGAATTATGAATACAATCCTCAATAAGATTGGCGCGATGCGCCTTACTCCTGCCCGGTTCTTCGGGTTCTGGATAGCTCTATTCGCAATCGTACTCGCGCTCACTTCCTGTTCCGATGACCTTGATGTGCAGCAGTCCTATCCATTCACGGTGGAGGTTATGCCCTACGGCGACAAAATCAAGCAGGGGCAGACAGTGGAACTGCGTTTCGAGATCAAGCCGGAGGGTAACTATAACAATACCCTCTACACCATCCGCTATTTCCAGTATGACGGCGAAGGCTCTCTCAAACTTGTTGACGGTCCGGTGCTGGTCAACAATGACCGTGTGCTTCTCGAAAGCAAGGTCTTTCGGCTGACATACACCGCTCATTCATCGGAGGCTCACAAATTCCTTGTGGTCGTACAGGACAATTTCAACTCAACCCCGTGGGAGCAGACCTTTGAGTTCAACGGCAAGGACAGCGGCGATGATGATGGCGGAAAAATCGTCGGCCCGATTGTAGGACCTGTAACTCCGATTATCCGATGAGAAAAATCCTGATATTCCTTCTGGCGATTGTAGCGTTGAGTGCCACATCACCGGCTTTCGCCGCAAAGCGGAGCATAATGGAGCTGCCTCCGTATGAGAGAGCTGTCCTGATTATCAAGCACCATGAGACCCTGCATGATTCTCGTCGACACTGGCCCTATCTGGGTTATGGACATAGAAAACTGCCCGGTGAAAAATATTTCCGTGGGTATAAGATGAGTGAACGAGAGGCTGATATGCTTCTACGCAAAGACCTCAACAAGTTCATCGGCATTTTCAACGACCTCAGACCGATGGATGCAATACTTTTGGGAGTGTTGTCATACAATATCGGTCCGGGAGCTGTAAAGAAAAGCTCGGTATATCGGAAACTGAAAGCCGGAGACCGCAACATATTCAAAGCATATACTGCACACTGCAAATATAAGGGCAGATTCCATAAAGGACTTTATAAGCGCCGCTGTCAGGAGCTTGCAGCTCTTTTCATTCCGTAAAAACACCGTCTAATATGTACCGAGGGGATGCGCTCTTTTCGGAGTGTATCCCCTCGACGTATCTTATAGACAAATCAAATAACATAATCCTAATGGCTTCGATAAAAGTAAAGTTCCGGCCCTCGACTGTCGCTGACCACGAGGGCACCATCTACTATCAGATTATCCATGAAAGGAAGGTGCGACAGCTTCTGACCGACTATAAGGTCTTTTCATCTGAATGGGATGAAAATCGCTCAATGGTTACAACCACTCAGAAAAGCGAGCGAAAAACATTCATTCTCTCAATCCGTGAGCGTATCCGCTGGGATGTGGAGAGGTTGACTAAAATTGACCGAAAATTAGATTCCAACGGTCTGACATACACAGCCGATGATGTGATTGACGAGTTCAACCGCTACGCGCATGAATACTCCCTATTCAACTTCATGGAGAGTCTCATCGCCAGACTGAAACAGAATGGTAAGATAAGGACATCCGAGACATACAGATCCACTCTCAACAGCTTCAAGAACTTCAGACAAGATGAGGACATAATGCTCGACTGCATCACATCCGAGATAATGGAAGCCTATGAAGCGTGGCACAAGAAACGGGGAGTTGCTCCAAATACCATATCGTTCTATACCCGCGTACTCCGCGCTGTGTATCATCGTGCGGTCGAAGATGACATCATCGAGAACCGCAATCCGTTCCGAAAGGTATATACCGGGGTTGATAAGACTGTAAAAAGAGCATTGCCGTTGGCTGTCATCAAGAAAATCAAGGCATTGGATCTATCGCTTACGCCGGCACTCGACTACGCCCGCGATATGTTCCTGATGAGCTTTTATCTCAGAGGAATGAGCTTCATCGACATGGCTTACCTGAAAAAGACAGACCTCAAAAACGGTTATATAACCTATCGTCGCCGCAAGACCGGTCAGCAACTGATAATCGAATGGACAAAGGAGATGCAGATAATTCTTGACAAGTATCCTGAAAACAAGAGCGAATACCTGCTTCCGGTCATCCGCAACCCCGGAATCAATGAGCGATGCACCTATCGCAATACCGGCTACAACATCAACCACAGCCTAAAACGTATCGCCGGAATGGTCGGAGTAACAATTCCATTGACCCTCTACGTTGCCCGCCATAGTTGGGCATCAGCCGCCAAATCAAAGGGTATCCCTCTCTCGGTCATATCCGAAGGTATGGGTCACGACAGCGAGGCAACCACGCAAATCTACCTTGCCAGCCTCGACACTTCCGTCGTTGACCGTGCCAATTTCCTTATCCTCAAAAGCCTTTAATCTTAGCCTCAGTTTCCTACCCGGAGATTGAGGCTTTATTGTTTAGTAACTATCCAACTCTCTAAATAAGAGAGTCTTATTCAGATTGCAAAGTTAGTTATTTTTCTGCAAACGAGGAGCCTATATCCCAAAAACTTATCAACAGGTCTTGATTTTAGTAGGACTGAAGCCATTTGTTTTAGGAAACAGATATAAGTGTTATTCTTTCAACGTGAAACTCAGGTGATTAACATCCATCCAATTCTCTTATTTAGAGAGTCTCATAAAACGAGACCGAAAATGGAAACAAGACTCTCAATATATAGATATAGCAAAATCCCCTCTAAAAGGGGGAGCGCATCGTTATGTCAGATGTTTAGCGACCGTCCAAATCTCTTGGAAAGAGAGACTTATCCAACCGCAAAGTTACGAAAAATCCCTGAAAATCGGTGTAATAACGAAATATATTTATAGACATCCCTTCAGATTTGTCACCTCCATTTTGCAAATTAAGGCTCGCCGAAGATGCAAACTGCTGATAATAGACTCTCAAACGGTTATCACACTCTCTTTCCAAGAGAGTGTGATAACTTAACAAGCTTTTCGTGTCGCATAATGGATTTCACGAATACGGAATACTTGAAAAATAAGAGTCAAACTCTCTCTTTGTTGAATATGTAAGTATCAGAACGAATATGACATTATATAGCAAGCTATTTCTGAAGTGTGTCTTCCAAAATCCATTTAGGGTATTGGGAGTAACTGCAAATGCTTCAAAAAAGGAAATAATTGCTAATGTCAATAAGTTTAAGGCATTCTTAAAAGTTGGGAAACAAATAATTTGTCCCTTTGACACGATACCCGGCACAAGCAGTGTTGAAAGAACGATTGAGGCAATTGAATCTGCTGAAAAGGCTATTGAATTACCCATAGACCAACTTCGGTGGTCTTTATTTTGGTTTGTTAATCGAACTCCAATTGACAATATTGCCCTGAATCATGTTCAATCAGGTAATATTGATAAAGCGATTGAAATCTGGTCAAAAGTAAAATCAGCCACCTCTCTAATCAATATTACTGTTTCAGAGTTAATTCGGCAAAATTGGACAGAGGCGGCAATCTACGCTGATAGGCTGTTTACTGATTACGCAAATTCTGTTTGTTCACTTATAGATGATACTCTTAAACTGAACCAAGCGCAGTTAACTCAATTATTTATGGACACCATTGCCGAAGACAATTATAACGTTTTAAGGGCAATGTATTGTGCATTTCCAGAGTGTTATAGCTTTGGCGAATTAGTGAGGGGTGGAGAATATAATTTTTTGTCAAAGCCAGATGGGAGCGACTTGACCATGGGTATTCACTACCCATGTTTGGAAGTAAAAAAAAGAGGCTGTACAGCATACTATAGATTCTTAGATGGCAATGAGTTAACTGAAAGCCAATTTAATACAAGAAAGGAGAGACTTGTTTTTGTAGATGCTCCGTTTGATTCTATCTATAAACGACAAAGCATATATGATAAAGAGGAGGTTGTAATTCCTTCTGAATTATGGAATAAGATTATTCGCGAAACGCTCGCAGCACCCTATATAGAGAAAGCAAAAACTGAGATTGCATCGTATAGAGCTATACCTAAAGACAAAACAGAAGAGCGGTACAAGTACGCAAAATCAATGCTGTTGCACTATCTCTCGGATATATATGGATATTTAGGCGAAAACAACTCAGATTACAAGACCTTAAATAATCAGATAGTTAAGGAGGCGTTACAATGTGCTATTGATTATTACAACAGCGCACAGGAGCCAGATGAGATAGCACGTGATGTTAAGAGTTTTGTATGGAATATTACAACAACTGCTATACCGGAATCAATTTTGCGGCAAAGATGTAAAGAAAATTACGATACACTTTGCGAAATATGCTCAAAATTACCACCTGAATCAGTTGAGTATTATCATAAGCTTCTAAAAAAACTTATTGAAAAGTATCGAACTGAGGCATCAACAATACAAAATGCTTCTAATTTTGTAAATGGGTGCTTCCCTTACTTAATGTCAATAAAGTCGGTACTGGGTACTTCCAATGCATACTACCAAAGAATGTGTACCCGCGTCGCTGAAGATGCGTTAGAAGATATAATAACTGACTACAATGAAAAAAGTGAGACCCTTCACAATCGGTTAGAAAAGGCCACAAGTTCAAGCCGTAGTAATATAATAAAGCTGATTCAAGAAATGATGAAGTCGGCTGTTATTACTATGTATCATCTAAAACAGCTTGAATTAGAGCCAGATTTCCGCCAGAATAGGTTTAATAGCAATTATGATATTATAATCAAACAGGCTCGTAATGCACGTGCTTTAGGCGGGAATAGTATTCTGGCAATTTTAGGTGGAGAAGTATCCGAAGAAGACTTTAATAATGCCTTGAAGAAATATGCGCCGGATTTGAGAGATGAAAAAGGCTACTTCTCTTCCATCAAAAATCTTCAAGATTGTTATGAATATCGTCGAATCTTTCCGGGAGGTAAATTTACGGCGCAGGTAAATTCCAAAGTTGAAGAATATGAGTATACTGAATGTTCTTCATTAGAGGATTTACAGAAATTTTCTATTCGTTACCCATCAACCAAATTCGATATTCACTCAAAGCGTGAAGAAATCATATTCAAGTCTTGTAAGACAATAGAAGATTACAAATCCTATATTGCAAATTACTCTACATATAAAAAGGAAGCCGAAAAACGAATAGACGATTTAATTTTTGGCATGTGCCGAGAAAGAGCTTCATTCGCGCACTATCTGGCTACATATCCTTATGGAGGTCATCGGCTAGAAGCTCAACATAAGTTAGATGATATAGACTATCGAGCATGTAAGACAGCAGATGATTTCGAGAACTATCTTAAATCTTATCCAAATGGATGTCATGTAGTTGATGCAAAGAAACGTTTAGGGGAGGAAAAGTTTTGGGCAATTTGCATTAAGAAAGATTCTTGGAAACTCTATAAAGAATATCTTTCTAAGTATCCTTATGGAAAGTACAGTTCGAAAGCAAAGGAGAAGTCAAAGAGTCCGAAAGAGAAATTTAATGAATGGCGGAGTAATAATGGATGTTTATTCACCATTATCATTATCGTATTGATTGTTCTCGTTATCGCCGGGTTTACAAATGGTATTGAAGGAATAGGATATGTATTTGCAGCGATTGGAGCAATTGGAGTTTTTGGCTCGATAGGAAAGGGCGATTTAGGCTGTGGTTTTAGAATTGCTTCCTTAGGAATTGGCGTTGTTGCTGGTGCAATAGGAATTGGTCTTATTTCTGTTGGTGAAGAATTGAGTAAATCTTCAAAAGCAGCCGATAGTTATGATTCTCTCAGCAATCAATCTTCTATCAAAGATTACAGTAGCGTGGTCAGAAACCATTATTCCAAGCTTAATGCCACTCAGCAAGAGAATCTTATTAGTCGCTATTACATGATGTCACTTGACTCATGTTCGGCTACTATTGAAAAGTTTTCTACCGGAGGATATAATTCAAAAATCTCGGGTCTGGGATACCTAACCGACTTCATTGATCATTGTCCAAACTCATCATATAAAGAACAAGCAGAGGCAAGAGTTGCAGAATTGGTGGATTCATTATACAATGCTGCCGTTAGTAAAAACTCATATACCGGCTGGGAGGAATATCAGAATGCGGTGTCATCTGACGACTATAGGGATTCCGATGAAAGGAAAGATGCCGTAGATACTCGCTGGAACACTGAAAGTAATGCTTGGGCAACAGCTCTGTCATTAAATAATATAGCCGGTTACGAGAGGTACTTGTCGCTGTTCCCAAATGGCAAACACAGAAGTGTGGCTGATAAAAAGGTTATTGATATGACCGTTGCTTCAACTTTTGCTGGAGAACATGGTTCACTACCCGAAATGGATCAAGTTGGCTACGGCGGGGGCTCTACTTCTTATGTGTCTGTCACTAATAGTACCTCATATACACTCACTTTAATGTATAGTGGCAACGAAAGTAAACGTTTAGTTCTATCTCCCAATAGCACAGGATCAATTAGACTTAAAAACGGGTCATATCGGATAGCTGCATCTGTCAGCGCATCCAATGTAAGTAAGTACGCGGGAACTGAAACCTTAAATGGCGGCTCTTATGAAGTCGAATATTATATATCTACCACAACGGTTCCCTCATATAGACATTATTGAAAATGATTAGTAATCTATTATCTCATAATCCATATAGAATTTTGGGCGTGTATAGTAACTCGCCCAAGAAGGATGTGCTTTCAAATCTTAATAAGATGAAGGCATTTCTTAAAGTAGGTAAAGCTGTTTCATTCCCATTGGATCTTCCACAGTATTTACCTACAATAGAACGTGATGAAGCAATAGTATCTTCGGCACAAGCCTCTATTGAGTTGCCAATGGATCAGATTAAACACACACTTTTCTGGTTTATGAAAGCAACTCCAGTCGATGATATTGCCCTAAACCACTTGTTGAGCGGTAATATGGCTCAGGCTAAGGAAATATGGAATAAGAAGGAATCAGTTTCATCTCTACTCAATTTGATGGCTTGCGCCTTGATAGAGGGAGATTCGGGCTCATTGGCCATTAAAGCGGACACTCTTTTTCAGAATTATTCTGGAGATTTTTGTCTCGCTGTCAATGAGACAATTAAACTTTCCTCTTCGCAACTGACTGAATTGTTCGTAAAATTACTGAAGCAGGATGGAAATTTTGAACTTGCAAAGTTTATGCAAGTCTCAGGCACATCTGTCGAATGGAGGAAAATTATAGGCGGTGGCCTTGTAAAACCCATTATTGACGAAATATCATTAGCTATTTCAGAAGCCAAGAGTGCAAAGGGCTCTTCTGCCAATTATCGTGCAGGTGAAAAACTGATGAACTCCACCAAAGGGCTTTTATCTCAACTTAAAGGTCTCCTCAGCGCATCTGATATGCAGTACCAAATGATTGCTGATAAGTTGGCGACAACAATTCTTCAATGTGGTATAAATTATTTCAACGACACTGAAGATGATGATGCGCCTCAAAAGGCGATGCGTCTTCAGAGTTATGCCCTTTCCATCGCTGTTGGACAAATGACCAAGGATAGATGTAAAGAGAATGTTGAAGTTCTTAAAGGAATCGGACCAGAATATGTGATAAGGAAGGAAATGGATTCCTTAGGCAAGTTGTTGAAAAATTTTAATAATCCTACTTCTATATACTCTGGCTCCCCTATATTTGACAGATACAATTCGGCATCGCCATTTGGCATAAAGAAAAGTAAATACTCAGAATCTGATATTCTTAGCTTAATAAATAGTGCAAGGCCCGAACTTAATAAAATAAAAGCTAAATTAGGGGCAAGCAACGACACCTATCTTAAAATTAGCTCTGCTATTGCATCGGCTGCAATAAATGCGCTTGTTGATATTATCAATAAAGAGCAAGAAGCCGCGTCCATTTATGGACCATCGGCGGCCCTTATGTTGCGGCCAACAATAGGGAGTGCCGTAAGAACGATGGAATTAATAGGTACGCTTGATATGACATCCCAATGTCGCACCTATTATAATAACAATAATAATACGTTAAACAGCATAAATAGACAGTTACAGCCCAAACCCACATCATCTGGTGGTTGCTATATTGCAACTATGGCGTATGGAGATTATGATCATCCTCATGTAATGGTCTTGAGGCAATTTAGGGATTCATATCTATCTAAGCGTGAGTGGGGAAAGAAGTTTATCAACTTCTATTATGCACATTCTCCCCACTGGGTCGAAATATTGAAAGACCACAAGCATACCAATGCGCTAATAAGAAAGGCTCTTGATACATTCGTATATCTTCTAAAGAAAAATTCTCATTATGAATAAAATACTTGTCTCGCTCTTTCTTCTTGCTGGACTGACCTGCCATGCTGAAGCCGACAATACGGAAATACAAAGAGTAAACGAAAAGGTCATTACTCTAACGGAAAGAGTAGAGCATCTAACAAATGAAAACCAGTTGCTGAAAGGAAGTGTTTCTCAACTCCAAACTGAGGTCACGACTCTTAAATCTCAATTGACATCAGTCGATGCCAAGAGTGATTCTATCGACAATGTTCTTATGAGCGGTGTTTCATCAAATACTGAACTCGCCAACAGCAACCATGCTGTAGCAACAGAAAAAATTCAGATTGTTGAGACTGTTTCTCAATCAAATATCCACCAACTTACAGTTTGGGGCATTTGGGCAATTGTAGCATTGCTAATTGTGGCAATGGTAATTTACATTGTATTGCACCGTGGCATTTCAAAGGGAACAGATGCAATTTCCTCAATACGCGCCGCACAGGGAACCCTTGAAGAAGAATCTGTAAAACTTGACACTAAACTTGTTGAGATACTTGATAAACAACTGTCGATTGAGAAGAATCAAGTAAGAGCTGAGGCAAGTGTTGCTCAACAAGTTGTCTCCCCGGACCATTCACTTGCGTTGAAAGTTGCAGACGAAATCACGCGAATTGAGAAGAACCTCTCACGAATGGATTCCTCTGTAAAAGGATATAAACCTCTTGTAAAAGCGATTGACCGCATTAAGGATAATTTTAAGGCAAATGGCTATGAAATTGTTACATACCTTGGTCAAACTTATAATGAAGGAATGAGAATAAATCCCGAATTTGTGATTGATGAAACTCTCCCTGAAGGTACACGTACTATAACATCGGTATCAAAGCCACAAGTCCATTTCAAAGGAGATCTCATTCAGAAGGCATCAGTAACAGTCTCTCAAAACATATAAACCACGTTATGGCACAATTAAAAGTCAATTACGGTATCGACTTGGGCACTACCAACTCTGCAATAGCGAGGATGGAGGCCGGTAAGCCGACCGTCAAAAAGATAGAAGTGACCGATGACACAATGCCGTCATGTGTTTACTTCCAAAAAAACAAAAGCTGCCATGTAGGAAAGAAAGCCTATAGCAGTATGAAGAGCGACAAGCGTCGCGCAATGAAAAAAATGGATGCCGAGGCGTCCAATACGTACCTTGAATTCAAACGTACCATGGGTACTGACAAAAGATATGTCAGTGCAAATATGGATGGCAGGGAGTATTCTTCAGAAGAGCTTTCAGCCGAAGTACTTAAAGCATTAAAGTCTTTCATCACTGATGAAGACTTCAAGTCTGTTGTCATTACTGTTCCTGCAAAATTCAATGCGAATCAGAAGACTGCAACCATAAAAGCCGCCAAACTTGCAGGCTTTAATCATGTAGAGCTTCTTCAAGAACCTATTGCGGCAGCAATGGCATACGGCTTGTTATCGGCACAGAAAGATGGCTACTGGCTTGTATTCGACTTTGGTGGAGGCACTTTTGATGCAGCCCTTATCAAAGTCGAGGATGGCATTATTCAGGTGTTCGATACAGAAGGAGATAATTATCTCGGCGGAAAGAACCTGGATTACGCTATAGTTGACAATATCCTGATGCCATACCTTCAGGAGAACTATTCTATTGATGGTTTTCTTGAAGATGCCGCTAAGAAAGATATTCTTCGTGAGGCAATGAAGACCTATGCAGAGGAAATCAAGAACGAACTTTCCTTCAAAGACAGTTATAGCATTTACGTTGATCCGGGTGATTTAGGGGAAGATGAAGATGGTGAGGAATTTGAAATAGACCTCACTATTACAAAAGACGAAGTCTATGATGTTATCCGTCCTCTCTTCCAGAAGGCCGTTGACATCTGTAAAGATCTTCTGAAACGCAATAACCTGACCACCCAGCAGCTCGGCAAACTCATCCTTGTCGGTGGACCTACACACTCTCCTCTCGTTAGGCAGATGCTCAAAGAGCAGGTATCGCCGAATGTTGACAGTAGCATAAATCCGATGACTGCGGTTGCTGAAGGTGCCGCACTGTATGCTTCGACGATTGACAATGAAATCAAAGATGAAGACCTGCAATCCCAGGATGTAGTGCTCGAAATCAATTTCGATTCAATGACTGTTGATACGGATATTTGGGTACCGGTATCTCTCAAATCCGGTGCAGACAGTGTCATGGTTCAGTTTGTTCGCAGTGATAACGCTTGGGATAGTGGTAAGACTGAGGTTGACTATAATGGCAATGTAGTTGAGCTTAATCTTGTTGAAGGTCAACCTAACTCATTCAGAGTTGAATGCTATGACCATCAAGGCAGCCGTTTGAACTGCTTCCCAAATGAGATAACTATCATACAGGGTTCTAAAGTTGGTAATGCCACATTACCATACGACATTTCTCTTGCCATATACGACGAGAAGAAAGAGCGTGATATAATCAAGCCAATCACCGGTTTGGAAAGGAACAAAACCGTACCCGCCACAGGTATCGCAAACGGACTTCATACAAATGTTCAGGTTCGTGCCGGTGTGGATTCTGATGTTCTGCGCATCCCTTTGTATCAGGCAGACCAAGGAGGAGCGGGCAAAACCGCCCTGTTCTATGAGTTTGTGGGCGAAGTCGAAATAAATGGTGATGACGTTGATGTTACCATTCCCAAGAATGCAAACGTCGATGTTACTGTGAAGGTTGACCGCAATGAGCAAATGACAGTTGAGGCTTACTTCCCCGATCAAGACGTAACGATTGAAAAGACAATTGACACATCTAAAGAACAGTCTCTTGAAGATGCAAGAGCGTTCGCAGACAGCGAATTGCCAAAGGCAAAAAGGGCTATCCGCAATCTGAGTAGTGAAGGTCATGACGTTTCAACCCTCGAAAGGCAGCTTGATTCGGTAGAACAGGAACACGCCAACAGTACAGAATCAAAGATGGTCATGCAACACCTCAAAGAGGTACTCCGAAAGATTGAGGATTTCGAGGAAGGTACCGAATGGGGGCGTGTCGAGGCAGAATTACGCGATGAGTTCGACCGTCTTGAAAAGGCTAATGCCGACCTTGGAAACAATAAGACCAATCAGGCGGTAGAAGCACTTCGAGCACAGATTGATGAAGTCATCCGTAAACAAGATGTGAAGATGGCTCGGGAACTAAAAGAAATAGTAAGCCACCTGTTCTTCCAGCTGACAATGGTGTACCAATGCAGATACCTCATTGAGGATATGAACCGGGACTTTAACACCATACAGTGGAAGGATAGAAATCGTGCCCGTACTCTCATCAATCAGGGTATGGCTGAAATCAACAATCAACCGACCAGAGAGAAACTACAACCCATAGCAGTTGCCTTGCTTGAACTTCTCCCCGAAGGAGAGAAAGCTCGTCGTGGCAGCGGCTTGTCATAAAGATACAATCTCCTCAGATTAGCCAATAATCTGAGGAGATAATAATCAGTAAAGAAAAATGGAGGAACAACAAAATAAAGCTGCTGAAGAAGCTGTCCTTATGGAAGCCGCTCGTGATGGATTAGGGCATTTCCAATTAAAGTTAGGAATGCTCAGACTTGATATGACCATTGAGGAACAGCTCCAAATTCTTTCAAAATATCACGAAATACCGAGTGTAGAATCCATTAAAAAGGGTAAGACTCAGCTTCAAGCTGGATATATCAATGATTTTTTCATTGACCAGGTCAAGAAATTCTTCGATAAATTCCCCAAGGCCTACGACTTGATTGGCCAGAAACAGGATGACATCATGCTTGACTATGCGGCATTAGGCATAAAGTATCATTTGTTGAGTTCGGGAGAGAAAGACAAGGCTTTCCGAGAGAAAGCTATCAAAGCCTACTATGAGTATTTGCCTTTATATGAGCAATATCTCTTGGATTATATTCGGGATAATAAGAATTATAATCTGACTCAATCGTCACCAGAGGGTCTTGATGCCTATATTGAACTTAATAAGCAACATGAGGAGATACTTAGCGGATTTGATGGGCCATTGTCTTCTGGCAAGCTTATAAATGCGGTGATGGTCAAACTATACCCTAAGATTAAAAATCTTAATGAGACCGGGATAAGTGAGTATTACTATAATAGAGCCGTTTCCGATATGATTATCGGAAAATTCAAGGCTTATGGATACCTTCTTGTTCATATGGCAAAAGGTGGTGCAATGGTTCTTCAGACCGTAATAGAACCGGCATCTGAACCTCTTGGTATGAATGGCATTTACAATAAGCTTTTAGAAGTGGAAGAGTCTCTTGACTTGGACGCCGATGAGAAAAAAGACGTTGCCGATATTAAAGCTGGTATTGAAGCTCTCAGAAAGAATAATATCGGTCATAGTGGTGGCTCTGGTTGTTTTGGAACATTACTATTACTCGCAACGGCTGCAACAGGGTTGGTTGCCTCATTGGTTATAATCCTCTAATTTGAAATTTATGCTGTTCAAACGAAATGACAAAATCGGAGCATATTCCGTCATCTCGCCTATAAAACGAGGGGCTTATGCCGAGACATATCGCGTGAAAGATGCTCAGGGGGTTAAATGCTTTCTGAAGTTGATATGCACGCCTCAATTGAAACACTGGCAAACAGACGAAATCGGCAACATAATTGAGATGGAGGTCGCCAAAAAGTTACACAATCACAATTTGTGTAACAATATAGACTCAGGCTCTATGGTTATCGGAGGGCAGAAATACTCTTATCTTGTCAATGAGTTTGTTAACAATGAGACTCTTGCTGAGTCTATTGCCCGAGGCCGGGAATACAGCATATATGAAATAAAGCAAATTATAACTGCGGTATTAACGGCACTTAACTATCTTCATACTCTACCACGACCTGTTATTCACAATGAGGTGACAGTCCAAAACATTTTGTTGGACCTGAAGACTGATGACTTAAAAGATGTGCGACTTATAGATTTTGGGTATGCACGTTATCTTGATATGCCTAACTGTAAACCCGGACTTGATGACTTGAATGTATTTTATCTTGCTCCTGAGCGGTTTGCTGGCGTTTCATGTATTCAAAGTGATTTGTATTCAATAGGAGTCTGCCTATATACTCTTATTTATGAGAAGTTGCCATGGTTTTGTGACCTTGGGCATTGTTCGGATGCCGAAAAAATAGAAAAAGTTTCAAGGCGCAGAGAACGTCCGCTTGACATCCCTGATATTGATATGTTTGAGCTTGATGAGCAACTTATCAATACAATCAAAAAAGCTCTTCTTTCTGATGTTAACGACCGCTTTCAGACGGCAGATGAATTTATTGCTGCGCTTAACGGTTCTGTAAAAGTTGACAATCCGGACATGACTCGTCAGATGAAAGTAGGTGGCGATGAAAGGGAACAATCTACGGCACAACATAAGCCGACAGATGGAGAAGGCTTTTCTGCTATTGCAGGAATGAAGGAGTTAAAAGATTTAGTCAAAACAGAAGTAATAGATGCCATCAACCAACGAGAAGAATACGAGCGATATGGTGTATCTATTCCCAATGGTATGTTACTGTATGGCCCTCCGGGATGCGGAAAGACTTTCTTTGCTAAACAGCTTGCCGCCGAGGTTGGATTTAATTTTATGGTAAAGAAGCCCAGTGACCTGCAAAGCCGTTGGGTAAATGCTACGCAGGAAAATATCGCGGCAATGTTTAAGGAGGCAGAAGAGAATGCGCCAACAATTATCTTCATTGATGAAATGAATGAGCTGACACCGAATCGAGACAGTGGAAATGTTCATCAGATGCACCTCAGTGCAGTAAATGAATTGCTTGCGAATATGGACCGCCTTGGAGAAAAAGGCATTTTCGTGATTGGAGCCACAAATTATCCACATCTCATGGATCCTGCGATATTGCGTTCAGGGCGTCTCGACAAGAAATTCTATGTTGCTCCTCCCGACTTTGAGGCTCGCAAGGCCATGTTTGAAATGCTCTTAAAAAAACGTCCCTACGATTTTGGGTTAGACTACGACAAACTTGCTCGCATGACAGAGAACTACGTTTTTTCGGATCTTACCCTGATAATCAATGATGCTTCTCGCAAGGCTCTTAAAGCTAAGAGCAAGATAACTATGGCTATACTGGAAGAAACGATAACCAGTACACAGTCATCGCTAAAACCGAGAGATATAGAGAAATATAACAAGATTAAAACTCAGATGGAAGGCGGAGAGATTGACAAACCGCGTCCTCGTGTTGGCTTCTAAAAACGTAATGATATGAAAACTCCGGAAATTTATCTTCTTACAGCATTTGTCTGTTCAGCGTGTGATGGTGATATTGCACCGAAGGAAATCGCTTTGGTCAAGAACTGGACCGAAAAGAGCAATCTATTTGGCGACATTGATGTTGAAGCCAAACTGAACGAATATGTGGAGTCTATCAATAAGTACGGCAATGGTTTCATTAAGGATTACCTGATGTTGTTGGATTCTCAGGATTTCACAGAAAATGAACAAATCGAAATCATTCGTGTTGCAATTGAAATGATAGAAGCAGATGGACTTATTTTATACTCGGAAGTAAAGTTCTTCAAGAAACTACGTTCATGTCTCAGCATATCTGATGATGCAATCCTAAGTGCGTTACCTAATAAAGAAGACTATCTACTTCCTGACATCAAAACTTCCGACTTTATCTTTGATGAAGATATAAAGTTTAATGAAATAAGATTAAGTACCTATCAATAAAAGATATAAGTTATTTTGGGAGGTGCTAACGATTATAAGTATGGCTCAGTTCATCATTGTCCACTAATTAATTTTTTATTTATGAAGAAGTTATTATATGTCTTGATAGTGATAATAGGCGGTGGTACAATATATGCTGCTTCATCATTATTGTCAAAGTCAAATACGATTGAGAAAGCTGAAAAACTCTTTCAACAAGGCGATACAATAAAAGCTTTGGAAATATTAGAAAAAGCGGGAAACAATGGTGATGTAGCGTCATGCCGTTATCTTTATCATTACTATGATTCTATCTATGGCACTCCTGCTGATGCCTATGCTGAGGTTGAAGAAGTTATAACACCAGAAGGAGACTGGATTTGGTATGGAAATCCAGATCAGAAACCACTCGGCGCGAGACTGCCGAGTGCAGAGGAGATAGCAGAAGAAGTCGTTGATAGTGCTGTTTGTGTTTATGATTCCCTTCCTGGTAACGATATTCCGATTCAATGGTATTGGTTGCGACGAGCAGCTGAGTCCGGAGATGCAGAGTCTCAATGTGAATACGGGGAGTTAACTCAGTTTTCATTGGGTACTGATACTGCGATGGTCTGGTGGGAGAAATCTGCACTTCAAAATTATCCACGCGGCGTGTTGTTTTATGGAAACGAATTATACAATCAAGCCTTAGAAAAGAAATCGCAATCAATCGGATTGAAGGCTTTTCAAACGCTCACGAAAGCATATAACTTTGGTAAAGATTTGCCAAGCGCTGGCTGGCATTTAGGATTATGTTATATGAATGCTGTTGGAACGCATGAAGACATTGAAAAGGGATTAGAATGTTTGCGTCAATCTGCAAAGTATGGTTATCCTGAAGCAATAATCGAGATGTCTGAATTAGGATTAGAGGATTCTCCGTATTGGGAATGTCAAGCAAGAAAGGAGGGCTTAAAATGAAAAAGTTACTATATCCCGTAATTGCATTTGTTATCGTGATGACTGGATGTGCCGACAAATCAAAATCTACTCACAAAAACAAGACCGCATTCCCAGTTGATTCTTTGGTAAGAGCTTACGATGATGATATGTTTTCACTGCTTCTTCCTCAAGGATGGGAGTATGATGAAGATACTGTTGAAACAACAGGCGTAACACATATAGTTGATTCGCTTGGAATCAAGTCTGGGATTGTGGAATTATATTCTCCGGTTAACTCGTTTAAGATTAGATTGGTTAAGAGTGCATCACGATGGATGGCACCGAATAATCCTGTTAAAGATTGGGCTGAATTAGCCCAAATGAATGCGGGTCGGGATTCCACATGTATATATTTAAGTGAAATAACGGATTCGATAAAAATCGATGGTCATAACGCATGTTGTCATTGGATGGCATTTGATTTAGATGGTGATACTATCGTACAAGACCAATATGTAGTTCTTAAAGATAAGTATGATCTCTATTACATAAATGGGGTTTACAATTATGGAGACCACGTGTCTCCCTGTGTGTTCCATAAGATTTTGTCAACTATCAAATTAAAGTAATTTCCATGTCAAGGAAACGAAAGATTGTTATAGGAATCTTGTCCCTTTTCTTACTCGGGATTTGTGCGGTGATAATATGCGATCAGTCAATTGCATACTCTGCCAAAGGTAGATTGTATGACAATATTGATAGCGTACCTCACAGAGAAGTAGGCTTGATTCTTGGCACATCGCCCATTTCGATGTGGAACGGGAGAAGGAATTATTATTTTGACCACAGGATAAAAGCAGGTGCAGAACTTTACAAAGCCGGAAAAGTTGATTGGCTCGTTGTTAGTGGTGGTGATTACCGCAATACTGAGAACGGCTACGATGAACCGGTGGCTATGCGTGATTCTTTGATGAAGCAAGGAGTTGACTCAACACGCATTATTCTTGATTATGACGGAACTCGCACACTCAACTCCATTGCAAAGATGCGCGACGTTTACGGTCAGGATTCGATAACTATCATCTCGCAGAAATATCATAATGAACGAGCTTTATATCAAGCAAAACATCTGGGAATAGATGCCATCGCTTTTAACGCCAAAACACCCGGGCGACGCACTTCGTGGTGGCGCAACCGTGGGCGTGAGGTATTGGCTCGCGTGAAACTGTTTATGGATGTAGCCCGTGGACTGCACCCCGATATAAAGGAATCAATTATAAGAGATTTTACCAAAGCTGACAGGGATTTTCTTTCAGTATCACATATAGAAACGGGATATGGCGATTTGATTTGCCTGAAGCCTGATATGAAAAGGCTGAAAATGGATATGGTGTGTGGAGAAATACCTTCCCCAGAGAATGATTCCATTGTTTTGGCATTTGCCGGAGCTTTTACAGGGACTGAATTTGACAAAGGACACGTAAACGTGGCCGGCGATCATGTTGCTGGAGGTACCCGGTTCAAAGGCTATCGCTGTAAGCGCAACACAGGTGCATTTACTTGGTCTGCCAAGTCCGGTCCGCAATTCTTCTACAAAGATTATTCCTCCGCATTGGATAGAGCCGCAAAAGAAGGAGGTATGGGCTTCGCACAGGAAATGATGATACATAACGGGCAAAAGATTCCTACCACTCGCCCTTTGGGGAATAAAAATGTATTCCGCGCTTTATGCCTCGATTCCAACAACCATTTGGTTCTATACGAAAGCCAAGGAATCGTCACTTTCGGAAATTTCATTGACGCCCTCCTTTCTCAAAGAGTTAAAGAAGCCTTATACACAGACATGGGACAAGGTTGGAACTATTGCTTCTATCGTGTGAATCAATCTGATAAGGCTCCCAAATACCTCCATTCTACATCACTACCTTACGCATCAAATTTCATAACAATTAAGACGAAGTAGATATGACACATATTAAGACAATCGCATTATGCCTGATGTTTATGATGGCAACTTCTTTTACTTATGCAGAAAGCAATTATGATATTTCAGAACTCTATTCGGTAATCAAAGCTCCATCCGGAACAAAAGCTGTCGGCACATATGATAAAATGGTAGAAGTCAAATATATTTTAACTCCGACAAAAGTCGATACTGGAAAATATGTAGTGAGCGTAACAAAAATCGGAGATAATCTTTATCAGATTAAAGACACAGATATTTGTGTTGAAACTCGTTATTGCCATGAATGGGCTTCTTATTCCAAAGAAGTAGTTGTGATTATTGAGTCTAATTACGGATATACAAAGGGTAAAATCATCTTTGATTGAAACAACACTCCTATTATAAGATATTTCAATGGATACTGAATTCTTAAAAGATAAAATGCTGGGATGTCTATACGGACAAGCCATTGGAGATGCTCTTGGACTTGGCTCTGAGTTTATGAGCAAGGATGAGGTGATTAAGAATTATCCTGACGGATTGAAGAATTATGACCAGATAATTCAAGATGCGCATAGGCGCAGGTGGCCCCAAGGAGCATGGACTGATGACACAGACATGATGCTGTGCATACTGAATGGCTTTGAAAACGGTGCCTTCAATCTTCACCACGTTGCCTCCAATTTCAAGGATTGGTTCAATGGCACACCTATAGGGATTGGCAGTCACACTTATAAAGTGCTGTGTATGGGTGATTATGTAGAGCAACCGGAGATGTGTTCCAAACTATGGTGGGAACTGTCTCGTCAACAGAGTGCAGCCAATGGCGCATTGATGAGAACATCCGTTGTCGGTCTCGTTCAAAATAATGTCATAGAACAGGCTGAGGCAATATGTAAGCTGACGCATTACGACCCACGTTGCGTGGGTTCGTGTGTTATCGCATCCTCAATCATCAACAATCTTGTATGGCATGACAAACAATTATCCTATGATGAAATAAAGAATATCACTCAAAGATACGATGAGCGGATACTCGAATGGGTTGATGCCGCATATAACAGTTCCGAAATATCCATGCTTGATTTGGATGAGACATATTCTATTGGGTACACACTGCGTACACTTTCGGCGGCGTTATGGTGCTATTGGCACGCGAAGTCATTTGAAGATGGACTGCTGTCGGTTGTCAATGAAGGTGGTGATGCCGACACAAACGGAGCAATTGCCGGTGCCATACTCGGTGCCAAATTCGGTTATTCTTCTATCCCATCTTATTATATCAACAATCTTCATCGGCAAGCTGAGTATCATAAGGTTGTAACTTCATTTATCAACGAAGTGAACCATGAGTAAGCATAATAACAGTTTCTTTCGTTCTATTATTAGACGCAGAATATCTGAATATAGCACTCCCTTTGCCGCCTGTGGCGG
>CABRKI010000052.1 GCA_902471455.1 uncultured Porphyromonadaceae bacterium | reverse complement strand
TTTGGCTGGTCCTTTTTTAGTGCCCTCTCTCAGACACACTCAAAGAAACAGTATCAAAAGAGGGAACCTGACTACCGTCCCATGGTCGTGGCGGCAGACGACGTAATCAACGTCACCGGCAAAATCCAAGACGCCTCCTCCAATTAAACCTCCCCTATTGCAGAAAAGAAAGCTATTTTATACTCTGTGCAGCTTAATTGGAATAGGGAGACTACAAAATTTTAATTCCTCTTCTAACCGAATAAACTCATCGGACCATTGACCGGCATTTAACATACATCTACGCATATTCCCGAAATTATCATTTGACAGAATAACCGTTGATTTTGTAGCTGAATATGAAGAAGTTCTGCCGCAGTCATTCATCAACGATTTTAATCGTTTAATTCCGGAGAGGCTATCAGACTTATAAATTGTAAAAATGTCTTCCAATCGTTCCTTAAGACCGATTTCTATTTTATACCTTACAGTGCGAAAATGGCGGTCATTATTGAGGTCGCACTTTTCAATCGTGTTTATAGCTTTTAAGTTTTTTCTATTTATCGGATAAATTCTACCATTCAATACAAAAAATAATCTTTCGGATTGTCTGTAAACGGGTTTACTATTGGAGTTCTATTTGGATCACAATCCTTCTTTTTAGAATTACATACGTTGATGCAAGGAAGAAGATTACCCCATTCCAAAACTCTATGTGGATATTTGCTTTTTGGATAGAAATGGTCCACTTGCATATATTTCCCTTCCTCGCCAAGTTTTGCTTCCGAATAGACACATTTACCATACGACAAATCAAAAAGAGCCTTCTTCAGATCAGATCTGTTCCACACCCTTTTGGAATTATCTTCTAAAAATTTATTTGTGAGTTCTTCTACCAATCCAATCGTCAGAAAAGATGGTGCAGGAGTAACAGATAACTTAATCATGGGCAACGGATTTCAGTTGGTTTATATCCATTTCTAATAAGTCAAGTTCTGCACTTCCCGGATAAAGCATTTCCTTAAGTTCGGTATAATATCTAATTCCGGAATCCACATCGCCTGCATTCAACGCATGCTCAAAATCTGCTCTTAATTTACGATACTCCTCGGCCCTGGTATCAGGGCCCATATCCATAAGCTCATCGAGTATTTCTTCAACACTCCATCCTTGAAATGTTTTGAACGGGTATTTTGTAATACGCGTACAGCCATTCTCATTATTCAGCAAAAAAAGATTCATGCTATTAGCCGATTGAATTACGAGAGGGCTATGGGTAGAGGCTATAATTTGCGTGGCGGGGAACAGGTCGCACAAATCGCGCAACACATGACGCTGCCAATGAGGATGCAAATGCAGATCTATTTCATCAATAAGCAATATGGCAGGCATCTCTAAAGGATAGGGTGCATCAGGATATCTGTCGAACATTTTCTTCATGAAATCAAACACCCAAGCCATCATGCATTGATAGCCGTATCCTAAGTTATGATAAGGGAGTTCTCCATGTTCCGTAATAAATTTAACGGAAACATTAAGATTCCCATCTACATCGATACGATAATCATTTACCCCCGGAAAAAGATTGCCTTTCTTTAATATAGTCTTAATTTGATTTATCCTCTTTTGAGCTTTTTGACCTTGTTCTTTACTCTTTCGCGCCATATCAAGTTGGAATAACCATTCTTCCAGATTGATCAAAGGGCGGTCATTATGAAAAAGAGTATCAACAGTCACATCCGAATTAAGATTTCGTTTTGAATCAGAAAACCTATTAACACCATACGCATAAATTATAACATCCGACAATTCCTCCACGTCATAAGCAACGCTATTTGAGTTATGGGTATAACCTATTTGATAAGGAGTGGAAACTATTTTATCGGCAAATCGATATTCCGGTCCAAGAAGTTTAAAATCCGTAGTCTTTAAATTTTTTATCAATCCTTTATATTGCACAAATTGAGTATGGACAGTATAATCCTTTCCCTCATATCGTTCATAAACGGCAGGACGATAACACTTTTCAAATGTCTTTTGGGGAGATGCCATTTCCGTATCTCCTACAGAAATGCCAAGAGATACGTTATAGTCCATTATTTCGCCGGAATTATCGGTTTTGTCATTTCGAGTGATGTCTTTTACATCACTCTCTTTAGGTTGAAGATTGGCAATAATCTTAAGTAAGTTAGTTTTTACGGTTCCATTATCACCTAAAAACACATTGCATTGAGGTAATCTCATAAAACTTGATCCCTCCCCTTTAAAGTGAGCGAAATCAAATATGTTCTGACTCTTGAATGATTTGAAATCATTCACTTGTAACTGACTAAGATAAACTGCCATCCGAATAATATTTTAAACTTATAAGCACCCAGACGGTTCGTAGCAATATTATATTGCCATATTCCTTTATTTTAGTTAGGTGCTTTAAGCTTGATAAAACACAATGTAAAGATAACAGTAAAAATCCTCACTTGCAATATATAATAAGAACTTTTATTAATTTTTCAAAAATGATTATCTTTACATACCAATTAATGAAGTTTCAATTCAACTTTTCATTGAATTATCCTTCTTCTGCTTTCTTGCAGCCCGTTTCTTTTCAATCGATTTGTCATATTCCGACATAAGCCGTTCAAGGAGTTCAACCTCTTCGTCCTTGGAATTATCCCACATTATATGGTCAATCCAGTCCCTCACCATGCGCCATTCCCCTTCCGTCTTGATATAGCCGCGTTCCTCTATCTTTTGGATTCGGGCGGCAATCCTCTTGTTGACCGTTGTCAAATCCTCTCCAAACTTTTCCCGAAGTATCGCGTTAAGCTCCTCGATTTCCGAAAGCCGGAAACTCTTAGCCATTTCATTATCTTCATTATATATCACTCTCATTCCACGAAGGTCTCTTCGTTCAAAAGCCTTTTCAGTACTCTCCTTAAACCAATCCCACCCAAATTTATCGGGATCTTTATCACATTTTTTGCCAAACTCCAATATGGTAATGCTCCAATCCCTTTTAAACTGCAATTCCTGCAATTCCGATTCCGTCAATTCTTTAGTTTTTCTCATATTTCCGATTCTTTTGTTGAATTGCGGTTCTTCTCTTTTCTTGCAGCCCGTTTCTTTTCAATCGATTTATCATATTCTGCCATAAGCCTGTCAAGGAGTTCAACCTCTTCGTCCTTGGCGTCATCACACATTATATGGTCAATCCATTCCCTCACCATGCGCCATTCCCCTTCCGTCTTGATATATCCACGTTCCTCTATCTTCTGAATCCGGGCGGCAATCCTCTTGTTGACCGTGGTCAAATCCTCTCCGAACTTTTCCCGAAGGATAATATTCAATTTTATAATATCATCACTTCTCATAGCTTTAGCCATTTCATTAATGTCATTATACGCAGGTGTAAGTCCACGTAACCCTATCCTATCACACCCATTCTTGATATCTTCAGCCATAGTAATCCAAATACTTTTATTCGAATCACTATCATTATCCTTTAAATATCCAATAATCAAAAGACACCAGTCCTTCTTAAACTGTAATTCTTGCAATTCTGCTTCCGTCAATTCTTTAGTTTTTCTCATATCAGACTTTATTATAAGTATATAACTGTTCGTTTCAAGCAAATATTACATAACTATCATTTATTTAAAGGAATGAAAAGTAAAAGGCAAGCTAAAATCGGAAAATCGGTCCCAAGGGACCGATAACACAACAAAGACACCTCAAGCTATGCCAACAGTAGCGACACTTCAAACAATTCAATGTGGATTCAGGCAAAATAGGCTTGATAATGCGGATACAATGCTATCGGGGGAGGTGGATGCGGAAGCGGGTGATGCCGTCGGGGGTTGTGGCGAGGCGGAACGTAGCGCCGTGGCGGTTGAGGATTTCGGAGGTGAGGGTAAGCCCTATCCCTTTGCCGTCTCTTTTGGTGGTGAAGAAGGGACGGAAAAGCTGGCGCGATACGGCTTCGTCTATCGGGTCGCCGTCGTTCGAAATCTCTATCACCGAACTATTGCCTTCGATTCCGGTGCTAATCCATATATTGCCGTTGTCATGCGAAATGCTCTCCGAGGCATTCTTCACTATATTCACAAAAACCTGTTGCATAAGCTCGCTGTCGATATCAGCGTTCACGACACCAGCTGCCGGTTTGAAATCAACCGAAACTCCCGGCTTTACGATAAGTCCGAGGAACGGGATAAGTTTACCAATTTCTTCATTAAGGTCATGGGGCTTTTTCACCGGGTCGGGCAAACGCACCACATCGGCGTATGAACTTACAAAACCGCACATCTGTTCGCAACGCACGTCGCAACTTTCAATGACCTTAACGATGTCGGCATCGTCGGTGACATCAAGCAACGTGTCGAGCACCGACCTAACTCCGCCCATCGTATTGTTGACCTCATGCGAAATGGTGCGTATTACCTTTTCGTAAGCCTCCCTTTCGGCCTTCATAACCTCTTCCGTGAGGCTTTCAAGCAGATAAAACTCCCTTTGAAACCCCATCTGCACGAAACTAAGGTGGTAGCAACGATACATCCTGATGTCGCCGAACCTCACTACCTCGTTATTACCCAATTCCACCTTCTGCATCTCCGTGGCCAGACCCTCCGGCGCCTCTTCCACAAATTTACCCACAAGCTGCTTCACATCGTTTATGCCCGTGAGCCGGAGAAAAGCATTGTTAGCCATCGTCACCTTACCGTCGAAATCAAGCATCATCACCCCCATGGGCGACGCATCTATCAGAAGTTGAAGGAAATTCTCCTGTTCCCTGTTGTGCAGACGTTCATTGCGGAGACGGTCGATCATAGTGTTGAACAACGTGACGATATTGTCAGCGTCATGCACACCTGTCATGGCAAGTCGGTTGTTGAAATCTTGCGAGGCTATCAGTTCCATACCCCTCATAACCACACTATTAGGCATAATCACGCTTTGCAACAACATCATAAGCAAGACAAACGCCAAAGCGCATACCGGATAGACATACCAAAGCCTGTCGGGAGGAAGCAACGCCACCATCGCCGCCACGGCAACGATGCAGACACACACCAGCACAAACCACACTTTCGTACGCATAACCGACTTCCAATTCTATTTCAAACCATATTTTTCCATACGCCGATAGAGCGTCTGGCGCGTTATTCCCAACATACGGGCAGCCTGCGTGAGATTGCCGTCGCTCTTTTCGATGGCCTGCTCAATAGCCGTTTTCTCCATGTTGCCGAGAGTTCCCGCCGACGGTATGCCCACCTCGTCTTCCACTCCCGCCTGGTTCGAGAAATCTGCTTTCTCAAGCAAATCCCCTCCAATGAGCACCGCCCTCTCAACCATGTTCTTCAACTGCCGGATATTGCCGGGATAAGAAAGGCGCGTGAGATACTCCATCGCCTCCGACGAAATCTCAGGCATCGAAATCCCTTGGTTTTTCGCGGAAAGGGAAATGAAATGGCGCACGAGAAGCGGAATGTCGTCACGGCGTTCCCTAAGTGCCGGGATGCGGAGGGTGATAAGGTTTATCCTATAGAAAAGGTCTTCACGGAAAGTCCGTTCCCTCACCATGGCCGGGATGTCGGCATTGGTGGCGCACACAACGCGGATGTCAACCTTACGCGGACGGCTTTCGCCAAGCACCTCGAACGTGTGCTGTTGCAGCACACGAAGCAACTTCACCTGGCATCCCATGTCAAGGTCGCCTATCTCGTCAAGGAATATCGTGCCCTTGTCGGCAAGTTCGAAACGCCCTTTGCGCGCCGCGACTGCTCCTGTGAAAGCGCCCTTGGCATGTCCGAACATCTCACTTTCGAAAAGCGACTGCGCGATACCTCCGAGATTGACCATCACGAAGGGATTGTCCTTGCGGCGGCTGTTAGCATGGATGGCATTGGCAATCATCTCCTTGCCCGTTCCGTTTTCGCCCAATATGAGCACCGGGGCATCGGTAGGGGCAATCCTTTCGACCGTGGCAAGGAGGTCTGTCATCTCGCGGTTGCGGCAGATGATTCCGCAACGGTCAAACTGCCCTACCCCTTCATTATCGCCGGAAGAGTTGAGGTCCAAAGCGGTCTCTATCCTTTGGAGGAGAACACGGTTGTTCCAGGGCTTGGTTATGAAATCGTAAGCCCCCGCCTTCATACCCTCCACGGCCAGTTCGATGCTTCCCCAGGCCGTAATAAGTATCACCGGGGTTTCCGGTTGAAAAATCTTAGCCTTGCGAAGCAATGCGATTCCCTCCTCCCCCGAAGTGGAACGACTGTAGTTCATGTCCATCAGGATAAGGCTATAGCGCGTAGCCCGGATTTTGTCGAGGGCATCCACAGGATTTTCCGATGTATCAACGGCATAACCCGCCCTTTTCAGCAGCAATCCAAGCGACAATCTTATCGCATCGTCATCGTCAACTATGAGAATCATACCCCAAAATTACTAAAAATCCGATAATATCATTTCATAATTTCGGCGAAATCGGCATCGATGCCCGTATTTGCCTGATAATCCCACAAAGTAAGACTGCGAATCTGATAATAATACTGCCAGAAAAGGTAAAGCTCGTTGACGTATTCACGCCGCGCCTCATCTTTCTTCACCCGGGAATCGTTGAGGTCGAGCGTGGAAATCTTACCCACGAGAAACGTCTCCACGTTGGTGGCATAACGCTTCTGCGCGATTTCATCGGCGCGGCGTGCGGTCTGCAGCTGACGGAGCTGGTTGCCGTAACGCTCCACAAGGATAAAAAGGTTCTGGCGGAAATTCATGTTCTCCTGACGCACCTGGCTTTCCACAAGTTTGCGGTTGCTTTCAGCTACCTTCACTTGTCCCTTGCGCCGCCCCCAGTCAACCAACGGAATCTCAAAACCTATCTCCACCACCTGATTGTCTTTCAGATTCCGGTAGCCTCCGGCGAAAGTATGGTCGGTGCCGGTATAACCGATCTGGGCGAAAAGGTTGATTTCACGCTGCGCCCCTTTGGCCTTCGCCACGTTATAGTCCGCCTCAAGCTGGCGGCGAAGCATCTGCTTGGCGAATTTATTGTTGGCAAGGGCCTTGTCGAGGGCATCGTCGTAGCTTATTTCCACTTCCGGCACATCGAGAGGGATTTGCGGCTCGATATCGACGTTGGAATCATAGTCAAGGAAAGAGCGGAGCTGAAACATGTTGCTCTTCAAAGTGCTTTCGCAATCGGTCATGTCGGTTCTGGCGTTGAGAAGGTTCAATTCCATCTGCAGGAGGTCGTTCTGGCTTATGCGCCCCATGTCGCGCTTCTCCTTGGCCACTTCATAGAGCCTTTCGGAATTCTGAAGGTTCTGCACGGCTATCTGATAATTTTCCTTCGCCATCAGCAGCGAGAAATAATATTGGATGGCAACACCCGCCACATCTTCCGACGCGCTCAGGAAAGCCGCCTTGGCCTCCTCATATCTCACAGGCTCGATCTTGCGGTTCCATTTAAGGTTGTTAACCCCGAAAATAGGCTGGCTCAACGTGACCGCCACCGGGATTGACATATAACGGTTGAAAGCACCGTCGCCCAACTGACGGTAAAAGTCGAGCGAACTGTTCACCGCCACCTTTCCTCCTGTAAGCCATATATTCTGAGTCACAGAAAGTTCTCCGTTAAGCTGGAGATAGTTGTTGCGCACAAATTCATAACTTCCCTCGCTGTTCATATAGGGGCTATACTGTTTGTGATAAGCGGGCAACGTGGCATTCAACGACACCTCCGGAAGCAACTCCGCGCGATATGATCTATAGCTCCAGTAGGAACTTTTGAGCTGATTGAGAGCCACCTCGGCATCGACGCTGTTGGTCCGAGCCCGAGTCATCACCTCCGGCAAAGAGAGGGAGAGGGTCTGCGTCTCCTGCCCCAGGGCAGGAAACGCAACCGCCGCAATTATAAAAATTTGAAAAAACTGTTTTATTACTTTCATAATATCCATTTCTGTAAACAATATATAGGCAATGCATAAAATCCTTACGCATTTCTGTCTTGTGCGATCAAACATGCCGGAGGCATGTCCCTACATTCATGATTGCACAAATATTTTGTATTTTTCTTATCCACGGAAATCGGTCAATCGTCTTTTATAGCCAACGCCGGTTCTATCTTCATAGCCCTCGACGCGGGCCACCATATACTCAAGACCACGCCTGCGGCCACAACCAAGATGGAAATCCCTTCCGCCATAAATGCCTCCATGATTTCAGAGGGAGAAAGAGTGTCGATGTTGAGCAACGTGACCCAGCCGACGCATCCGGATAACAAAGCCGACAAAACCATCAATATCATACCTTCCCCTATCAAACGGCGGAAGATTTCGCGGTCGGTGGCGCCACACACCTTACGGATTGCAATCTCGCCCGTGCGCTGCTGCACCCTGAACCAGAAGGAACCAAGCAAACCGAGAAAAATGATGACAAACAAAAAGACAATCAGCGAAACGAAAAGTCTTGCGTTGACCGTATCATCACGTTCAGCCGCTTCCCTGTCGAACGACACCTTAGCCGGCACTCCGAGGCTGACGTTGTGAAGCCGCTGCATTTCCCGCCGGCTCTCATAATCGCCTACGAACGCCTCGCCGCGTCCGGGTTTCACCCTCACCATTATCTCCGAGACGCCTGCCATGTCGCCGTCGCCGAGAGGCATCAGAAACATACCACGCGGAGTGTGGAATCTCGACTGACGAATCACATCGACCACATCACCCACAACGTATCCGGCATCGCCGTCAGGATTATCCTTCACCTTCTTCCCCTTGTAATCTTCCGGAAGATGTTTGCCAGATTCTCTCAGTTCACCTTCCTGCCGGGGCAAAGAAGTAATCAATATCTTCCCCTCTTCGAGCATCTTTTTCAGAGATTCACCCGATTCACCGGTTGCGCTTTTCAATCCAAGCACATCCACCATTTCAGGAGAAATCCTCTTTGAAGAACCGATATAGCCCAAAGAGTCGGCTTCGTCGGCAAGATAGCACGTCCAGTAACGACTGACCATATAAGGGCTCCCGCAAGAAGAGACGGCAGCCGCCTCAACGTTGGGATTGGAGCGATATTCCTGCAGGAGTGTGCGGATGTCGTTATCACGCATACAGGCATCGTCTTCACCGTAATCCACATAATCTTCATTGTCGGCGGAGACCTCGCCGACGGCAACGATATAGAGGTCCTTGTCTTCGAAACCCATCGGGAGGAATGCATATTTCAACGTTCCGTATAATTGCGCACCGAGACCCCATACCGCCAGCCCTACTACCGCGAGACCGATTACGAGCCAAAGGTTGTCGCGCCACTCGTGTCTCATTTGTCTGTATAACGCCCTTTTCATCTCATTCAGATTTTTGAATTCGCTATGGCCTGTGCCGGCTCCACTTTCGATGCCCTCAACGCAGGGAAGAAGGAACAGAGAAGATTCAGCACGAAACACAACGCCAACGCCACGACAAAATTACGCAAATCGAAAAGCATAGAGAACGTGGGGCCGGCATAAATTCCTTCGAGAGCCGACATGTAGCTGTAGTCTATCATAGTTATGAAATAAGGTGACAAAAGCCACATGAACAGAAGGCACAACACCATCCCTATCGCCCCTCCGAGAAGGGTGATCACAAAGTTCTCACCGATGAGTTGCCCGATAATGGATTTCCTCGATGCGCCGAAGGCCCTCCTTACCCCTATTTCGGAAACCCTGTGGCGAAGGCGGCTCCTCGTCATGCTTCCGAGAGTAATGGCAGGGACAATCAGAAAAACACCGTAATACATCCACATCTTCGTTGAATGTAAGTCGCCGCGATCCATAATGAAATCTTGAGGTGTTCTGTAAAGGGTTTCTTCGTTCGTGTAGGGTTGTCCGGCATACACAAGCCTGTATTCCTCTTTCCCTTCGTCGGCGGCAGATATCGCCTTCACCCTTTTTTCAACCTGTTTTTTCACACTTTCGGGATCCACTCCGGGTTTCAGCAGGAGGCGCACGTTGGTAAGCCCCTCGTAGCTGGAATAATCGGAGTTTCTACCGTCGAACGGGAGATAAAGGTTTCCAAACAGTTCGCGCAATACTGGACTGACATCTTCCGTCACCCCGATGATGCGGAAACGGTCGTGACCTACAATGATTTCACGCCCCACCACGTCGGAGTCTTTGAAAAGGCGCCGGGCCGTACTTTCGGTGACGACCGCCACTTTGGCATCGGCATCAACCTCCGCCTTGTCGAAGCTCCTGCCGTCGATAAAACTGAAATCATAAATTTTCCAGAACGCATCATCCACATATCGTGGCTGGAGCGACAGGTATTTCCCACCTTTCACCCCGACATCGACCAAGGGTTCCCACGACTTTACCAACGACATCTTTTCGACGCCGTCGAGGCCGGAATACAAGCGGAGTGCAAGTGTACGCGACAATCCCGAAGAAAGCACCAGCGAGTTTCCGTCATACTCTGCGGAAAGATAGCTTCCCGTGACTATCCTGTCGCGTTGCGTGGCGGGAGCCACACTGCAATTCCGGATCCTGTCGGTTAGGAAGAATGCCATCACCAGAAAAACGGCTATCGCGGTGCCGCTGACCGACACCCAAACCATAATTTTCTGATGCTTCATCTCATAGCATACCTGCTTGATATAGTTCATACCGTTTCCCTGTTGTTTTATTATAAATATTATTCCTCTTTCACGGCGATGGCAGGCTCTATGCGCATGGCACGCCATGCCGGATAACCGACGCTAAGGATTATTCCTATAGCAACGATAACCATAGCCACCGCACCCGCCACAAACAAGGGAGTCAAGGTGTGCCATGCCAACGCTTCGATTTTACCGTATTTCACCAAAGGCACAGCAACCGCAAAAGCAACCACTACCGCCATAACGAACAATATCAAACCTTCCGACAATACGCGACGGAAAACGTCGCCTCGGCTTGCGCCACAAACTTTGCGGATGGCTATTTCGCTGACACGCTGCTGCACACGGAACCAGAATGTACCCAACAAACCAAGAAGGATGACCACAAGAAACACCAGCATAATGCCGACCGAAGACCTCACCGTAGAATCCGCCTCCTTGAGGGTAGTGTTCCTCCTGTCGGTAAGCTTAGTCAAACGGGAAAGATAGAAATTACGGTGTTGCTGCATTGCCGGCGAGTTATCGAATTCTTCAGCGAAAGCCGCACCTTTACCCGGTTTCACGCGGAATATTATCTCCCATACATCACCGGGGTCATTGTCGTCAATCGGAAAAACGACCACTCCACTCCATGGAATCTCATAGTCGGAACGCCTTACGTTGTCGATTATATCCGCCACCCTGTATCGGCTCAAGGAATCTCCTTCTGTCACAATCTTGCCAAGCATTTCTTCGGGAGAACGGGTGTTTTCATTTCTATACGTGGTGCTCACCAGGAGTTCTCCTTTTGAAAGTATGGAGGCAAGTTGTTGCGGTGTCTTGCCGCTACGACTTTTCAGATTCAAAACCCTGGCGATATCGGGGCTTCCCCTTCTGAAATTTCCACTATATCCGATAGAATCTTCCTCACCTTCAAGAGAAATACTACTTCCCCAATAACTAAGATCGTACGGAATAAAATTCTGACTCCACGCCGCAGCCTCCACATTAGGACTTTGCCTGATTTGCCGCATCAAGGCGAGACGGTCTTCCTTTTCCATGGCAATCCGCTCTTCACCGTAATCCACATACTCAGGACTCTCGCCGGGCAAAGATTCAACCTTCAAAGTATAGACATCCTCCGAATTGAACCCCAACGGCTCCACAATTCCCTCAATCTCGCCCCACAACACCAGCGAGAGAATCCAGATGGCAATCAAGACTATCGAGAGTGCCAGCACAAGCCAAAGGTTGTCGCGCCATTCGTTGCGCATCTGTTTTATCAATATCCTTTTCATACCCTTCATTATCTTGATTTAGCTATCGCCTGCGCCGGCACTGTTCTTGAAGCCCGCCACGACGGCACGAAAGCGCTAAAGAGGTTTAACACGAAACAGAACACCAAAGCCAACAGAAAAGACTTCCATGTAAAGAGCATCCCTAAAGCGGGCGCGACATCCGAAACAAGTCCGGAAGCGGATTCCGCATAAAAGAACACATTATAAAGCATGATCATGAATAGGAAACTTAGAAGCAAACCTATGACGCCACCTGCCAAAGTTATGATGAAATTCTCTCCGAGCATCTGCATTATTATCGAGCTTCTACGCGCTCCGAATGCGCGTCGCACACCGATTTCCGACACCCTGTGGCGCAAACGGCTTCGAGTCATACTGCTGAGGTTGATGGCAGGGAGAAGAATCAGCACCACATAAACCATATAGCGGTTTCTTTTACGCCCTTCAAGGTCGGGGGTAGTGTTGGAACCATAGTCCCCGAACGCCATTATTTCAGCGTTGTAGGGTTGTCCATGATAGCCCAGTTCCTCTTTTTTGTCTTTCAGCGTGGCATTGATGCGGGCATAACGAGATTCCACCTGTTTCTTTATGCTCTCCTCCGTAACGCCGGGCTTCAAAATCATCTGCACACGCGCATTGCCCATATATTCGTTATACCCTCCCGCTTTTTTCTGTTCGGGTCCGAAAGGAATGAAAAGGTCGGTGCCTGTAGTAGCCAACAGCGGGGAAACATCTTCCACCACGCCACATACCACGTAAGGCACATGCTGAAGTTGAATTTCCCTCCCTATGACATCCTCTTCCTGAAACAGTTCGCGTGCCACGGAACGGCTTATCACCACTTTCTTTTCGCCGGAATCGCAGGCAGCACCGTCGTAAGGTTTGCCATAAAGGAACGTGAAATCATAAAGTTTCCAGAATTCATCATCGGTAAATCTCGCACTCATAGGCACTGTCTTCTTCCCGGGGATACCCACATTAAATGTCTCCGGCCAGTCGGTCATATACGACATTCTCTCCACCCCTTTAAGACCAGAATAAAGCTTCCTGCAGGTTTCGTATGACGCAGCTCCCGACGACGAGCGTTGGTTATCGGGATCCGTACTTCTTAACTCTATGTAACGTCCCGTAAGAATCTTTTCGCGGTCGGTTTCCGGAGCGAACCCTATGGTTTTAGCCTCGTCAGACATGAAGACAGCCATCACAAGAAAAATGGAAAGTGCTGTGCCTCCGATGGAGACCCACGTCATCATCTTCTGATGACGCATCTCATATAATATCTGTCTTATATAATTCATCCTTATTTCATTTAATTTCAATTATATACAATCAAAGAATATGCAGCAGAAACAATAATAATGTAGAGACATGTCTCCGGCATGTTTGATTAACATCTGCTTTCCAAACACTACATGCCAAAGGCATGTCCCTACCTATTATTCTGCTTTTATGGCGATTGCGGGTTCTATATCCATCGCTTTCCTTGCCGGATACCACAGGCTCACCACAATGCCTGCGGCCACCAGCACCATCGTGATGCACTCCATCAGAAGGGCCATATACCATTTTTCGCCCATATAGCCGAATTCATCCGACGAAACCAACGGCCATATACAAGCCGAGGCTATCAGCATGCCGCATACGAGAAGAATCATCCCCTCCCCGATTATTCTTCGGAACACCTGCGGACGCGTCGCACCGCTCACCTTGCGTATGGCTATTTCGCTGATGCGCTGCTGCATGCGGAACCAGAACGTGCCGAGCAAACCGAGGAAAATTGTAACCAAAAGGAAAGCGATAACCACAAAATACATCCTCACCTGCACATCCATGCCACGTTGGCATGCCTCCCGGATATCGGCCAAGCTCTTAAGGTCGGTAAGATACACGTTGCGCTGACGCTGGAGATTTTTGTCGGCACGGAAAGACTCTACAAACTCACGACCCTTTCCCGGCTTGACGCGCACGGCTATTTCTGATGTCCATCTCTTGTCTTCCACGAGGGGAATTATAATCGACCCTCGGAAAGGAGGCTCGTAATCAGACCTTCGGACGCATCTTATCACGTCGGCCACCTTATACACATGCGAAGAGTCGTTGCCTATCACCATTCTTTCGCCTATAAGTTTCTTTGGGTCGCGACCCGCCTCCTCATCGATCATATTGTCCGAAATAAGAATCTCACCCCTTTCCAGGGCTGCCTTGAGCTGCTTGCGGTCCATACCCGTAAGACTTTCGTAGCGCAACACGTCAACCATGTCGGGCGATACCCGACGGGCGTTCCCCAGGTAGCCAACGGAGTCAAGCCTGTCGTATAGAAAGAAATTCCATCCGTTGAAATTATAATTGTAAGGGAGTCCGTTTGAGGAAATCGCTGCTGCCTCAACGTAAGGATTCTCGCGAAGTCGCCGGAGAAGGTCTTTCCGGTCAGTATAGAAGTCGGCGTCGGCGCTGTCGGCGGGAGCCACATATTCCGGACTTTTGTCGTCGATCCTTCTCACGGAAAGGTAATAGACGTCGTCAGGATCGAATCCTCTCGGAGAATAATTATACTTCACCCTTGCATAAAGCACGAATACAAGAACCCAGATGGATGCAGCCACCACAGCCAACTCTATAACGAGCCAAATATTGTCTTTCCACTCGTTTCTTATCTGTTTCAACAAATCTCTTTTCATAGTCGGAATCATTTAACTTTGGCGATCGCCACCGCAGGCTCAACGCGCGATGCCTGCCATGCCGGCACAGTTGCACTCAATATATTAAGAATCAAACAAAGCACAAACGCAACCACAAAATTTTCCCAAGTGAAAAGCATCCCGAACGTGGGTTTCGCATTGATTATGTCAAGGGAAGTTACCGACAATCCGCCGGAATATTGGAAAAAAAGATTGGACGCAAACAGCACGAACAATACGCTAAGCAGAAGTCCGATAACACCGCCGATAAAGGTGATAATCATGTTTTCACCCATCATCTGGCCCAAAATGGAACTTTTTTTAGCACCGAAAGCGCGACGCACACCGATTTCCGACACCCTATGGCGCAGACGGCTTCTGGTCATGCTGCTCAGGTTGATGGCCGGGAGAAGTATAAGGATGGCATAGATAACAAGCCTCCCCCTTCTTGACGATTCCACATCGGGAGAATTGTTGCTACCATAACCGCCATCGGAAATAATCTCAGCGTTATATGGCTGCTCATGGTACACAAGTTCCGCGCCTTCCTTCGCCACTTCATTCCCCACTGTGGCATAGCGGCTTTTAACCTCGTTCTGTAGTTCCTCGAAAGACGCGCCGTCTTTAAGAAGCAACGCCACCTGTGTATTTCCAAAATATTTGTCATTACCGTTTTTACCTATTTCCGGCGTAAAGACAAGATAGAAATTGGCGAAAGTAGTGTTAAGCAAAGGTGAAACATCTTCCACCACTCCGGCCACGACATACGGCATGGCATCCACGAGCACTTCACGTCCCGACACATTCTCTTCTCCGAAAAGCGACCTTGCAAGGCTGCGCGTCAGAACAATCTTTTTGGCACCTGAATTGCAGTCGGCTTCATTAAAAGGTTTCCCGTCAAGGAAACGGAAATCATAAATCTTCCAGAAATTCCAGTCAACCCATTTCGGCAAAACGGTAAAAGTATCGCCTCCTTTCACGTTTATATCCGCATTATCAGCCCATTGGGACATATAGGAAGCGGTTTCAATGGATTTAAGGTTGCCGTAAATCTGTTTTATGGTTTCATAATGGGCAGCTCCTGAACTGTCGCCCCAGGTACCGCCGGTGAGATGGATGTTCTGCCCGATATAAATGGATTTCCTGTTGGTTTCCGGGGCCGCCTCCACAGTCATAAGCTGGTTGGCCATAAACAAAGCCATGACCAGAAACATGGAAAGGGCCGTTCCGCTGATCGAGACCCACGTCATCATCTTCTGATGCCGCATCTCATATATTATCTGTCGTAAATAATTCATTTAGTCTTTTAGTCTTTAGTCGTTAGACCTTTAGTCGTTAGTCTTTAGTCGTTAGTCTTTAGTCATTAGACATTAGTCATTAGACGTTAGTCGTTTTGTCATTAGAAATTTGATATGGTAATCACAATTACTAATTACTAATTGCTAATTGCTAATTATTCTACTTGTCGTCCGTCGAAGAAGCGGATGATACGGTCGGTCATGCGCGCCTGACTCTCGTTGTGGGTAACCATCACGATGGTGCGGCCGTCTTCCTTGTTGAGCTGGTGAAGGATGTCCATAACCTCCTGACCCATCTTTGAATCGAGGTTACCGGTTGGCTCGTCGGCAAGCACTATCTGCGGGTCGCCGATGATGGCGCGCGCTATAGCCACCCTCTGGCACTGACCTCCTGAAAGCTGTCCGGGGAAATGGCGCATCCTGTGACTCAGTCCGAGCCTTGTGAGCACTTCAGTCACCTTTTCATGACGTTCTTTCGAGCTGACACCGTCGCGATAAGCAAGCGGAAGTGCTACGTTGTCGGCAACGTTGAGCGACGGGATAAGATGGAAACTCTGGAACACGAATCCGATGTTGCGGTTGCGGAAATGCGAAAGCTGGGCATCGTTCATTTTTCCGGTGGCATCGTCCATGATTGTCACCGTGCCGCCGCTGGGCACGTCGAGGAGACCGATGATGTTGAGGAGCGTTGACTTTCCGCAACCCGAAGGCCCCATGATGCTGACGAACTCACCTTTTTGCACCTCAAGATTTACGTTTTCGAGTGCAAGGGTTTCAACTTCCTTTGTGCGATAAACTTTATTTACGTCTTTTAATGTTATGATTGCCATGATTCTAAAAATTTTATTGTTATTTTAATGAAATTGTTTTTTTGTTTTTATATGTTGCCATGTCGCTGACCACGACCTCTTCTCCCGCCTGGATGCCGCTCTTCACTTCGACGAAATCGAAATTGCTGTCGCCGAGGGTCACGGCACGGCGTTCAAGTTTTCCGGGCGCAGTCTTCACAAAAAGCATATATGGACCTGGGCCTTGGAAATAGGAACCGTTCGGAATCCTTATCACGCCGTCGTGGATGTCATAGACCACGTTGAGTTCCGTGCGCAGGCCGGAGCGAAGGATTTTGTCGGCATCGTTGTCGAGAAGCACCGTAAATTCCACCATGCCGTTATGGCTCTGCGGCGAAATGTTGCTGATGTGTCCTTTCACCGTGTTGCGGTTTATCCTGACGTTTACTGCCGACCCTATGGAAAGTTTTCCGGAATTGCTTTCCGGAATCTCCCCGTTGATTTTGAAGTGTGAAAGATCCGACACCACAGCCAGTTTCTCTCCGGCGGCTATGCTTGTGCCGAGACTTTTATTAAGGTAGGTCACAGTGCCTTGACGCGGAGCCTTGATGCGGGCATCGTCGAGAGTTCGCTGCATAGCTTCGAGGTTACGCACTGAAATCGTGCCTTCGAGCTGCTTGCTACGGAATGAAGCGGCATGCGATTTCTTCTCGTTTACGAGTTGCATTTTAAGCTGTTCGAGTTCGAGAAGCCCTGTTTCGTATGCAAGCTGAGCCTCACGTATGCGGTCGCCCGTGCCGCTGCCGATGCTGTCAAGGCGGCGTTCATTCGCCACTTCCGCCTTAAGATGGCTCACTGCCATCTCCTTCGCCTTTATACGCATCTCAAGGTCGGTGATGAAAGTGGCATTGTTTAGGGCAGCCTGCTCTATCTCGTTGCGCTTCATGCTCACCTCGTCGCTCATCCGCTGATACTCGGTTTCGGTTGACTGCAAATCGAGTTTCAGTAGAGACTGGCCCGCCTCCACGCGGTCACCTTCATTGCAATAGACCTCCATGATTTTGGTGCCGACAGGCGAAACGATAGCCTGCTCGTAGAGCGGTACGATTTTTCCCGAAGCCGACACGCTGCTTTCGATAGTGCCGCGCTCCGCCGCACTGATGGTGAGTTCCTTTTCATTGACCTTCTCGCCAAGCAAAAGAATCACCACCGCCACAATAACCGCGATAGCCAAAAACACGCCAGCCACCTTCATGCGGTTTTTCATGCTTTCGCGTCTGCGTTCTTCTTTTGGAATTTCTCTATCCATTTCCGATATTTGATATTTAATTAATTTTTTGTTCGAATCCACCCGAAACCGGGCGAGATGCCAAACAGACTTACAATATCCGTGCCAAAAACATTATTTATTTGGTTATAAGTTATTTATATTTTAATCCATCTGTCCGATTCCGTACACTTGTACGCTTCTTCCGCCCAAAATGTTACAACATGCCATCCACCGGACACCATGCGTTTCCAAAAGTTTTGCAGTTTTCAATTTCTTTTACTAATTTCACGCAAAAATCATACATCATGAACTCAAATCCGATTTATCCCCCTTTCACAATAGGCATCGACCTCGGAGGCACCAACACTGCGTTTGCCGTGGTTGACTCCGTTGGACACATACTTGCCAAAGACTCCATACCGACACGGACGCCATCGGTGGAACACTGGGCGGATTCCCTCGCCTCCAAGATTTCGATGATGATTTCCGACCTCGACCTTGACGGGCACATAGAAGGAATCGGAATCGGGGCTCCCTGCGCCAACGCCATCACCGGATGTATCGAGGCAGCCACAAATCTCCCTTGGCCGTCGCCGATTCCACTCGTAAACATGATGGAAAGCCGTCTCGGGCTGCGCACAGTCATCAGCAACGACGCCAACGCCGCCGCAATAGGTGAAATGACCTACGGAGCCGCCGCCGGACTGAAGAATTTCATAGTCCTCACGCTCGGCACGAGCGTAGGCGGCGGGATAGTTTGCGACGGCCATCTTCTTTCAGGCACGCGAGGCTTTGCCGGCGAACTCGGCCACGTCACTTTCCCCTTCGCCGCCGACAGGCAGTGCAGTTGCGGACGAAGGGGATGTCTGCACACCGTGGCATCCGCCGAAGGGATAATAGCTACTGCCAAGAGAATTCTTTCGGAATCAGATGCCCCTTCGGTTTTAAGGGATATACAGGACGGAGAAATGACACCAAAGAAAGTGGCAGAAGCAGCCGAAAACGGCGACCGACTCGCAAAACACATATATGACTTCACAGGGCATTGTCTCGGAAAAGCAGCCGCCGAGTTTGCCGCCGTCACCGACCCGGAGGCTATAATCCTTTTCGGTGGAGTGGCAAAAGCAGGCGACCTACTCCTCAAACCGATGAGAGAGGCTTTCGTGGAAAACGCACTCTTCCTTTATAATGACAGGGTGAGATTCATGCTTTCAAAACTCGACGACGCCGATGCCGCCATACTGGGCGCGGCATCCCTACCCTACCTCTGACAAACTCCGACATTACAAACTCCGACATTACATATTTATGAAATTAATCGATATTATAAAATCCGGAATATTCTCACTCCTACCGCTATGCCCCCTTACGGGCACCGCCGCCGGATATGTCCCCACCCCCGAAGTGCTGGAGTCAAGACGGCAGTTTGCCGACGACCGTTTCGGCATTTTCCTGCATTGGGGAATCTACAGCATGTTCGGGCAAGGAGAATGGTATCTGAACTACGGTCCGAAAGCGGAAGAATATATGAAAGCCGCCAAAGGTTTCTATCCGGCGAACTTCAACGCAGCGGAATGGGTGGCGGCGATAAAGGATGCGGGCGCAAAATATATCTGTATCACAACAAGACACCACGACGGGTTCTCTATGTTCGACACCGCCGAAAACGACTATAATATCGTTGACGGAACCCCCTTCAAACGCGACATACTGAAAGAACTCTCGGTAGAATGCCGCAAACAAGGAATAGCCCTCCATCTCTATTATTCGCATCTCGACTGGGTGAGAGACGACTACCCGCAAGGCAGGACCGGGCACAAGACGGGACGCGACGCTTCTAAAGCCGACTGGGATTCCTACTACGGCTTTATGAACCGCCAACTCACCGAACTGCTTACGAACTACGGACCGATTAGGGCGATATGGTTCGACGGATGGTGGGACCACGACGAAGACAAAACTCCTTTCAACTGGCATCTGCCGGAACAATATGAAATGATACACCGTCTCCAGCCGGCGTGCATGGTAGCCAACAACCACCACCAGTCGCCGTTCGAAGGAGAGGACATCCAGATTTTTGAACGAGACCTTCCCGGCGAAAACACCGCCGGACTTTCCGGTCAGGAAGTGAGCCGACTCCCTCTCGAAACCTGCAACACGATGAACGGGATGTGGGGATACCAACTGACAGACCAGAATTATAAGGATACACGCACATTGATTCGCTATCTCGTGAAAGCGGCAGGCATGGGCGCAAACCTTCTCCTGAACATCGGTCCTCAGCCGAGCGGCGATTTGCCCGCCACTGCGCTTTCCAGGCTGAAGGAAATGGGAGAATGGCTCCGGACAAACGGAGAAACCATCTATGCAACCGAAGCCGGCCCTTTCCCCGCACAATCATGGGGAACCTCCACAAGAAAGGGCAACAGGCTGTTTCTGCATGTGATGACGCCCGAGACAAACGCCATATTGATTCCTGAAGGGGTGAATATCAAGAAAGCAAAGGCTTTCGACTCAGGGAAACCGATGAAATTCACTCGTGCCGGGAAATGCACGGTAGTGCATCTCGATTCAATGCCCGACGTGGCTGATTTCATAATCGAATGCGAAATAAACTGAAGCGCAATAAAATGGAGAACATACAACTTGAAATATGTTGCGGCGACCTCGCAAGCGTGCTGGCGGCAAAAGAAGGGGGAGCCAAAAGAATCGAACTTTGCTCCGGACTTTCAGAAGGCGGACTAACCCCTTCCATAGGTTTGATAAAGGAAGCGGTGAGTTCCGGCATTCCTCAAATAAACGTGCTCATTCGTCCGCGCACAGGCGATTTCCTCTATTCCGACAGTGAAATCTTACTTATGGAATCAGACATCAGGGCAGCCATAGAAGCGGGGGCGACTGGCGTTGTAATAGGAGCCCTGACCCCGGACGGCGACATCGATAACTCAACATGCAGCCGGCTTATTAATGCAGCAAGAGAAAACAACGGCGCAATAAATGTGACTTTCCACAGGGCGTTCGACCTTTCACGCAATCCGGCTACGAGCCTTGAAGACGTGATAAGACTTGGGTGCAACTGCCTCCTCACCTCCGGAATGGCACAGTCTGCCGTTAAAGGGATTCCGATGCTTAAACAGCTCTCCACCCAGGCAAATGGCAGGATAACCATAATGGCGGGGGCCGGCGTAAACCCGGCAAACGCAGCAGACATTATAGCAGCTACGGGAGTGACCGCCGTACATTCTACCGCCCGCAAACCGATTCCAAGCAAAATGAGGTTCCGCCGTCTGTCAGTCTCAATGGGAACGCCGGGCACCAACGAATATGCCCCGCTTTCCACCTCCCCGGATGTGGTGGCGGCATTGCTCAAGTTAGTCGTTAGTCATTAGTCGGTTAGTCGTTAGTCAGTTAGAGTCCTTAAAGTCCTTAAGGTCCTTAAAGACTTTAAAAGCACGACAACTCTCCTTCTTTCCAACCACCCACTTCCAACCCAAAACCATCAACCCATCATGCAAAGAATCATATTTTCTATTTTAATTTTTGCGGTCACCCTTCCGGGATTTGCCCTCTCTAAGCAAGAGGCGATGGATTTCCTCTATTCCACGCTCTCGCTTCCGGACAGTGCCGACTATTCCGCAAAATTCTATCAGGACAACATCGATGCCTCCTTTAAGGCAAGAGAAGAGATGCCTTGGGGCAACACAGTGCCCGACCGTGAATTTCTTCATTTCGTAATTCCGGTGAGGGTTAACAATGAAAACCTTGACATGTCGCGACAAGCCTTTTACGAGGAATTGAAGCCTCGGGTAAAGGGACTTTCGATGAAAGATGCCATCCTCGAAGTCAACCATTGGTGTCATGAAAAGGTGACTTACCGCCCTTCCGACGCGCGCACATCTTCACCGCTTTCTTCAGTGAGCCAAGCCATAGGCAGATGCGGCGAGGAATCCACATTCACTGTTGCGGCGCTTCGCTCGGTGGGCATTCCTGCAAGACAGATTTATACCCCCCGCTGGGCGCACACAGACGACAACCACGCATGGGTGGAAGCCTGGGCTGACGGACAATGGTATTTTTTAGGTGCCTGCGAACCGGAACCGGTGCTTAATCTTGCGTGGTTTAACGACCCGGCCTCGCGTGGATTGCTTATGAACACAAACGTGACAGGCGACTATAAAGGCCCCGAAGAAGTGCTTTCCCGCGAACCGCTGACCACACGCATAAACGTGACGGAAAATTACGCACCTGTCGGCATGCTCAACGTGAAAGTCGTGGACAAAAACGGCAAACCCGCTTCCGGTGCAAAGGTGAGTTTCTGCATATATAACTATTCGGAATATTACCCCGCCGCTACGAAAACGACAGGAAAAGACGGAACAGCTTCTCTTAAAGCGGGTCTCGGCGATATGCTCGTCTGGGCTACAGACGGCAAAAAATTCGGATTCTCCAAAGGACGACCCGGGCAACCGTCGCCAGTAAACGTGACGTTGGATAAAGACGGCTTTTGGACCGGCACCTCCGAATTCGATATAATCCCTCCCGCATCCGGATCTTCCACACCTTCGGTGAGCGATGCACAACGTAAACTTAACAATATCCTCACACATCGCGAAGACTCAATCAGAAACGCGTATGTCGCCACGTTCGCAACCCAAGAGAGTGCCGCGGAGGCCGCAAAAAAATTAAATCTCGATGTCGCCAAACTTACCAAGGTACTTATAGAATCACGAGGCAACCACAACAACATCGTAGCCTATCTCTCCATCCTTATTCCACGTGACCGCGAAACCGCCTTAAACCTTCTTCTGAACGTTTCGGAAAAAGACAGGCGAGACATCGACATGAAGACCGTGGCAGACCACGTCGGGAATGCCGTCACTCCGGATGCAATCAAGCAGAAAATCACTCCCGACAATTATAATCGATATATCCTTTCGCCCAGAATAGAAAACGAATTCATCCATCCCTGGAGGTCGGAACTTCTAAAATCAGAAGAACTCAAAAAAATCGGCAACAACCCTCTCAAGCTTGCGGAATGGATTGAAAGCAACATTTCGGCCGCCGACAAAGAGAATCCGTTGAAACTCAAAATGAGCCCCGGGGCTGTGCTCAAAGAGAGGAAGGCCGACAAAACTTCGAGAGATATTTTCTTCGTGGCGGCGGCACGCACGCTCGGAATCCCGGCGAGAATAGACCCCGTCACCGCCAACACGGAATTTCTTGACGGAAACGGCAAGTGGCAGAAAGTGACGTTCAAAGGAAACGACGATATAATGAAAAAACCGACAGCATCCAAAGGCACGTTGCAACTTACGTTCGAGCCGAAAGGACATATAGTTGACCCGAAATATTATTCACAATTCTCGATTTCCAAAATCACGGACGGCATGCCGCGCCAACTCGAATTCGAAGAAGATGGCACCGTCTCCTCCATCTTCGCATCGCCCGTAGAACTTGAAGCGGGGCAATACCTTCTGACTTCAGGACAAAGGCTTGCCAACGGCGGGGTGCTTGCCCGAAGCGAAGTCTTCACGATTGCTCCCGGAGAGAATCTGAAGAAGAAGCTCGTAATCCGCAACGACGAGAGCGAGATTTCCGTAATCGGTTCGCTAAACGCCGAAAACATATACCACGATATCGCACTCGATGCCGACAAAAGCCTCCTGTCAACCACCGGACGCGGATATTACATCTTAGGACTGATTTCCCCTAACCATGAACCTTCTACCCATGCCCTCAACGACATCTCCGCAGTGAAAAAACAACTTGAAGATTCAGGTCTCAAGATAATGCTGCTTTTCGACAACGCAAGTTCGGCATCAAGGTTTAACAAATCGGCTTTCACCTCCCTGCCCGACAACGTGGTGTTTGGCATCGACAACGGCTCTACAAGCAGAAAAGAGATTCTCGAATCGCTGCATCTAAAGGATGCCGTGAACCCGGTTTTCGTAATAGCAGACACCTTCAACCGGGTAGTGTGGGTATCCACAGGCTACACAATCGGAATCGGCGACCAGCTCCTCAACATAATTTCGCGCATAAAATAAAACCGACAGCCAACTCCCGGAAGAACTTACTCCACAATATGGTCTTCCAGGAGAGCCGACCGATTGAATTGAAATGTCGAAAATGTTTGGATATTAATGAAAAAATGCTTAATTTTGCGCCAAATTAAAAGACAAAGGTATTTTATCCGGAGTCTTAATATTTGATGTCGTGAATGTTAACACGTTCTGATATAACAAATTAACCTTTAAAACTCAAATATAAATAACCCTTTTCCAAGGCAGCCTGCCGAGATGGCAGTGACAGCCGTAAGTAAAATTTTAAAAAAATGGAAGAAGAAAAGAAACCTAAGCGTCCCAGAATCAGCACGGCTCCTAATGCCGCTTCAAGCGAAGCCGGGGAAACAGCAAACCGTTATGAAAAAGTAAATTATCCCAACGATGACAAGGCACCCCAGGCGGGCGACCGTATGCAGGGTCCTCGCAGCTATGGCGACCGTCAGGGATATCAGCCGCGCCAGTACGGCTACCAGCAGCGTCCCGGCGGCTACAACCGCAACTACAACAATCATTACAACAACCAGAATTCCTACCGTCCGGCTTACCAACAGCGCCCCATGCAGCAGGATTCTGACGATGAAAAGACAGAAAACGCTACCGAACAAAACTTCCAGCAGAACAGCGAGGGAGGGTATCAGCCCCGTCAAAACAGCTACCAGCCACGCCAAAACGGCTATCAGCCACGCCAAAACGGCTACCAGAACCGTCAGGGCGGCTACAACCAGAACCGTCAGAACGGCTATAACAACATGAACCGTCAGGGCGGCTACAACAACATGAACCGTCAGGGCGGCTACAACAATATGAACCGTCAGGGTGGCTACAACAATATGAACCGTCAGGGCGGCTACAACAACCAGAACCGTCAGGGCGGCTACAACCAGAACCGTCAGGGGGGGTACAACCAGAACCGTCAGGGCGGCTACAATCAGAACCGCCAGGGAGGCTACAACCAGAACCGCCAGGGCGGCTATAACCAGAACCGCCAGAACAACTTCCGCAAGCAACAGAATGTGAAGTTCACCCCGCGTCCTCGTCAGATAGATTACGTGATTGAAGACATCGATCCGAACGAACAGATCCGTCTCAACAAATATATGGCGAACTCCGGAATCTGCTCTCGCCGCGAAGCCGACGAATATATCACACAGGGTCTTGTGAAAGTCAACGGTGAAGTAGTGACCGAACTCGGAACAAAAATCACACGCAACGACGTTGTAGAATACGATGAGAAAGTGGTGACACCCGAGCGCAAATGCTATGTGCTTCTCAACAAGCCCAAAGACTGCGTGACGACAAGCGACGACCCCAACGGACGTCTCACCGTTCTCGACCTCGTCAAGAACGCTTGCCGTGAAAGAATTTACCCGGTAGGACGCCTTGACCGCAACACCACCGGCGTGCTTCTTCTCACAAACGACGGTGACCTCGCTTCGAAGCTCACCCATCCCAAATTCGTGAAGAAGAAAATCTATCACGTTTGGACCGACAAAGACATCACCGAAGAAGACATGCAGCGCATAGCCGACGGCATCACGCTCGACGACGGTGAAATACACGCCGACGCCATCAGCTACGTCAGCGAGACTGACCGCAACCAGGCCGGAATAGAAATCCACAGCGGCAGAAATCGCATCGTACGCCGCATATTCGAAAGTCTCGGATACCGCGTCACCAAACTCGACCGCGTATATTTCGCCGGTCTCACCAAAAAGAATCTTCCCCGCGGACGTTGGCGCTACCTCACTCAGGAAGAAGTCAACTTCCTCCGCATGGGCAGCTTTGAATAATACATGCCTGCATGATTTTTATTCAGAATAAAATGGAACAGGATTTAAAAAGAAAGACAGTCGCAACCATTCTTGCCGAAGGCACCGAAGCCGTAGATCGGAAG
>CABRKI010000051.1 GCA_902471455.1 uncultured Porphyromonadaceae bacterium | reverse complement strand
CACTGCCGGCGCCACGCCTGACGACGTAAGGCGCGGCCTCGCCTCTTTCAAGGGAGCCAAACGCAGATTCGAGGTAATCCGCGACGGCAAAGACGGAAGCACGGCTCTGATTGACGATTATGCCCACAGTCCCAACGAAGTCAAGGCATCCATCAAGTCGGTAAAGAAACTTTATCCCGGGAGGAAACTCACTGTGATATTCCAGCCCCACCTCTACACGCGTACACGCGATTTCGCCCCCGAATTCGCCGAAGCCCTCTCGCATGCCGACGAAGTGATCATGCCCGAAATCTATCCGGCACGCGAGCTTCCTATTCCCGGAGTTGATTCAAACCTGATACTCAAAGACGTGACAAGCCCGCAGAAATGTTTTTGTGAGCGAAAAGATTTGCTAAATCTAATAAAAAATCGTAACTTTGAAATCTTGATGACTCTCGGAGCCGCCGACATAGACAGGCTTTTGCCTGACATCGACAATATCCTTGATGAACGGAAACATATCTCGCAAGATGCGTAAAACTATATTCAAGTGGCTGATACTCACCACGCTGTTCGCCTACGTCACGGCAGTGACAATCTGGGCGCACGGCGAGGCGAGACGTCATGCATGCCAAGGTATAGAAGTGAAAATCGCGTCGGCGAATTCAGTGGATTCCGTCACCATAAACGGCGTGAAAGAGGAACTCTCAAAGTTCCCCAAGAAAATAGAGGGGACAGCAATAGAAAGAATCAACACAAGGGAAATTGAAAATTATCTCTCGCTCTATTCCAACTTCGAGAACGTGGAATGCGCCTTGACCACCAACGGGATTCTTTCGGTTTCTGTAGTGCCGATGATTCCGGAGATAAGGGTATTCGAACCGGACAAGAGCTATTACATCAACAAAGACGGCAAACGCATCGAATCGAAAGCCAACTTTTTCGTTGACGTACCTGTGGTGAGCGGCAACTTTTCGGAAACGTTCCCCGCCAAAAACATCCTGCCTGTGACAAGGTTTATCCAGAACGATCCCGTGCTGAGGCAGCTCGTGGGGATGGTGGAGGCTCGAAACCCCGACAACATCATGCTCGTGCCGAGAATCCACGGACATGTGGTCAATTTCGGCGACACCTCTCGTCTCGGAGAGAAAAGGAACGCCCTGCTGACATTCTACCGCAAGGTGATACCCTACAAGGGATGGGAAGAATATGACACCATCTCAGTGAAATTCAAAGGGCAGATTGTAGCGACGAGACGTAACAAGACCGCCAACGCACATGGCACCGAATTTGAAGAGGAAATCGACCTTGAAGAAGCCACCCTTCCGTCGGAAGCCTTTTCGCGGGAACAAACCAACGGCACCACCCCTTAAACCATTTTGTCGGGAAGCCGTTATTAACAAAGAACAGTGACACAGATGAGTGAGGAGAGATATATAGCAGCTATTGAAATAAGCAGCTCGAAAATCATAGCCGCCGTGGGAAGGACCTACGGCGAAGGTCATCTTGAGGTGATTGCAGTGGAGCAGGAAAAAGGCGTGGATGCAGTGCGCTACGGCATTATCCAGAACCTTGAGGAAACATCCGTAAAGGTGGCGCGCATAATCGACAGGCTCGAACGTCGCACAGGGGTGGCACCCAAGCAAATCAAGAGCCTCTTCGTGGGTCTTTCGGGACGTTCGCTCAGAAGCATCCCCACGGAAGTGCATATCAAGCTTCCCGACGAAACGGAAATCTCGGATGAAATCCTCAACCGTCTGCGCAACGACGCCATGCGGACAGCCATAGACAACTCTCTCGAAGTGGTTGACGCAGTGTCGAGGCTTTACAAAGTGGGTAAACTGGAAACCCATTCCCCGAAAGGAATCGTAGGCAACTTCATCGAAGCCACCTACGACCTCATCGTATGCCGCCCGGAACTGAAACGCAATCTCACACGCACAATCTCCGACAAACTCGACATACGCATCAACGGCTTCGTCGTCACCGCACTCGCCACAGGGCATCTTATCCTCACCCCCGACGAGAAACGTCTCGGATGCATGCTCGTGGATTTGGGCGCCGAAACCACCACAGTGTCGATTTACCGAAAAGGGTGTCTCGCATATTTCGCCACCCTTCCTTTAGGCGGACGCAACATCACCCGCGACATAACTTCCCTCAACGTGCTCGAAGAGAACGCGGAAGATATCAAAATAACCTCCGGCAACGCCATACCGCGCGACACACAATCGTCGCTCAACCTCAACGGAGTGAAACTTTCGGACGTCAGCAATCTTGTGGTGGCGCGCTCCGAGGAGATTGTGGCAAACATCGTGGAACAGATGGAATATGCCGGACTGAAAGAATCAGACCTTCCCGGCGGGATTGTCTGTATAGGAGGAGGCGCAAGGTTGCAAGGCATGACCGACCTCATCGCACAACAAAGCAACCTGCCGGTTAGGAAAGGGAAGCTTCCGGGCTATGTCACCATCGACGAGAGCAAAACCCCCGGCCATGACCTGGAAGAAATTGTCAGCGTAATGTATGCAGGAGCCACCCTCAGCGATGCGGAATGTCTTAAAGAGCCTGATCGCGACGAACTTCCGGTGACAGGGGAGCCCCCCTTGCCGCTGCCGGAACCGGACGAAGAAGAAGAAATCAGGAAGAAACGACGCAAAGAGAAAACGAGTTCATTCATGTCGGGGTTCAAAACCAGACTCGCCAATATTTTCGGAGGAGCCCCCGAAGACAACTCCGACCTCATCGAATAATCCTTCCACCAGACAAGTTTCCTATCCATACCCAAGTAAACACCACCCCCAGACATGGACGAAGATACCAGAATATACAACATAGCAGACGACAGCACATTTCTCGACGACCCTAACGCATCGATTATAAAGGTAATCGGAGTAGGGGGCGGCGGAAGCAACGCGGTCAACTATATGTTTCACCAGAACATACCCAATGTGAGTTTCGTGGTCTGCAACACCGACAGGCAACATCTCAACGACATGGATATCCCCACGAAGCTTCTGCTCGGCTGGGACGTGACCCATGGCCGCGGAGCCGGCAACAATCCCGACGTGGGCAGGCAATGTGCAGAAGAGAGCTCCAAAGACATACAGAAACTCTTCGAAGACGGCACGGAGATGGTGTTTATCACCGCCGGCATGGGCGGAGGCACCGGCACGGGAGCCGCCCCCGTGGTGGCGCGCCTGGCTAAAGAGGCCGGAATGCTCACAATCGGGATAGTAACGGTGCCTTTCCTTTTCGAAGGCGAGAAAAAAATTCTCAAAGCCCTCGACGGTGCCAACGAAATGAGGGAGCACGTTGATGCGCTCCTCGTAATCAACAACGAAAACCTTATCGAGCTATACAAGGATTACAATCTTTTCAACTGCTTCGAGAAGGCCGACGACACCTTGGCAAACGCCGCGCGAAGCATCTCCGACATTATCTCCGAGAAATGCTACATCAACGTCGATTTCCAAGACGTCAAGACCACCCTAAAAGACAGCGGAACGGCAATAATTTCAACGGCTTACGGGGAAGGGGAGCACCGCATCTCCGACGCAATCCACAACGCCTTGCATTCGCCGCTGCTGAAAGCCCACGACATCAACACTTCCAAGCGTCTGCTTTTCAAATTCACGTGCTCCCGACAGGCAAAGAATCCGCTCCGCGCCGAAGAAATAGCCGAAATCACGCAGTTCACATCGAAGCTGCCGTCGAGCATCGACGTGAAATGGGGTATAGGCGACAATCCCGAACTCGAAGACAAGGTGAAAATCACCGTGCTCGCATCCGGTTTCGACGTGACTTTGATTGACCGTAAAGCCAACGGAGGGAAAAGCGAAGAGGGTGGAGGCCCCATCATTTTCGCCGCCGAATCTAACAAGGAAGAGGAGAAGCAACGGAAAGAGGAATCGAACGAACGAATAGCCGAAGTTTACGGTGCCGACAAAGTGATAAAACAACGCCGCAACGCCGCGAAACTCAAATATGCCGTGCTGAAACCATCTCAGTTTGACGACCATGATGTCATCGCCCTTGTGGAGAGCGTACCTACCTATAACCGCGAACCCCGTTTCAACGACGAGCTTCAGCACATATCGGAAAAGAACGCCCCCGGCAGGAAACGCGACGACGACAGACACGAACCGGGAGGGGAAACCATTTCGTTCGGCGATTTCTCCTACTGACAACGCGGAGGCCCGGCAATAGCCGGATTATCCTCCTGAAGAACAAACAAAAATAATTTTAATCCTCATAACAAAACAACACCGAGGGCGAATCAAATTTTGAGAAGCCCGCATAATCGATTAAAGAAAGATGGAAACTAAATTCCAGATGGTCGCCAAGACTTTCCAGGGGCTGGAGGATGTGCTCCGCGACGAACTCATAGAACTCGGCGCGGAAAACGTGGAGATGGGTCTGCGCATGGTCACATTCGAAGGCGACAACGAACTTATGTATCGTGCCAACCTCTGCTGCAGAACCGCCCTTAGAATCCTTAAGCCAATCGTAAAATTCACAGCGGATTCTACCGATGAACTGTATGACTATGTCCGCGACCTGGACTGGGAACAGTTTATGACCGTCGATTCCACCTTCTCGATTGATTCTACGGTGAACAGCGCGGAATTCACGCATTCCAAATTCGTGACATACCGCGTGAAAGACGGGATTGCCGACCATTTCAACGACAAATACGGCAAACGCCCGTCAATACGCCTCAGCGGCGCCGACATCCAGCTCAACGTGCATATCTCCGACAACCGCGTCACCATCTCGCTCGATTCGAGCGGCGAACCGCTTTCAAAACGCGGATACCGCACGGAACAGACCGAAGCTCCCATCAACGAGGTGCTTGCCGCCGGAATAATCATGAAAACGGGCTGGCGCGGCGACTGCGATTTCGTTGACCCGATGTGCGGTTCGGGCACATTCCTGATAGAGGCAGCCTTGATTGCCGCAAACATCAACCCGGGGATTTATCGCGAAAGTTTCGCATTCGAGAAATGGCCGGATTTCGACGAAGAGCTTTTCGAAGACATATACAACGACGATTCCGCAGAGCGTGAGTTCGCCTACAAAATTTATGGAGGCGACATTTCGCCGGAGGCTGTGATGATTGCCCGCAAAAACATAAAGTCGGCCCGTGTAGATGATATGATCGACATCCAGTGCAAGCCGCTCGTGGAATGGACCGACAACGCCCCGGAGGGAGTCATGGTGACCAACCCTCCTTACGGAGAAAGGCTAAAACCGGAAAACATCAACCTGCTCTACAAGAGCATCGGGTCCACGCTCAAGACGTATTTCAAGGGATGGCATGCATGGATTATAGGATACCGCGACGAACAATTTGCGGAAATCGGTCTCAAGCCTTCGGTTAAGATTCCGCTCCACAACGGTAGCCTCGAATGCAGTCTGCGCGAATACGTGCTGTTTGACGGGCGCTATTCCGATTTCCGTGCGGAAGGTGGCAACGTCAGCAACCCCGATGCAAAAAAAGAACAAGGGCCCAAGAAGGTACGCCATATCTCGGACGACGACTGGGAACGCCAGGCAAAGAAATTCAACAGCGGCAAGGGAATGACCGATGACCGCAAAAAGAAGAAGCCTTTCAACAGAGACGAAAACAAACGCTCGTTCGATGCCGCCCCGAAGGGTAGGTTCAGCCAGGACGACGATGACTTCGAAAGCCGCCCGTATAACCGCGACAGGGGCGAAGAACGTAGCTACAACCGCACGAAGCCTCAGTCGCGCCCCTACGACCGCGAAAAAGGCCCTGAAAAGGGAGAACGCAAACCATTCGAGCGCAACGACCGCGGTGGGTTCCGTGGCGAACGCGGCGAAAGAAACGACCGCGGCGGATATCGCAGCGACCGCAACGAACGTGGAGGGTCACGCGGCGAACGCAGCGAAAGAAACGACCGTGGAGGATATCGCGGCGAACGCAACGAACGCGGGGGATACAACCCCGCCAACTCCAAAGGGCCGCGGCTTCCGGAATCGTCGGAGAGAATAATCAACACCGTCCACATGCGCTCTCGCAAGGGATGGAAGAAACAGGACGATGAAGATTGATTCCGGCAGATGACACGCCGGAAAGGAATAGGAAAGACCGGCATGGTCCTCGCCGCATTGGCGGCGGGGACCATGTGTGCGCTTGCATACTTTTGCGGACATGAATCAAGGTTGTCCGGAGAATTGGGGATATGCCTGCGTTCTCCCAACCTGTGGGAAATTCCGCCTTTATGGTCCTGGATAATCAACACGGCAGGGTTAGGCCTGATAGCCTTAGGGGCGTTCCTGCTCAACCGCCACTACAACTTCATACGCTCCACACAGCCGGTGCTTCCGGCGTTGTTCCTTGTGCTCACGGCTTCGAATCCATGGATCACCGACCATCTTTCGACATCCACACTCGTGTGCGCGGTCAACCTGATGTCGCTGTCGGTGCTTTTCGGCTGCTACAGGCAAAGCAACGCCACCCAGCAGATGTTTCTCATAGGCACCATGTTTTCCGTAGGTTCGATGGTGCAATATGCATTCATACCCTTTATTGTGCCTTATGTCATAGCCGCAATCGTGATGAAAGCATTCCGCATCAAGGAATTCCTGGCCATGGGAATGGGTATAATAGCCCCTTATTGGGTGGGGGTAGGATTGGGCATTATAAACCCGGAATGGTTCAAAATGCCTGAATTCACAAACCTTTTCAACGGATTCGTGCAGGCTCCCGACCTTTTCCTCCTCATGGTGAGCGTAGGCATCGCTTCGTTTTTCGGCGTCATGCTCGGACTCAACAACAGCATCAAACTTTATGCAGGCAATTCGAGAATCAACGCCCTCAACATGTCGATAAGCCTCGTAGGCGTGATGAGCATAATTTGCATAATCATCGATTTCTCCAACATGATGGCTTACATAGCGACATTGTATTTCACGGTCGCCGTGCAGGTGGCAAATCTGTGCGCATTATGGAACATCCGCAGGGAATGGCTTCTGACGGCCATCCCCGCAGCCGTATATATAGGATTTTTCGTAGGCATGCTATTGTCGTGAACCTTAACCGACACTCCGGAAGACAGTCATAGGAAAGAGTAAAATGAAATTCATAATCGATAATAAGATACCCTTCATAGAAGGGAGGTTGGAAAACTCGGGTGACGTAATTTATTCCGCCCCGGACAAAATCGATGCGGCCCTTGTGAAAGACGCCGACGCACTGATCATACGCACCCGCACGCGCTGCGATGAGGACCTGCTTAAAGGGAGCAACGTGAAACTCGTCGCCACCGCCACCATAGGCACCGACCACATCGACCTGCCTTGGTGCGAGGCCAACGGGATAACAGTCAGGAATGCAGCGGGCTGCAACGCCCCCGGTGTTGCGCAATATGTGTGGTCGTCACTTCTGTGTGAAGGGTTCGTCCCATCGTCTTCGACGCTCGGTATAGTAGGCTACGGACACGTGGGCTCCATAGTGGCGGAATGGGGGAGGGCTTTGAGTGCCCGTATCCTCGTCTGCGACCCTCCGCGAAAGGAAGATGGCCATACCGACAACGATTATATTCCCCTCGCCCGGCTCCTTGAAGAATCGGACGCAACCACGCTCCACACGCCCCTCACAAAAACCGGTAAGCATCCCACTTTCCATCTGATAGGGGAACCGGAGCTGTCGATGATGAAACCGGGCGCCATTCTGATAAATACGTCGAGAGGGCCGGTGGTTGACAACAAGGCATGGCTATGCCATCTTGAAAAAAATAAGTCAAAGGCCATAATCGACGTGTGGGAAAACGAACCGACCATAAGCCTCCCTTTGTTTGAAGCCGCCACCGTCGCCACCCCCCACATAGCCGGCTATTCTTTCGAAGGGAAACAACGCGCCACACGCATGGCGCTGCAGGCGGTGGCAGACTTTTTTAACCTGCAGATACCCACCGACGATCTCTGCGGAGACTATGCATATCCCGAAAACGGATTCCCCGAAAACGCATCTGCCGTAATCATAAATTCCTACAATCCGTTTGCCGACACGGATGCGTTAAGGGCCAACCCCGCGAATTTCGAAAAACTTCGCGGCGACTACGACTACCGTCATGAGCCTACGTTCTGACCACACTATCGAAGCAATTAATTCTGTCAACACCACTCCGAATGGCGAAAGAAAAAAAATATTACGTGGTTTTCAAAGGGCGCAACCCCGGCGTATATGACGACTGGGGCGACACGAAGGAACAGATAGACGGTTTCGACGGTGCCAGCTACAAGGGTTATTCATCCCCTGCTGAAGCAGCCGAAGCATTCAGGCGCGCGTCAGGTAAAGACGACGGCAACGACCTCGGGCGATTCCTTTCGCAGGCAAGCAACCGTTCGCTGCCACGTCCCGGACAGCCGGATTATATGACCAACCCCGAAGTCGATCTCGATGCCTGGGCCGTTGATGCCTCCTGCCTCGGCAATCCGGGAAAGATGGAATATCAAGGCGTGGAACTAATGACGGGGCGGACCTTGTTCCGTATCGGTCCTTTCGACGACGCCACCAACAACATAGGGGAGTTTCTCGCCATAGTCCACGCCATGGCTTTGATGACGCAACAAGGCAAAATCCACAACATTTATTCCGATTCGGTGTCGGGGATGGCGTGGGCGCGCACCCGGAAAGTGAAGACCCAGCTTAAGCCTACCCCGCGCAATGCAAAAGTGTTCGAACTTATGGCGCGCGCCGTGACCTGGCTCAACACACACCAGTTCCCTGCCAAGGTGCTGAAATGGCAAACCGAAAGATGGGGGGAGATTCCCGCAGACTTCGGTAGGAAATGAATTCAAATCAAGAGGGGTGGAGACGGATATGTCGATAAAAGACGGGATACGCGCCGAAATCATGAAATCAGGTGCCATTGCCGTAGGTTTCGCCAAGGCCGGTGAGGTAAGCGTGGAGGCGGCAACGCAATATGGCGAATGGATTGCTTCGGGACGGCATGCGGGCATGGAATATCTCTCACGCCATGCACCATTGAAAAAGCATCCGGACTCAGTTATGGAGAACGCCGCCACTGTTATATGCACGGCGTTCAGTTACGCCCCCCTCCGGTTTCGCGACGACAGCCTCCCGGCCATAGCATGTTATGCCTACGGCGAAGACTATCACGACGTGATAAGGAAGCGTCTTTCAATAGCCGTAGGCAAACTTAAAGAGCGTTTCGGAGGCGACTGGCGCATCTGCATCGATTCGGCCCCGCTTGCCGAAAGATTCTGGGCGATGGAAAGCGGAATAGGGAAGAGGGGGAAAAACGGCTCTATAATCGTCGATAGATGCGGGAGCTGGTGTTTCCTCGCCGAAATACTCACCTCGCTTCCTGTGGCTCATGACGAAGCGACAGAGGCATCGTGCATGGGATGCGGTGAATGCATACGGAGGTGTCCCACCCGGGCTCTCTCAGCCGACGGCACAATCGACTCTGCAAGATGCCTGAACTATCTCACAATCGAACACCGTGGGGAATGGACCGGAGAGATGGCAGCCGTAATGGCTACGAATGCCGGGCGACATGCCCTTTTCGGATGTGATATTTGCCAAAGGGTGTGCCCGCACAACAAAGACGTTGAACCCACCGGAATCCCTGAATTCCGGCCTTCGCAAAAAATCATGGAACTCGACGCCCCGGCCGTAGCCGCGATGACTCAAGAGGAGTTTCCCAAGTTTTTCAAAGGGTCGCCGATAAAACGGGCGAAACTCGACGGTATGAAACGCAACGCTCTTAATTGTCTGAAAAATCAAGGGAAGTGATTATCCATCATCAGAATTACTGATTCCACATTCTCTTGGCCGCCTTCTCCGCATCCGTCACCCCCTGTTGCGCCGCTTTCCCATACCAATAAGAGGGAATATAGACGTCTTCAGGCACCTCTTCGCCATGATAAAACCTTTCAAGTGCCTCTCCGGCTAATTCCGACGATAATGCATCGGGAAAAATGTCGAGCAATTCCCCTATTACGAACTGCGCCGAGGGGTCGCCTCTCAGGGCGGCGGCAAGGAAATAAGCCGTGGAGCGGTCATGGTCATAATCCACCCCCGTCCCCTTCGAATAAGCGTCGCCAAGCAACGCGAGGGCATCGGGGTTGAGCTTTCTGGCGGCATTCTCGAAAAGCGTCACGCCAATCAAAGGCGCCCTCTGGGTATAGTAATAGCGTCCTAACCTCACGGCAGAATCCCCCGGCAGATTCTCCCATTTACGCCCCATCATGGAGAGAAGTTTAAGTTCCGCGTCGGCAAGTCCCTTTCCAATGGCTTTCATATACAGTTCCGCGGCTTTCAAGGTGTCTTTTTCCGTGCCGAGCCCTTGGCGGTAAAGGTCGGCGAGCTGGCTCTCGGCGGCAGGAAGACCGGTAGCCGCCGCTTTCGACAGCCAATAGAACGCCTGGGGATAGTCGCGCGCCACGGCATCGCTGCTCGAAAGGAGATAACCGAGATTGTTGGCGGCTCGTGCATCGCCGTTTCCGGCCGCCTTGGCAAACCAATACAATGCGGAATCCACATCCTTCCCGACAATCTCACCTTGGAAATAACGGTAGCCGAGATAGCTCTGAGCCGGGGGATAACCCTTTTCGGCGGAAAGGCGGTAGAGCAGGGTGGAGCGCACCGAGTCAACGGGAATGGTGTCATAACCCAGGTCGTGGAGCGAGGCAAGGTCGTAAAGCGCCTTAGCGTCGCCCTCCGACGCCCGCTTTGCCAAAGCCCGCACGGCGGCGTGGCGACCGACGATTTCATCAGCCGCCGCAGCCATGCCGATAATCATCAGCATCAATATGACCGGGATTGTCTTAGTCATTTCGGAGTGAGGGTCACGAAGGGCACAAGCATTTCCTGGAGCGATATGCCGCCGTGCTGGAATGTGCCGGTGTAATACTGCACGTAATAATTGTAGTTGTTGGGATAGGAGAAGAAATCTTCGTTGCACGCATAGATGAACGAACTCGATATGTTGGGAGCCGGGAGTCCGAATTTCTTGGGATTGTGCATCTCATACACCTGCCGCGGATTATAGTTGAGGTTCTTCCCAACCTTGTAGCGGAGGTTGGTGTTGGTGTTCCTGTCGCCTACCACCTTGATGGGGTTGTCAACCCGGATTGTACCGTGGTCGGTTGTCACAATCACTTTAAACCCGAGTTCCGACATCCTGCGGAATATGTCGAGCGAACCGGAATGTCGGAACCATGACTCGGTGAGGGAGCGATAGGCGGCATCGGAATTGGCGAGTTCCCTTATCATTTTCGACTCCGTCCTTGCATGGGAAAGCATATCGATGAAATTCAATACTATCACATTGAGAGGCGTATCTTTCAGCGAATTGATTTTTTGCATGAATTTCTCGCTTGCCTGCGAATCGTTGAGCTTGTTGTAGGAATACTGCTCACGGCGGCGGAAACGGTCGAGTTGCGTCTTTATCAACTCGCTTTCATGGATGTTGAGCCCTTCGTCTTCATCCTCCTCAACCCAAAGATGGGGGAACATCTCGGAAATCTGTAAAGGCATCAGCCCGGCGAATATCGCGTTTCGTGCATACTGTGTGGAGGTTGGCAGGATGGTGGTGTAAAGTTCCTCCTCCACGTTAAACCATTCGGTCATCAGTGGCTGTATCACCCGCCATTGGTCGAGCCGGAAATTATCAATCAGAATAAAGCACACTTTCTCCCCCTTGTCGAGCATCGGGAAAACCCTTTGCTTGAAGAGTTCGTGGCTCATCAGGGGATGGTCGGGGGTCTTGACCCATCCTTCGTATTCCCGTTTTATAAACTTGCAGAAATTGCTGTTGGCGTCGCGCTTCTGCATGAGCAGCAGTTCGCCCATTGAATTATCGGTATCCGTGAGCTTAAGCTCCCAATAGACCAGTCGGCGATACACCTCCATCCAGTCGCTCACGCTCTGCGCCATATTGATGAGCGACGAAAGGTTCTGGAATTCCTGCTGATAGGTGGAGGTGGCCGTCTGCGCCACCAGTTCGCCGCTATGGAGGTTCTTCTTGATGGAAAGAAGAATCTGGTTGGGGTTGACAGGCTTTATGAGATAATCGGCAATCTGGTTGCCTATCGCCTGGTTCATGAGGTTCTCCTCTTCCGACTTGGTAATCATGATTACCGGCACGTCGGGATGCGAAAGATTGATGAGCGAAAGCGTCTCAAGGCCCGAAAGCCCGGGCATATTCTCGTCGAGGAGAATAAGGTTGAAACGCTCGCGGTCAAGCATGTCGAGGGCGTCGCGCCCGCTCGCCACGGTCACCACATCATACCCTTTCGCCTTCAGAAACATTATATGGGGCTTCAGGAGGTCAATCTCGTCGTCAGCCCAGAGTATCTTTTCCATTTTTCAAATTTTTTCTTTTCAACGGAAACGCCTTCCTCATGGTTCAGCGTTCTCCGCCGATGATTCATTTGCCACTTCCCCAGGTTCGCTTTCGGTTTCTTCCGGTTCACCCTCCGCTTCCGTCGGTTTGGTTACGGACTCCTCCGGATTTCCTTCGTTAACATCCCCGCTCCCTTCGGAGTCATCTTCCTCCACAACGGATTTCTCTTTTGCAGCGGCTTCCGACTCCTCCTCGAAACGGAAATATTCTTCAAACGAGCGCCCCTCCCTCAAGAGGAGTTCGAAATTATATTTGCTTATCATGATGGGGCGCACGTCTTCCGGCAGATCTATGTCGGAACGCTCCATCACCGACCGGTAATGCTCGAGTTCGCGGAGATTGGCGAAACCTTTCACCACCAACAGGCCGATATTCGAGAAACTCATGGGTTCGAGGTCGAAATCCTTCACCACGAACGAGGAGAAGTTGAACCTCGCCACGTCGTAGAGCACAAGATTGGCGTTGACCGTCTCTTTCGGGAAAGCAAGCACAAGATACTGGGGAGCGTCGGGATCGCGCTCGAAGTTGGCGGGGAGCCCGTCTTCGCCCGTTTCCGTTTCCGAATCGGAAAGACGCGTCTCCCATATCATACCCCTCGAATTCGATGAACCGGCATGCAGCTGACGCCCCTCCTTAAGCCCTTTCAGTATGCCGGAAGCCATGTCGGTCATGTCGGTGTCGGGCCAGCGCGTAAGCAGCTCCGTAAGACGGTCTTTGAACTTGCCGGCGTCGCCCTCGGTCATGTATGAGAGCGCGTCGATAAACACGAATTTGGGAAGGATAGGGGATAGGGGATAATCCTTCTCCATTTCCCCGGTGAGTTGGTGTACCACCGGGTTGTCGTCGGCGAGATATGCCGCATAAGCCTTCTCATACATACCCTCCTGCACCTCATGCATGCGGCGCAGGTTGTTGAAGTATTCGGGGTCGGCCATGGCCTGTCCGTATGGGGAGTCGGGGAACTCCTCAAGTATTTTCTTACGCCATACTTCCGCAAGCGCAGCGTTGTTTTCCCTGACAGCCATGAGATACATGTTGTAATACACGTCGAGGCGATATACGTTGTCGGGGTATCGGGTGTCGAGTTCGTTGAATTCTATCCTGGCTGCGGGGAAGTCTTCGAGCTTGTCTTTGAGTATTACGCCCATGTTGTAAAGTCCTTCCTGAATCACATCGTTGGCGGTCTGTTCCTCCTCCGGGGTGGAAGGTATTTGCTTCAGATAGAATTCCACGTTGTGGGGGTCGTTGGCGTCCTTCTTTTCGCCGCCGTCGTCCGCAGGAACGGAGTCGTTGGGCGCGGTTCCCTCATCAGGCGACGCCTCTTCCTCATCGTCGTCGAGCGAGAAGGTGGCCTTGTTATGCCGGCGCCAGTCGTCTTCCAGCTTTCGTGCGCCCCAACGGCGTTGGAACTCCGTTTTTCCGGCGTTTTTCGTCATCGTGTTGTAGAAATACCACGACTTGTCGGTGTTCATGGAGAATGCCGGCGTGGCGGGTGCGTTCTTATCCATGGGGCTGCTCCCCTTCCCCTCCTGGCTGGCAAGGTATTCCTCGCGCTTGGCGGCCTCTTCCGCCTCTTTCTCCTTCTTGATGAGGTCATCCACAATCTTCTGGCATACGGCTTTCCGTTCATCGGGAGTCATCTTCGCGAGCCTTAGCAAGGAATCCTGCAAATGCACGTTGCCGGAATAGACGGCAAGCTCGTCGAGTACGTCGCTGCGAAGCTTCAGCGTGTTGTAGCCGGGATAATTCTCGGAAAGGAGGGGCACGGCCTCTGCATAGCACGGCTGCGCCTTTTCGTAATCGCGTTCCGTGAAATAGATGTTGCCCAAGGCAATCTGGGCGAGGGCTTTGTCGATGCCTCCGCGGGTGGATTTCTCCACGGCGAGAAGATAGTTTTTCTTTGCCTCCGCCGTGTCTTTCCGCGAAAGGTAGAGGTTGCCGATGGCGTAATAAATCTGGTCGAGATATTCGCTGTTGCGTTCATAGCGGGTCATGGCCCTCAGGGAGTTAACCTCTTTCCTGATGTTCGCCCCGGAAAACACTTCGGTCTGTTTGATCCGGGCGTTGAACTTTGCACGATAGGGGAGCGATGCCCCCTTCCCCGCATTCTTGAACGCCTGGTAGGCAAGTTCCCTCTTACCCAGGCGCGAATAGGTCTGCCCCAAAAGGAACCAGAGCCGGTTTTTCTGGGTGCCCGAAGCCCCTTTCGCCGCTTCCGTGAGGAACGGAACGGCCTGTTCCGGTTGGTCCGCGCGCAGCAGATAGTCGGCCTGGACAATGTTGTAGAGGTTGCGCAGACTCTTCCCTTGTATATCTTTCTCTTTCACAAGGCGCAGGATGTTGCCCGCCTCGTAGGTCCAGTCGAGCGCGCAATAGCATCTCGCCTGCCAGAGGCGTGCCTCCGTCACCACGTCGGGGAGCCATGTGAAATGTTTGGCTATGTAGAGGAATGTGGAGGCTGCGTTGAGGAAATCGCCGTCGAAATACTCCGCCCGGCCCATCATCAGCCACGCATTGTGAAGGAAGGGGTTAAACTCCTCCCTGGCGCGGAAAGCCTTGTCTTTCGGGTTGTTCGAACGTTTTTGTGGTTTCTTTTTGATGGAGTGGAGCTGGATGGCTTTCTGCATCTTCTCGACGGTGCGCTTGAAATTGCCCGTAGGCTGTGGAAGCTTGTCGTCGGCGCGGGCTTCGGCAGGGTGGGTGAGAAGGGTGCGGGTATAGTCGTCTTCATAACGGTCTTCCATGTTTTTGAGCTGCTCGTTGTAGTGCTCCGAACCGTTGAAATAGACGTTGTAGCGTGTGGTGAACGCCTGCCAGTTCCTCGACAGAGGGGTGTTCTTTTTCGTGCCGCAACCCGCCAAGAGAGTCAACATGACGACGGCGGCCAAGACAGCTGCACACGGCAGCCACCTCAACTGAAACCTCAACACTCCATATTTCCGGGGATTCGATTTTCTCACAACATAATAACGCCCGCCGCCACAAAATCTTATACTCCGCAAGTGACCCTCATCACTTTCCCCATTCACCGAGAAAGCAAACAATGGCTTAAAGACAGACACACGGATATGTCAGTCTTTAAGACAGCCTATAGGGACAACATACACGCCGTCATCCCTTATGTAAGCCAGTTCCCCGCCTGTCAGAACCATCAGGAATGCCGGAGCGTGACACTTTGAAGCGTCAATATTGGCTGCTAATTTTTTCAAATGTTCTGCACCTTCTTCTATCTCCCTGCTACCGAGTTTCACCTCGACAGCAGCCCATCTTCCATCATCAAGGGTTATGATTATATCTGCTTCCAAATCATTATTGTCATGGTAATGACGTATCGTACCCCTGAGATTTTCCGCATAGACCCTTAAATCACGGACACAAAGGGATTCAAAAAGGAATCCGAAATAGTTGAAATCATCCAGAATGGACTGTGGGCTCGCCCCGATTGCGGCGACAGCCAAGGAAGGATCTACAAATTGTCTTTTGTCCGATGTCCGTATCCCGGTCTTCGAGCGTAATGAGGGTTGCCATGCCTTGACATCCTCGACTATAAAAAGTTTGCGTAAGGCTCTGAGATATATTTCAAGGGTCTTGTCGGTTATGGAGGTATCATTGGCCCTAACGTCTCCCATTATGGTACGGTCAGTTGTCATGGTCGATATGTTCCTTGCCAGTGACTTGAGAACACTTCTAACCCTGTCAGGGTCTTTCTGCGACCTGTCAACAGCCGCCGCATCTCTTTCACAAACAGCCTCTACGTAATCTTTAGCAACATCCAGTGCATCCTCCTTGTCCATTGACAGAGCAGCCGGCCACCCGCCACGGCAAATCGCAAAAGCAAGGTCTTCTATTGTCAGATTGCTCATCGAAACCACATCCGGATTACCTTCAAATAAATCTTTAAGGGAGACGGTGCCATTGGATTCGCCGGATTCATACAAGCTCATCGGTCTCATTCTCATACGTGATATGCGTCCTGTGCCGGTATGTTCCATCTTCTCATCGGGAAGCATATCATTGTCCTCATCGACCACAACGCTGCCCGTCAATATAAACTGTCCCTTCTTAGGGTCTTTGTCAACCGCAAACCTCACGGCATCCCACAATACGGTGGCAGTCTCCCACTCATCTATCAATCGCGGTTTATCACCACGCAAGAGATAAGAAGGAGTGGTCTGAGCCATTTTCAAGTATGCTGAACGTCTATCGGGATCTTGCAAATATATTACACTGTTGGCTGCATTTAATGCCGTCCACGTTTTCCCACACCATTTAGGTCCATTGATCAGGACTGCTCCACTCGTCCTTAGTTTCTTTTGTAGCGTATTATCTGCTATTCTTGGAATATAATGTTCGTTATTCATCGTCTATATATTTTTTTGCGAAGATAACGATTTTCAATAGAATATGCAAGTCACTCCGAACTTTTCGACCGTTTCACTCCGAACTTTTCAGCCATTCCACTCCGAACTTTTCGGCCATTTCACTCCGAACTTTTCAGCCATTTCACTCCGAACTTTTCAGCTCTTTCACTCCGAACTATTCGACTGTTTCGCTCCGAACTTTTCCGCCATTTCACTCCGAACTTTTCAGTCATTTCACTCCGAACTTTTCGGCTGTTTCACTCCGAACTTTTCGGCTGTTTCACTCCGAGCTTTTCCGTAGCAAGTCTCCAAAATAGTCTAAATCGTTTCTAAATAACCGCGTGCTACAACTCCATAAACGGCTGACATATAATCTGTAAATGGCCAACACATAATAAGGATGACCCTATCTCATAATTGGCCTTATATAGGATTTGGTTGATCTAAAACCGATTAAAATGTAGGGACATGCCTCCGGCATGTTTGATTGACAATCTCAACTTTTTGTTCTTTGCGGTTGTATATATTATATATTATATATATCTTTGCATCATAAAACTAAATGACATGGCAACAGCACTGAACATCAAGCGCAAAAACATCGACCTTCCTATCGATACTTTGCAAAAGCTCTCCATTATGGCAGCAACCCAGGGCAAGAGCTTAAAGAAATTCATCGAAACAATCCTCATCTCAAAAGCGAATTCCATATCTGTCGAAGTAAGCGAGAATCCTTCCCCATCCGGCGATCCGTGGTTCAATGATCCGGAAAACATAGCCTCACTTAATCGCGGAATAGAGGATATTAAAGCTGGAAGATGTCGCGCTTACTCAATGGATGAAATCCGAGAACTATTAGGCGTATGACTTACGAACTGATTTTGTCCGATGAAGCGAAAGAACACATGAATGTGTGGAAAAAATCCGGGCAAAAGAAAACACTGAAGAAGATTGCTAATTTATTTGAGGAACTTCGTCTTCATCCCACCACAGGCACAGGACATGTTGAACAGCTTAAAGGTAATTATTCAGGTTACTGGAGTCGGGAAATCAACAAAGGTGACCGAATGATTTACAGCATTGAAGACGACAAAGTAATTGTAAACGTGGTTTCGCTTAAAGGTCATTATACCGACAAATAGATATGATCGCAAACAATCTCAATCCCAGTTCGCCCATTCATCCAGGAGAGATGATAAAGGATGAAATTGAATACCGTGGCATCTCACAGAAAGCCCTTGCCGAAGAAATTGGCGTTCCGGCTTCCGTCTTAAACGAAGTGCTGAACGGGAAAAGAGCCGTCACTACTGAATACGCACTTCTTCTTGAAGCTGCCCTTGGCATTGAGGCAGACCTGTGGCTCCGTCTCCAGTCTGACTATAACAAGCAGGTGGCCCAATCAAATCCTTCCTTTCTTGCTCGCTTAGCAAAAATACGTCAAGCCGCCGCATTCCTCTAAACGCGCATAATACATACCCATACGCCGGAGGCCACCCTTTTATATTGTAGGGACATGCCTCCGGCATATTTGATTAACGATTTGATTCTCAAACACTGCCTGCCGGAGACATGTCCCTTTTTATAGGTTTTATATAATTAAAGAGTTTCCGGAACCCGTATTAAAGTTTCGTCCAAGTAAGGGAATACTCCTGGATGTCTCCGTCGGCATCCGTTATCTTAAGGGTAGTCGGATAACCGTTTTCATTATAGTCGAGGTAATCGAAAGTGCGGTCGAGCGCTCCGTTCAGGCTGATACTCTTGCACAAGTTCTTGCAGGGGACACCGAAATATCCGCTTACAGCCAACTCCGGCTCAACATATGCCATTTCTCCGGGGAAACATGTGGAATACGCCAGGTTCAACATCCAGTTGAGATTTCCGACATTTGGCTTGTCGGTATAAGTCAACGAAGTCTTTTCATTGCCCCATGACCCGCTATAAGATGTGGCGGTTATGTTGCCGCCGGTCCATGTGAGCGAACAATTTCCGATAGCGGTAAGCTGATTCGAAGAATCATATTTGTATTCGTCGCCATCAACAATCTTGCCGCCGGAAACCTCATATACGGAACTGCCGCATGTAATCTTGGAATCGGTATAAACATACTTTTCCCAATTTCTATCCTCTCCGATTCTTGTTTCTGTAATTCTTCCCTGGGCATCGTATTTCGCCTGAAACACAACATCATCAGTATCGTATGAAACATTCACATAATTGCCGCGCATTTCGGTAAGCACCATAGCCACCGAAGGCTGCCCGGGTTCGTCACTGTTTTTGTCATCGCTGCATGATGACACGCCAACGGCAATCATCCCGAAACCCATTGCAAAAAGAAGATTCTTTTTCATTGTTTGTTTATATCATTTAATTGAATTGATATCGCACATTAAAACTCCCGACTCCTGCCAGGAATACATGAAATCAAAGAACGGATTATCAAGATTCGCCACAAAGTCCCTTAACTCCGAGCCTTTGATTTTGATTTTTCGCTCATCTTCTTTCATATCGGAATATAAATATACCACCTGATTGTTTTTACATCCGTAAACATCGGCACTCATATCGTAGGAGAAGTCAAGTTCTGCATCCGGATCAATCTTGGATAAATTGACGCCATCTTTAAGAGACACTTTTACGTTAAAGGATGTCCTCATTGTGGCCCCCCTTGGATAACCCTCTTTGTCATGCCATTTAACGTATTTGATATAGCCCATCCAAATAACCGGCGACTGTCCGTTCGGTTCCAATTGCACACTTTCGGATCCATAAAACACCTTGACATCAAAATATCTTAGCCAATCCGCACTCATCCAAACTGAATAATTGGCCTCGACCGAGTCAATTACCGAGGTAGAGTCTTCATCGTCACTGCACGATGAAACCCAAAACGACAGAATCGTCAAGAGAATGATGATTTTGAACTTCATACTTCATAACATTTTAAATTATTATTCTTTTCGTCAGTGGATATTGCAAAACCGATAGAAATGTAGGGACATGCCTCCGGCATGTTTGATTAACAGTCTTATTACCAAACACTACATACCTTAGACATGTCCCGACATTCAAAATAATTCAATTTTTTACAATGTCCCCTGAGACATCTTAATTTACCGAATCCCGGTGGGTCTATAACCCCACCCTTGGTAAACGCGGTTTCTACAAAACCACCTTCTTTATTGAGCCGTCGGAGAAGCGGACGATGGTTATGCCCTTGTAATCCTCATTTACAGGTCTGCCATTGAGGTCATAACGGCCTACCACAGTTTTATCAACCGAATCTATTTCTACATCATCAACTCCCGAGGTGTCAAATCCCTGAAGATTCCAGAAATTTCCCCATACAGAATCTTTCTGATAAGCTTCCAAAGCCTCGTTTGGAACTTTAACAACAAGATTCATATACTGGGCATTAGAAAAATAATAGAAATAAGTAGGTGGAGTCATTGCATAGCTGACGATGCTTTCAAGCTGACTACACTTATTGATATCTTCAATCTGTAGTTTTGCCAAATGCTCTCCAATGGTCAGCTCCTTCAAATTTGGCACCGACAAATTATATACCAGTTCCCTATCAAGAAATACCTTTTCAAGTTGTTCAGTCCAAGGTTCCCATTCACAGTAAATAAAATCATCTGAAGAATTATAATATCCGGATATAAGAATTGGTTTTCCATACAAGAATGAGACTTCCTTTAATAATTCGCAACCATCAAATGTAAACTCTGACTTACTAGTTTTCCCATAATAATATTGTTCAATTTCTTTTACGCTTCCCGGGATAGAAATAGATGACAGTGACTTGCATTTTTGGAAAGTCCCGTAACTAATTCTTGTAAGATTTTCGCTAAGAGTAATATTTTCCAAAGCACTGCATCCGGAGAATGCACGCTTTCCAAGAGATGTCACCGAATTCGGTACAGTTACTGAGGTCAACGAGCTAAACCCATCAAATGCAGAACGACCGATTTCTGTCACCGAATCCGGTATCGTTACCGATGTCAACGAGCGACAGTACAAAAAAGCATCACTCCCGATTTCTGTCACCGAATCCGGCATCGTTACCGATGTCAACGAGCTACAGTACGAAAATGCATAATTACCGATTTTCGTCACCGAATTTGGTATCGTTACCGATGTCAACGAGCTACACCTCGAAAATGCATCACTCCCGATTTCCGTCACTTTCAAAGTTCGATTGTTGAATGTCACCTCTGCCGGAATCACAACCTCTCCTTCATATGTGTTGTCTCCAGCTACTACCTTGCATGTGAGGTCTGTAAACGATACAACTTCATAGTAGAGTCCATCGACCTCGAAGTCGTAAGCCGATGCGGGGAGGAATGCCAACAGCATCGCCACCAACATTCCAAATTTTGTAAATTTCTGTTTCATTTTGATTTTTTATTTTTACGTATTCTTTTTTTCTTTTCTTCTTCAGTCAGATTATGTTGACCTCGGATAGTCTCAACCAACTCTTTCAATACTTTAAAAGGAATTGTCGTCTTTAACCTAACAGAATTCTTCCAAGTATGATGAATCCTTATTATCCTTTTCTCGTTATCTAATTGAATGTCATTATGAGCAAATGCATTCCGCAAATGATATAATAAGGACATGCCATAATTCCTTTTGGAATCCTTTACATATATTTCATATTTGCAGTTGAAACACTTTTTATTTATGTCTGTCTTGAAAAATAAAATCTGGCTACCATTGGAATCCCGTTTTTCCAAGAATCGCTTTATTTCGCGCGATCCGAAATTTTTGACAACCTTATTATCTTCTCCACTCTCCCATAGGGTGAGGATAGCATAAAAAAATGCCAACTTGTCTTCCCGAAGTATAGGTTGAGGATTTCTATTGTCAGGCTTCATCTTTAGAAGACATTGTCAGAAACTAATTGAAGTAATGACATCATATCGGATACCTATCTCAGAAAGATATGGCACTCCGATACGCTCTGCTTCCTTTTTACTTAATTTGAGTCGTAACATTAAGGGATTTTCTGGAGTAGATTCACCATACCCATTATAGATACCTGAGTATGTATCTCCAGTTGAAACAGACACCTGGCAAACATTCCCAAATTTACCGATGGTAGTCTCAAGCAGTTCGATGCTATCCATATACGTATTGCAAGCCGCGGTCCTCCCCTCGTTGGCGTTAGGTTAGTATATATAAAAAAGCGTAGGAGTCTGTATCTGTTACCGTCCTACGTTTCGAGGCTTCTCGCATTGCCCTTTAGATGTCGGACGGCAATACAGAAGCCCACAATTATATATATATGCAACCATTGTAACCGGTTGTATTTCTCACGAAATATCAACCGGTTACAATTATAATTACATATCCACGGGCATCTACCGTTGCTCAATCCTTGACATCTAAATGAATTTTGCGAGAATTCCGGAAAGTCAAGAATCAGCGCGGATAAACGCTTTCTATGTATGTCTATTCCGCCGCGACTCGTCGCAACGGCACACATCCCACACCTCAATCCCCGGACCGGGGCTTCTAAGACGCGGTCTGCATCCGCAAAATTATAAATTAAATTTCTAATCCAGAAATCTTTTACAGAATTTTTTAGCAAATTTTATGGATAATACTCTCTGCGAACTTTGCGACTCAGCGTGCGACTCCCTGCCAATAGCATTGCGATAATTGATAAGAAGCGGAGCGGAAGAGAAGTGTGTGGAAAAAAATCACGCAGAGGCGCAGAAAGCGCAAAGTTTTTTCGCTAAGAAATTCTTAATCTCCTGTTTCTACTGTTCTCCTGTCTTCTTATTGACAGAAGTACAGGAGCAACGGTAGAGATGTTTTGACAGGAGCAACAAGAAGCTATTTTTAGACAGGAGTACAGGACATACAGGAGAAAATTTGGTTTTGGATTATTAAATTATTGAATATAACTAAATATCCTCTGCGGGCTTTGCGGCTCGGCGTGCGACCCCTTACCAATAACATTGCGATAATTGATAAGAAGCGGAGCGGAAGAGAAGTGTGTGGAAAAAAATCACGCGGAGGCGCAGAAAGCGCAAAGTTTTTTCGTCAAAAAGTTCTTAAACTCCTGTTCTTCTGTGCTCCTGTCTTTTTATTGACAGAAGTACAGGAGCAGCCGGAGGTGAATTTTTAGACAGGAGAACAGGAGCAACAGGAGAAAATTTGGTTTTGGATTATTAAATTATTGAATATAAACAAATCTCTCTGCGGGCTTTGCGGCTCTGCGTGAGATTTCTTTCCGATAGCATTGCGAGAGGCGATAGCAAGCGAAGAGTTTACTTTCTCGCCATCCGATAAACGTGCCAAAGGCACGTCCCTACAATAGTTTGCGGAGGGATTGCGACGCTACATGTCGGCGAGGGTCAGGCCTTCGAATCGCTTTTCATAGTCGCCGAAGCGGTGGGTGGCCCTCATCATTGCGTCGGCTTTGCTACGCAGTATCGAGAGGTCGATATTGCGTTCCTGTCTTTTTACTTCAAAAAATTCCACATTCTTATCCAGTTCGTTTTCGGCAATTATGTCGATTTCATTCTCACCTTTGCGATCCCACCAGTTTGCAATATGTGTGTAGCCACCTTTCTCGGTCAGCTTGGCCACGAAATAACGTTCGAGGGCAAGCCCCGAGAAAGTAGTGTAATCACGCTTCACCAAATCTTGCAAGCGTTCGAAAGCACCGAGTTGCACCATATAGGAATATTTGTAGAAAAACCTGAACCAGAACCGTAAGAAATTGTCATGTATCTGATAATGCACATTCTTATTCGCCGTTTTTTCGAACATAGGCTGGTGCTTCGAGACTATACCATAAGTGTCTTCAAGCCGCGTGAGATAGCCACCGATTTCCTTACCTACCTGGGTTTCAATTTCGTTGCGTATGGTGTAGCCCGAAGCTATGGCGGTAAGTATGGAGAAGTAGATGGCATAATCCTTACCAAATTCTTCAACGAGCATGGCTTTCCCTTCTTCCGTAAAGATGGAACCTTCACTTACTATCTCTTCTATCATAGCCTCGGTCGAAAGAGCCCCGGCAGTTACCAGACTGTCGATATATTTCGGCACACCTCCGGTAAAGGTATAAAGCGCAAGAAGGTCGTCGTTGGTATAGCGGGGATTGTAACACTCCATTATCTCTTTAAGCACAGAGGGCGTGAAAGGTTTGAGATTCAGGAAACGGGTCTGACGGCCATATAAAGGTTCTTTGGAATCGCGAAACAGCCGGTTCATGAGGGTATTTATAGACCCGGCCACAACCAACGTTATTTTAGCACGCGTATGGTATAAATCCCATATTCTCTGCATATCGCTATAGACCGACGGATTCACCTTCATGAAATCTTGGAATTCATCGATAAAGAGCGTCACAGGCCGTTGGCAAGCCACTTCCATGACATATTCAAAAATCTTCGCGAACGATTCTGGATTCCCCAACAGCGGCAACCGTAGTTTCTCTTCAAGTTCTCTTGCATACCCTTTACACAATTCCGTTTCCGCCTTACGGGCAACAAAAAAATACAATATATTCTCTTCTCCGAAGGCCTGAAGCACCAGTTGAGTTTTCCCGATACGCCTTCTACCGGTCACCACGACGAATTGTGCCGCTTTCTCGGCTCTTTCCCTTGCTTGCCGCAAGACTCCAATCTCCTCTGTTCTATCAAAAAACCTCATAATCACTATAATTTCATGTTGGGAAATGCATGGTTCCGAAACGGCCATTTCGGAACTGCCTGTTTCGCAACTGCAAATATAATGAAATTCCCCATCCCTCGCAACTGATTTTCAACGAAATCAATTATTGCACATCTATTTGTTACAAATTCAACAAATCAAAAGAGTTCCGAATGAGTGCCGAAACGAACCAGCTTTATTATTCCGGCTTCCTTATCCCACCAAATGAGCAAGGTATCGTTTTCTACATGACATTCCATGTAACCTTTATAATTTCCCGTCAATAGATGCGGTCTATTTTCAGCAGGAATAGGTAAATTGTTGGCAAGGAGGTTAAGAACCTCCTCAAGTTTATCGACAACTTCAGGTTTATGTTTATATCGCTTAAGGTCTTTCTTAAACTGAGACGTAAGTTTAAGCGTATTCATAGAGAGTCTATAAAACTGCGGAAATTCCCCAAATCAAGAGTCTCAAGATTATCAGACGTTTCGGCTTCCTTCATGGCAGCAAGAGTCATCTTGTTAGGACGGTCGGCAACAAAAGCCATAAGCACACTTTCCACAAGGTTGTTGAGGCTGCGGTTATGGCGTTTAGCTTCGATTTGAAGGCGTGAAATAAGCTCCTCACTCAACCTAAAGGAAGTCTGCTTTCTTACGGGCGACACAGTATTCATAGCTTTATAAATTATATTGTAGTGCAAACGTAATACATTTGTATAACGTCAATAAGACGCAATTTGTTATAAACAAACTCCATAGCAACAAGTTTTATTTGCCGGTGAGAAGGCCTTGGAGGTCGTAGAGGATGTTGAGGGCCTGGATGGGGGTGAGGTTGTCGATGTTGACGTCGAGTAGGCGGTCGCGTATTTGCGAAAGGAGGGGGTCGTCGAGCTGGAAGAAGCTCAACTGATAGCCGTCGCGGTTCGCACCGAGATTCTCCACAGTGCCCTTCCCTACGGCGTCACGCCCTGTCTCTACCCCTGCAGAAGCATCTTCAAGCTGCTTGAGCACCTGGTTGGCTCGTTTCACAATCGACGGGGGCATACCCGCCAACTTAGCCACGTGGATACCGAAACTGTGGGCAGAACCGCCCCGTTCAAGTTTGCGCAGGAATACCACCTTACCGCCTATCTCCTTCACAGAGACGTTGAAATTGGCAATCCTCTTGAAGTTCTTCTCCATCTCGTTAAGCTCATGATAGTGGGTAGCGAAGAGTGTCTTGGGACGGCAACGTCCGTTCTCGTGTATATGCTCCACAATCGACCACGCAATCGAGATGCCGTCGTAGGTGGAAGTACCGCGTCCTAATTCGTCGAAAAGAATCAACGAACGCGCACTCATGTTGTTGAGGATAGCCGCCGCCTCGTTCATCTCAACCATAAACGTGGATTCGCCCGACGAAATATTGTCACTCGCCCCGACGCGAGTGAAAATTTTGTCGATTACGCCCATTTTAACGCCCTTGGCGGGCACGAAACTACCCGTCTGGGCCATCAGTGCTATCAGAGCCGTCTGGCGCAGCAGAGCCGATTTACCGCTCATGTTGGGGCCGGTAATCATCATTATCTGGCGCGTGTCGGAATCGAGAGAAACCGAATTGGAAACGTAAGACTCTCCCGGTGGCATGTTCCTCTCGATTACGGGATGCCTCCCTTCGGTGATGACGAGGCTCATGGAGTCGTCAATTTCCGGACGCACATAGCCGTATGCATCCGCCGCCTCGGCAAAAGAAAGGAGACAATCGGCGGTCGC
>CABRKI010000050.1 GCA_902471455.1 uncultured Porphyromonadaceae bacterium | reverse complement strand
GACGCTTGCTTCGGGGAAGGGCATGCTCCAGGAGCGAATCACATCTACAAAGCAGGGTAGCATTACGTCTGTTCAGGCCATCTATGTGCCTGCCGACGACTTGACCGACCCGGCTCCCGCCACCACATTCAGCTTCCTTGACGCTACAACGGTGTTGAGCCGTAACATCGCCGAGTTGGGTATTTATCCTGCGGTTGACCCTCTTGACTCAACTTCACGAATCCTTGACCCCAATATTATTGGCGAAGAGCACTACAACACCGCCCAGGCAGTGAAGCAGCTCCTCCAGAAGTATAACGAACTTCAGGACATCATTGCCATCCTTGGCGTTGACGAGCTTTCGGACGAAGACAAACTCGTGGTGGCCCGTGCCAGAAGGGCTCAAAGATTCCTGTCGCAGCCGTTCTTCGTTGCAGAGCAGTTCACCGGTCTTCCGGGTGTGATGGTTCCTCTTGCCGAAACTATCAGAGGTTTCAAGATGATTCTTTCGGGCGAGATGGACGAATATCCCGAGCAGGCTTTCCTTAATGTTGGCACCATCGACGAGGCCATCGAGAAAGGAAAGAAACTACTTGCGGAGGTAAAATAAGAGTTTGTAACCCCTTAGGGATAATTTAACCGACAAAGATAAGATGACACTTGAAATTATATCGCCAAGCGAGATATTGTTTAAGGGAGAGGCCGACATGGTGACGCTTCCCGGAGAACTTGGCTCTTTTACAGTCTTGAAGAACCATGCTTCGCTGATTTCGGTGCTCAAGGCCGGGCAGATAGTTTATCATACCTCCGGAGAGGAAGAGAAGACTGTCGATATAAAGGGTGGCCTTGTCGATGTGGATTCCAACGTGGTGTCGGTCTGTGTTTATTGATAAGGTTGATTTATCGATTAAATTTTATCGGGATGAATAACAGACGAATTTCAATACTTGCAGCAATCCTGGCTCTTGTCTTTATGATGCCGCAGTTTGTTGTGGCTTCGGATAAAGACGGGGAGGGTGTGAATGTCAAGGAGGTGATGTTTCATCACCTCGGCGACGGCTATGGCTGGGAGGTGCCTTTCAGCCACGTCTATCGCATCCCGCTTCCGGTGATTGTCAAGACGGAGGATGGCAAATGGGTTTCATTCTCGTCTGCACGGCTTTCAAAAATCGAGGAAGTGACAGATTCCGCCACCGGGAAGAGTAAGCTTGAGGCGGAACCGCAGATTGTGACTGTGGAAAAAGACGGCAATACTTATAATTTCTTGCTTGCCCATGTGAGCAAACACAGCAATAAGATTGTTCAGATTTTCCCACTTACCGACGACGACCAGTCGAAGGTGGCGCAGGCGGCTTCCGTACAGAACGACGACGTGGTTGACGGATACGTGAAATTCGATGGAAAGTATTATAGAGAATACCGACCGTTTGATATTTCAATCACTAAAAACGTGCTTGCATTGTTTTTGTCGGCCATAATCGTCACTTTGATGGTGATGTCGGTGGTGAAATACTATGCAAGGAAGGGTATGAAGGCCCCCCGCAAGGGAATGGGCTTTATGGAGCTCCTGATAGATTTCATTTATTCCGGTGTTATTAAAGCCACATTGGGGGCGAATGCGAAGAAATATGCGCCTTTCCTTCTCACTTGTTTCTTCTTCATACTGACGATGAACCTTCTTGGTTTGGTTGTGATATTCCCCGGCGGCGCGAACCTTACAGGTAATATCAGCGTCACGCTTGTGCTTGCGGTGATGGTTTTTGTCATGACCAACATGACTCGCTCGAAACATTATTGGAAGGAAATCTTCTGGCCCGATGTGCCTTTGTTTTTGAAGTTCCCGATACCGATTATGCAGTTTATCGAGATATTCGGAATATTCACTAAGCCGGCGGCTCTATGTGTCCGTCTTTTCGCCAACATGATGGGTGGACATATGATAGTGATAACGCTTACTCTCCTTATCTTTATTTTCACCGCTTTCGGGGCCTTGGCAACCGGAGGGTCGGTGGTGATATCGATTTTGTTTTCCATTTTCATGCTCGCGTTGGATGTGCTTGTGAGCTTCATCCAGGCGTATGTGTTCACACTTCTTTCCACTCTTTTCATCGCAATGAGCCATGAAAACGGACATTCGCACGATAAGGCCGACGAAGGAGGCGAAACACCGGCGTCGATAGATATCTGATGATGGAGATTTGATAGAGAATAATAATAATTAATAAAACATAACACTTTAAAATCTTAGAATTATGTTATCAATGATTTTAGCAGCAGTTGCTCCTTTGGCAGCTCTTGGCGCAGCAATCGGCGCCGGAATCGCAGCAATCGGTGCCGGCATCGGTATCGGTAAAATCGGGTCTTCAGCTATGGAGGCCATTGCTCGTCAGCCTGAGGCTTCCGGCGATATCCGTTCTAACATGATCGTAATCGCTGCCCTTATCGAGGGTGTGGCTCTTTTCGCGGTTATCGTATCCGCACTTGCACTCTTCCTCTAATCGTATCGACGTCCCATTTAACAATAATATAAAATGGAATTATTCACGCCCGATTTTGGTCTGATATTCTGGATGTTTATCGCTTTCATCATCCTTTTCTTCGTATTGTGGAAATGGGGATGGCCGGTGATAATCAAGAATATGGATGAGCGTGCCGACACCATCGACAAAGGTGTGGAGTATGCCCGCGAGGCGAAAGCACAGCTTGAGTCCGCACGCGCCGACGCTCAGAAGTATATAGAAGAGGCCCGGATGAAGCAGGCTGAAATGTTGCGTGATGCTGCCAAGATGAAATCTGAAATCATCGAGGAGGCCAAGAAAGAGGCTTCCGAGGAGGCTAAGAAAGTAATGGATGCAGCTAAAGTGTCGATAGAACAGTCACGCAAGGAAGCTGAACTTCAGTTCAGAGATGAGGTCAGCAAGTTCTCGCTTGAAATCGCCGAGAAGATGGTGAAGAGCCAGCTTAAGAGCGACAAGGCGCAGAACGAGCTCGTAAATAAATTGTTGGACGAAATAGAGAAGAATTGATCTGATGGACAACGGTCTCATTCCCCATAGATATGCGAAGGCGTTGTATAAGTACGCCATGGAGCATAACATATCGGAAGAAGTTTATAATGTTGCAAAGGAAGTGATTCTTTCATTCCGGAAGAATCCTGATTTGCAAGGGGTTCTTTCGAATCCGTTTGTAAAGAACGAAGATAAGGAGAAACTGCTTCTTGCCGCAGCGGGCAACGGGGCCGACGACGCCTACCGCCGTTTTGTAAAACTTGTGACGGAGCACGGGAGGGAGGAATACGCCTACTCTATGATGTATGCATACCGCGACATCTACAGGGAGGCGCATCATATTTCCCAGGCCCATATCACTACAGCATCCGTGCTTGACGCGGAGTTGATGGATAAACTTCACAAGTTGGTGGAAGGCGCATTCAAGGGTTCAGTCCTTGAGTTTTCCGAATCGGTCAATCCGGAGCTAATCGGAGGTTTTGTCATCGATGTCGATTCCGTAAGGATGGATGCTTCGGTGAGCAATGAACTTGAACAACTACGTCAAACCCTATTAAGAAGCAAGTGAAATAAAGATGCTTAACCCAAGCGAAATTTCTGATATACTAAAACAGCAGCTCGACGATATCAATTCCAATGTGAAGTTCGAGGAAGTGGGCACCGTGCTCGAAGTGGGCGACGGTGTGGCACATGTCTATGGACTTGACAATGTGAAGAGCAACGAACTGGTGGAGTTTGAAAACGGCGTCAAAGGCGTCGCTCTCAACCTTGAGGAGAGCAATGTGGGTGTTGTGCTTCTCAACAACGTAAATAAAGTGACTGAAAACATGTCGGTGCGTCGCACGGGTGAGATCGCTTCTATTCCGGTAGGGGAAGGTCTTTTAGGACGTGTGATCGACATCCTCGGCGAGCCTATCGACGGCAAGGGACCCATCGAGGGCGACCTTATCCGTCTTCCGCTCGAACGCAAAGCCCCCGGCGTTATATTCCGTCAGCCTGTCAACCAGCCGTTGCAGACCGGCATCAAGGCTGTCGATTCGATGATTCCTATCGGACGCGGCCAGCGTGAACTTATCATCGGCGACCGTCAGATAGGCAAGACAGCCATTGCCATCGACACTATCATCAACCAGCGTCAGAATTATCTTGACGGCAAGCCGGTATATTGCATCTACGTGGCAATCGGACAGAAAGCTTCGTCGGTGGCTGCCACCGTGCATACGCTTGAAAAATTCGGTGCTATGGATTATACGGTGGTGGTGGCTGCCACAGCTTCCGATTCGGCTTCAATGCGCTATTACAGTCCGTTTGCCGGCGTAGCTATCGGCGAGTATTTCCGTGACACCGGCAGAGACGCACTTATCATCTATGACGACCTTTCAAAACAGGCTGTGGCATACCGTGAGATTTCACTCGTGCTTAAACGTCCGTCAGGACGTGAGGCATATCCGGGCGATATCTTCTATCTGCACTCACGTCTTCTTGAAAGAGCGGCAAAGATTATCGACAATCAGGAGGTGGCATCTTCGATGAACGACCTTCCCGATGCTTTGAAGCCTATCGTAAAGGGCGGCGGCTCGCTGACGGCTCTTCCCATCATCGAGACTCAGGCAGGCGACGTGTCGGCTTACATTCCGACCAATGTGATTTCAATCACCGACGGACAGATATTCCTTGAGACCAATCTGTTCAACCAGGGTATCCGTCCGGCAATCAATGTCGGTATTTCAGTGTCGCGTGTCGGCGGCAACGCCCAGATCAAGTCAATGAAGAAGGTGGCCGGTACTTTGAAAATCGCGCAGGCTCAGTTCCGAGAGTTGGAATCGTTTACCAAATTCGGTGGCGACATCGACCCTGTGACGGCCCGTGTCATCGACCGTGGCCGTAAGAACCAGCAGCTCCTGATTCAACCCCAATATCAGCCTTGGCCTGTTGAAAACGAGGTTGCGGTGATTTATTGTGGCGTCAACGGGTTGCTGGAGAGTGTGCCGGTTGACAAGGTGCATGAATTCGCGCAGCTTTTCCTCCAGCTTCTTAAAGCTAAATATCAGAAAGAGGTGCTCGACGAAATTAAGGCCGGTAAGCTTACCGACGACGTACAGGCGAAACTCACCGAGTGTGCCGCCGAGATATCGTCGCGTTACAAATCATAAGGAATATGGAATTGCAGTGGCTGTCCGGCCGACGGCCACTGCGTCCGTTATCCGAAGTTTCGTTTCCAAATAGGAACATACAATAACAAACCCTTAGAACAATTCAATAGATGGCTACTCTAAAAGCCCTGAAGACACGCATAGGATCGGTGTCGTCGAGTGAAAAAATCACCGGCGCCATGAAGATGATATCGTCTGCCAAGGTCCATAAGAACGAGCAAGAATTAAAGAAACTCCTGCCGTTCCGCAATCAGGTGAAGTCGATAATGGGTCACTTGCTTGATACCAACATGGAGTTTGATTCCCCGCTCATAACGGAGCGCGAGGTCAGGAATGTCGGAGTAGTGGTCTATGGAACCGACGACGGCCTCTGCGGTGCTTATAACATCAATATTTTCAAACAACTGTTGATAGAAATCGCCAGGCTTCGCGACAAGTATGGCGATAAGGTTGGCATCATCGTTTATCCCATAGGCAAAAAGATGGCGAAGGCTTGCAAAAGGCTTTCGCTCAAAGGGATAAAGACGGAGAGCGTAGAGGGTGTGGATTCCAAAATGGGAGGCGAGAAAGTCAACGAATTTACGCATGGCCTCAGAAGCGCATTCGAGACCGGGGGGGTTGACCAGGTCAACGTCCTATATATGAAATTTGTGTCGATGAGCAAGCAGACGGCTACTTTCGAGCAGGTGTTCCCTGTCAGCAGGGAGGCGTTGGAGGGTGATGCCGCAGGCCATGAAGACAACAAGCTCTATATTTTCGAACCGGATCCCAACCGTATATTTAATGAAGTCCTTCCGATGTTTGTGCTTTCGACTATGCAGGAAATCACGATAGAGAACCGGGCCTCGGAACAAGCGGCGAGGGTTATGGCGATGCAGAGTGCCAACGACAATGCCAAGAAATTGCTCGAATCGCTTCAGCTTGAGTATAACAAACTCCGGCAGCAGAGCATCACCACCGAACTTCTCGATATTCTCGGCGGTCAGGTGGAGAGATAGGCGTTGGAAACCAAATCATGAAACAGATTCAAAGTTTTATTAAATGAGTAGTATAAAGGAATATTTTTCGGAAATCGGCAGCGGCCTCAAAAGCCTTGTCGATGGCATGGCGGTGACCGGCAAGGAGTTGCTCACCCCGAAAATCACCGAGTGTTATCCGGAGAACAGAGCCACTCTGGAGATTGCAGACCGCTTCAGGGCCGAGCTCACTCTTAAATACGACAGCGAGGGCCGTCATAAGTGTATCGGATGCGGCATCTGCCAGATGAACTGCCCTAACGGAACCATCCAGCTCACCACAAAGATGGTTGACCTTCCGGACGGTAAGAAAAAACGCAAGCTCGACAAGTATATGTACGACCTTGGAAGCTGCACGTTCTGCATGCTTTGCGTGACCACCTGTCCGCAGGATGCCCTTGAATTCTCCAACGATTTCGAGCAAGCCACTTTCACCCGCAACAGTCTCGTAAAGCAGCTTAACTATCGTCCTGAACCGAAGGACGATGCAGCGGCCCCTGCTCCCAAGCCTGCGATGGATCCCGAGAAATTGGCAAAGATCAAAGCCGAGGCCCTTGCCAAGGCTGCCAAGATAAAAGCCGAAAAGGAAGCCGCCGCCAAAGCGGCTGCCCAGGGAGAGGCACCTAAAGATGAAAATAAAGAAAACTAATATATAATGGATTCAGTAGGAAATATAATAGTGTATTTCGTAGCGGCCATTGCGATAGTCTTTTTCTCGTTTAAGGCAGTGACCACGAGGAAAATTCTTCGTGCCGCTACCTACCTTCTTTTTGTGCTCCTGAGCACAGCCGTGTTCTATTTCCAGCTTGGTTATCAATTCCTCGGGGCGGTGCAGATAGCGGTCTATGCGGGCGGTATTATGGTGCTGTTCGTATTTGCCATCCTTCTTACCCACAAACCCAACGAGAAGAGCGGCATCATCGATTCGCATCGGAAGGCCCTCGGAATCGGGGTGTCGGTAGCCGGTGCGGTGGTCCTTCTCTTCGCTATATTCTACATGCCGCTCCTTCACGGGACTTCGCTTGTGGAATGCCTTTCGGCAGGCGACCAGATAACCATGCACGACATAGGCGTGGCTTTCACCGGAAGTGACCGCTTCCAGTATCTGCTTCCTTTCGAGGCAATCAGTGTTTTGTTGCTCGCATGTATAATCGGTGGCGTCACAGTTGCCCGTAAAAATTAAGAGAAAATGGATTTAAGCATGTTATGGTATCTCGTGCCCAGCGTCATAATGCTGGCGTGCGGCGTCTATGGGTTCGTAACCCGTAAGAATCTTATTGCCATCCTTATCTCTCTCGAACTGATGCTGAATTCCGCCGACCTGAATTTCGTGGTTTTCAACCGCTATCTTTTCCCCGGGTCGATGGACGGCATGGTATTCACGCTTTTCGCCATAGCCATAGCTGCGGCGGAGACGGCAATCGCCATTGCCATCATCATCAACATCTATCGTTCGATCGGCAATACCGATATCACTGAAATCAAAAAAATGAAATACTAAGATATGGACATTACACTTCCAATTCTAATTTTGGCGATTCCGATCACGATGTTCCTCGTCTTAGGAATAGGCGGGGTCAAGATGTCGCATAAGATGGCGGGCATCCTTGGCATCCTCGGCCTCGGCACCACCGCCGTGCTCGCCTATACTGTGGCGTTCACTTATTTCTTCAGTGGCGACGCAAACTTCATTATTGACGGTGTGCGCCAGCAATACCAGGTGTTTGACGTGACCTGGCTTGCGTTCACGCAGAAACTTGTAGTCAACATCGGCTTCCTCCTTGACCCCATCTCGGCAATGATGCTGATTGTAATCACCACCATCTCTTTCATGGTGCATCTTTACAGCTGGGGGTATATGGAAGGTGAACCGGGTTTCCAGAGGTATTATGCGTTCCTTTCGCTCTTTACTTTCTCGATGCTCGGACTTGTGGTGGCTACCAACATTTTCCAGATGTATATTTTCTGGGAGCTCGTGGGTGTGTCGTCTTACCTTCTCATCGGATTCTTCTATAAACTCCCTTCTGCGGTTTCCGCTTCAAAGAAGGCGTTTATCGTAACCCGTTTCGCCGACCTCGGATTCCTTATCGGTATCCTCATCCTTTCATATTATAGCGACACTTTCAATTTCATCCAGCTCACCTCCAATCCTGAAAGCGTGTTCAGCAGCTTCGGCGGCGCCACTTTCATGGGTGCTTCCGCTTTGACCTGGGCTATGGTGCTTATCTTCACCGGAGGTATGGGTAAGTCGGCGATGATGCCTCTCCACATCTGGCTTCCGGATGCAATGGAAGGCCCGACGCCTGTTTCCGCTCTTATCCACGCGGCTACGATGGTCGTTGCCGGTGTTTATCTTGTGGCTCGTATGTTCCCGCTCTACTGTGTGGTAGATGCTTCGCTCACGTTTGTGACGTGCGTTGGTGCCATCACGGCTTTCTATGCTGCGGTAGTTGCATGTACGCAGATCGACATCAAGAGGGTGCTCGCGTTCTCCACCATCTCGCAGATTGCGTTCATGATGGTTTCGCTCGGTTGTGCCTACGACCATCCGATTGAGGGTGTCCACTATGCCGGCCTCGGATATATGGCAGGTATGTTCCACCTCTTCACGCATGCAATGTTCAAGGCCCTTCTATTCCTTGGAGCCGGCGCGCTTATCCATGCCGTGCATTCCAACAATTACACAGAGATGGGCGGTCTGAGGAAATATATGCCTATTACGCACTGGACGTTCCTTATCGGCTGTCTTGCCATTGCAGGTATCTTCCCGTTCGCAGGTTTCTTCTCGAAAGACGAGATGATTGCAGCGATGTTCAACCGCCATTGGTTCTGGGGCGCGTGGATGACGATGGTAGCGGCTCTCACCGCTTTCTATATGTTCCGCCTCTATTTCATGATTTTCTGGTGGGAAGAGAATCCTCACTACAAGGAGCACAAGCCTCACGATGCCCCCTGGCAGATGTCGATGCCTCTGATTTTCCTTGCAGCCGTTTCTTGTGTGGCCGGTTTCATTCCGTTCGGTGAGTTTGTAACCTATAACGGCGAGCCTTACCATATCCATATCGAGCCTGCGGTGGCTGCAACGAGCCTCACCGTGGCAATCCTTGCCATTGCGCTGGCTACTGTGATGTATCGTAAGAAAAATGACCTTCCCACGAAAGTCAAGAACATCTGGCCCGGTCTATGGACTGCAGCCCACCATCGTTTCTATTGGGACGAACTTTATATGTTCATCACCCATAAGATTATCTTCAATATCATTTGCAAGAGCATCGCATGGTTCGACCGTCATGTCATCGACGCTACGATGGATGCATTTGCTAAGATTACGCAGAAAACGTCTTACGCCATCCGCGGCATGCAGTCGGGAGAAATCCAGACGTATGTACTCTGGTATTTCGCCGGTGCCGTTGTGCTTGCCGCCATCACTTGGCTTTGTCTGATTTAACATTCATATTGCAACGCGAAAAAATTTAGATTATGTTTGGAAATATATTAATCTGGTTTGTGATAATCCCCGTCATCATGATGGCAGGTTTGGGTTTATGCCGCAACAGCAGTATGAATGCCATCCGTGCGGTGATGGTGGTTTGTTCCACAGCCCTCGTCGCCCTTTCAATCTGGCTATGTTGCGATTTTCTTCACCTTCGCGCCATGGGCGTTGAAGATGAAATGCTCTACACGGGAAGCTGGATGTGGTATGCTCCTCTTAACATCCATCTTGCCGTCGGTGTTGACGGAATCTCGGTATTGATGCTTATGCTTTCGTCGGTGATTGTGTTTGCCGGCACGTTCGCATCTTGGAAAATCAATCCGCTACCCAAGAATTTCTTCCTTTGGTTCGCCCTCCTGAGCACCGGAGTGTTCGGTTTCTTCATCTCCATCGACATCTTCACGATGTTTATGTTCTATGAGGTTGCTCTTATCCCGATGTATCTACTTATCGGCGTGTGGGGAACCGGACGCAAGGAATATTCGGCGATGAAGCTTACCCTTATGCTTATGGGTGGTTCCGCATTCCTGATGCTCGGACTTCTCGGTATCTATTGGCACAGTGCTCCCGAGGGAGGCCAATGCACATGGAATATCCTTGAGATTTCCCACAATGCCAACATAGCGGTGGAATGGCAGTATATGCTCTTCTGCTTTACTTTTGTAGGTTTCGGTGTGCTGGGTGCCATGTTCCCCTTCCACACATGGAGCCCCGACGGTCATGCCTGTGCGCCTACCGCCGTGTCGATGCTTCACGCAGGTGTGCTTATGAAGCTCGGAGGTTACGGATGTTTCAGAATCGCCATCTTCCTGCTTCCGCAGGCAGCCAACGAGCTTGCATGGATATTCATTATCCTTACCGGCATCAGTATCGTGTATGGTGCGTTCTCGGCTTGCGTGCAGACCGACCTCAAATATATCAATGCGTATTCGTCGGTGTCGCACTGCGGCATGGTGCTTTTCGCCATCCTCATGCTTAACACCACGGCGATGACGGGTGCCATCCTCCAGATGCTTTCGCACGGTTTGATGACAGCTCTCTTCTTCGCCCTCATAGGTATGATTTACGGCAGGACACACACCCGCGATATCCGTCAGATGGGCGGCCTCATGAAGATTATGCCTTACCTCGGCGTCTGCTACATGATTGCCGGTTTCGCATCGCTCGGTCTCCCCGGTCTTTCCGGATTCGTAGCCGAGATGACCATCTTCTTCGGATCGTTCCAAGACAGCGACCTCTTCCACAGAATATTCGTGATTGCCGCTACATGCTCCATCGTGATAACCGCAGTCTATATTCTCCGCGTCGTGGGCAAACTCCTTCTCGGTCCGGTGCAAGACAAGCATCACCTCGAACTGACCGATGCAACCTGGTTCGAACGTCTTTCGACCGTTACGCTTATTGTCTGCATCGCCGGCATCGGATGTTTCCCGAATTGGATTAACGAAACCATTCAGTTCAGCTTCAAGCCGATTATCGCTGCCATCCAGGGGGCTGTGCTCTAACCTAAATGTATTGAATAAATAAAATCAAGCAATCTAACAATGGACTATTCACAATTTGGATCAATGATTCCCGAACTTATCGTTCTCGGAATATTCATGCTGGTCTTTTTATTCGACACATTTTCGAATGAAAAGGGGAAGCGGATCCTTACTCCGCTGACCACAATCCTTTTCGGACTCGGCACCGTGGCCATCTGGATTATTCCTGCATCGGGCAACGAGGTGTTTGGCGGGATGTATATCAACGACACTGCAACCAACGCCATTAAGGCTATTCTCAATATCGGTGTTTTCATCGTGTTTCTTCAAAGCGCAAAGTGGGTGGAGAGCGACGAAGTCGCAATCCGCAAAGGTGAGTTCTACGAACTTATCCTTGTTACGCTTTTCGGAATGTATCTGATGGTTTCGGCACGTCATTTCCTTCTCTTCATCATCGGTCTTGAGTCGGCATCATTGCCTCTTGCCGCGCTTGTGGCGTTCAACAAGAACCATTATGAGAGCCACGAGGCTGCTATCAAGTATATCATGACGGCTGTATTCTCTTCGGCAATCCTTTTGGTAGGACTCTCGTTCGTATATGCTTTTTCAGGAGGTTCGCTTTATTTCTCCGACCTTGCTCTTTTCATCGGACAAGGGGAGATGAGCGGTCTGCTGATTGTGGCGTTGGCATTCGTAATCGCCGGCATCGGTTTCAAGCTTTCGCTCGTTCCGTTCCATCTTTGGACCGCCGACGTTTATCAGGGCGCGCCCACTGCCATCACGAGCTATCTTTCGGTTATTTCTAAAGGAGCCGCTGCTTTCGCATTCTTCGTGATTTTCGTGCAGTGTTTCGGTGCCGTCTATAGCGATGCCTGGGAGTGGATGATGTATGCGGTGATTATCGCCACCATTACGGTCGGCAACCTTTTTGCAATCCGCCAGAAGAACATGAAGCGATTCATGGCGTTCTCTTCGATTTCGCAGGCTGGTTACATCATGCTTGCCGTGATGGCTGCAAGCGGACTCAGTTTGGCTTCGATGATGTTCTACATCTTCGTCTATGTAGTCAGCAACCTCGGTGCTTTTGCCGTTATCAGCACTATTGAGGAGAACACAGGCAAGATTAATATGGAAGACTACAATGGTCTCCACAAGACCAATCCTTGGCTTTCTTTCGCCATGACATTGGCGATGTTCTCTCTTGCCGGCATTCCCCCGTTTGCAGGCTTCTTCAGCAAGATTCTTATCTTCACCTCGGTGACAGCCACCAATTCCTGGGCTCTTTACATGCTCGTGCTCATTGCCCTTATCAACACGATTATCTCTCTCTACTACTATCTGTTGGTTGTGAAGGCAATGTGGATTAGCCCTGAAGAGCCTAAAATCGGGACGTTCAGGACGGCTACATGCCAGCGCGCCGGCCTGTGGCTTTGTGTAGCCGGAATCGTATTCTTCGGATTGGTTTCGAGCATCTATCAGTACTGCTACGATGCCGTCCAGAATTCCCTCGGCTTCCTCACCTTCTTCAACCTATGACATAAGGAATAATTGATAGAAATTGCTAATTACTCGACCGTGCGGACCATCCGATCCGCACGGTCTTTTTTTCGCCTTTCAAAGAAAGGGGACACTTAACGGATAAGGCTCAAGTCAACTGAGCAGACAGGACACTGAACGGACAAGGCACCGGACAGGACTTAAGGATTTTTTAGCTTCTTTTTCCCGGATATGAATTGCCCTGTCGCGACGAAGGTTGCGGCAGGGCATTTGGGAACTGCAGTTTTGGATGGGAATACGATTATTTTGGGTATGAATCCGATTATTTTGGGTGCGAATAATATTCCGGGATGGTCAGAAGTTGTAGCCGATGCCCATGTTGAGGAACCAACCGCCGGTGTCGTTCATCAGTGAGTATTTTGCCTGGAAGTTGAGCTTCAACTGACGGGTGAGATAGACGTCGAAGCCGCCGCCGAAGTCGAAACCGCCACGTGTTGCATGGTCGGAATCATCCCAGTCGTCATCGTGATGGTGTTGATAACTCCAGCTGTTGAGGGTGACACCTACAAGGGGATAGATGTTGAATCCTCTCGCAAGACGGAACGGGAACTGCATATCGACGCTGCATACAAATGCCGATTTATGTTCATTGCGAAATACATAACCGATTTCGGGGGCAATCCTTAAATGCGGGGCGAATGTGTATTGAAAATAAAGGTCGGCATATCCACCGCCGTTATAGGATGCGTAACCACCGGCGAACCCAAGAGTTTTCTCTCCTGTCTGTGCCATGGCGGTGGAAGGTAGTAAAGCAGCACCAAGTGCCAAGGAGAGGGAAAGGAGGATGTGTTTAAATGAAATTTTCATAATCTTTGTAGATATAGAGGGTATGGAATTAAAATATATTTGAAAAACATTTAAATTATATAAATAGTTTGAGTAAATTTGTAGAAAATTTAACATTCATCGATTCGACTTCGGTTCTAAAGCGGTTATATATATTAGGAATCAACGCCGTATTAATATTGTAAGGCAGGTAAGAGTTGTCGGGGGAGCCGCCCGCGCTTTTTTCGGGCACTTATAAATACGGAAATGTATTGCCGAGGAACCGATTGAATTGTAATTTTGAATATGACAGACTATGGATATGTGCGCGTAGGCGCCGGAGTTCCTAATCTGAAAATAGCGGATTTGGAATTTAACAAAGAGAGGATAATAGAGATGGTCGCCGATGCCTCTGCCAAAGGGGTGCGGATACTTGTCATGCCCGAATTGGGGGTGACAGGATACACATGCGCCGACCTTTTCGAGCAGCCTCTCCTGCTTAGAAAGGCGGAGGAAGCGGTGTTGTCGATAGCCGAGGCAACCAAAGATTTGGAAATCGCCTTTGCAGTGGGATGCCCTGTGATTGCCGAAGGTCGCAGATATAATTGCGCCGTTATGATAGGCGGAGGCAAGGTGCTTGGAATAGTGCCTAAAAGCCACATCCCGAACTATGGCGAGTTTTATGAAAAGCGATGGTTCGAGTCAGGCGCACGGATAAAAGACGACTACTTGGAATTCGGCGAAAGGACAGTGGCTTTCGGTACGGATTTTCTTTTCGATGTATATGGAGTGAAAGTTGGAATCGAAATCTGTGAAGACTTATGGGTGCCTGTGCCTCCAAGTTGCCGCCTTGCACAAGCCGGGGCTGACATCATCCTCAACCTTTCGGCCTCCGACGAACTCATAGGGAAGCATGACTATCTGTTGCGACTGATTTCACAACAGTCGGCACGGTGCCGATGTGCCTACGTCTATTCGTCGGCCGGATGGGGAGAATCATCGACCGACCTTGTTTTCGCCGGGAATGCCATCATAGCGGAAGATGGCTCAATACTCGATTCGGAGAGACGCTTCTTTACAGAGCCGACGATTTCAATAAGGGACGTGGATATAGAGAAACTCCGCAACGACCGGACACGGTTCTCCACATATTATGACGGTTGTGACACCCTACACGAAATCCGGATTATAGAACCATATCTTGAGTCGCAAGGTGAGGATGATTTGAATCCATACGTTGACCCTCTGCCGTTTGTTCCGAATGATGAGGTGAAACTCAACGAGCATTGCGAGGAGATAATCAACATACAGGCACGCGGGCTTATGCAACGGCTCAATGCCATTTCATGTAAAAACGCCGTTATCGGCATTTCGGGAGGGCTTGACTCCACGCTTGCATTGCTCGTGACTGTGCGGGCCTTCGACCTGCTACATCTCGACCGTAAAGGAATCACGGGAATAACGATGCCCGGGATGGCAACCACATCGAGGACCCATAACAATGCCGTGGGGCTTATGGAAGAATTGGGAGTGACGAGCCTCGAGATTCCCATCGGCAAGGCCGTGGCCCAGCATTTCTCGGATATAGGGCAGGACCCTGACAAATATGACGTGACATACGAAAATTCACAGGCAAGGGAACGCACACAGATTCTGATGGACTATGCCAATAAGGTAAACGGCATAGTAATCGGCACGGGGGATATGTCGGAGCTTGCTTTGGGGTGGTGTACGTATAACGGGGACCATATTTCGATGTATGGTGTAAACGCATCGGTGCCGAAGACCCTTGTAAAATATCTTGTAAAATGGTTTTCAACCGAATTCGGCGAGAAGGCATCGAAGATATTACTCGATATTTTCGACACCCCTATCAGTCCGGAACTTGTGCCGTCGGGCAAAGACACCATCACACAGAAAACAGAAGACCTCGTGGGGCCGTATGAGCTGCATGATTTCTTCATGTATCATCTGCTCCGTAACTCTTTTGCGCCACGCAAGATATTCTGGCTTTCGCAAAAAGCTTTTGCCGGGAAATATGACGATGCTACACTGCTGAAATGGCTCCGCAACTTCTACCGACGTTTTTTCAACCAGCAATTCAAGCGTTCGTGCATGCCCGACGGTCCGAAAGTGGGAAGTGTTTGCCTGTCGCCCAGGGGAGATTGGAGAATGCCGTCAGACGCTTCGTCGGCGTTGTGGCTTTCGGAAATTGCGGAACTTGAAAAAGAGAATAAGAAATGACATTCGAAGAAGATATAAAAGCGGCTGTGGCATGCCTGAAAAACGGCGGCATAATCCTTTATCCCACCGACACGATATGGGGAATAGGGTGCGACGCCACCAGTCCCGAAGCCGTAAAGAAGATTTATGACCTGAAACGGCGTGCCGAAAGCAAGTCGATGCTCGCGCTCGTTGACGGCGAGGCGATGCTCGAACGAACCGTAGATGACATCCCCGAGGTGGCGTGGCAACTGATAGATGCCGCCGTCAATCCGTTGACCATAATTTACGACCATCCGAAAGGCGTTGCCCCGAATCTGCTTGCTCCGGACGGCTCGCTCGGAATCAGGGTGACGTCGGAACGATATTCCGGCGAGCTTTGCCGCCGTTTGAGGAGGCCTATAGTATCGACGTCGGCCAACGTAAGCGGCGAGAAAGCCCCGGCGGTATTTGCCGAAATCAGCGACGTGATAAAAGATGGCGTTGATTACGTGGCGGAATATCGTCGCGACGACGAGGGGAAAGCATCGCCAAGCAATATTATCAAGGTGTCAGACGGAGGGTTGATAAAGGTGATAAGATAAGTCGGAAAGAGCAATGCCGAAAGTATGAGGACGAGAACGCTTCTTACATATAAGCAAAGAATGAAATACGTTGCAAGCGACCTTGTGACGTCGGCCTTGGCGTTTCTTCTCTTCAATATTTTCAGGTTCTATCATCTCGGGCATTCCGGCAGCGTGTGGGATTACATATTCTCCGGGAAGCTGATAGCGGAGGAGTGTATAGTGCCGGTAGCCATGCTCGGAGTCTATTGGCTTTCCGGTTATTACAATCTGCCGTTTGGCAAATCCCGCCTTCAGGAACTGATAACCACATTGTTTTCATCGTTGATCAACGCCGGATTGATTTATCTTATACTTTTGATAAACGATCAGACAGGGGAACGGACGATGAATTATGAGATGATTGCCACACTCGTCGTGCTTCTCTTCTTTTTGCCGTATTTGGGACGCCTGTCAGTGACAAATATGGCAAGAAGGCACTTCCGTTCGCATCAGTGGCAGTTCAACTGCCTGATTGTAGGCAATTCGAGGAAAGCTCGTGAAACTGCCGAACGTATGGTGAATGACAGCAACCGCGTGGATTATAGAATCGAGGGATTTGTGGATATTCCCGGAGAGAACCAGATAGATGACGAGGAAGAACGATTTCAGCTTTCCAAGATAAAGGATATTTGTTTCCACCGCAATATTGACCAGGTGGTAATAGCCCTTGAGAAATATGACGACGACAAGGTGATGCAGATATTGCAAGACCTTTTCCCTCTCGACATTCCGGTGAAAATAGCCCCTGACACTTTGTCTTACGTCACTTCCGCCATACGTCTCAAAGACATCTACGGCGAGCCTTTCGTAGATTTGACGGCACCGTTGATTTCGGAGTCGTCAAAGAATGTGAAACGATTGTCAGACGTCATGACATCGGTGGTTGTAATGACGTTGCTTTCGCCCGTTTATCTGGCAATAGGGTTGCTCGTGAGGATGGATTCACCCGGCAAAGTTTTCTATAGTCAGGAGCGTATAGGGCGTCGGCAACGCCCGTTCAGAATCTATAAATTCCGCACGATGAGGGAGGATGCAGAGTCAGGCGTGCCGATGCTTTCGAGCGACGACGACCCGAGGATAACCAAAGTGGGCAGGATTTTAAGGAAATACCGTCTTGACGAACTGCCACAGTTCTGGAACGTGATAAAAGGCGACATGTCGATTGTCGGCCCACGCCCCGAAAGGGAATATTTTATCCGCCGGATAATGGAAAAGGCTCCTTATTATGCGCTGGTCTATCAGGTGAGACCGGGCATCACATCGTGGGGTATGGTGAAGTACGGCTATGCATCTAATCTCAGCCAGATGATAGAGCGCACGAGATACGACCTTATCTATATGTCAAACATGTCGCTTTTCGTCGATATGAAGATACTGATATATACCGTGAAAACTGTGATAAAAGGTAAAGGAATTTAACGACTTATTAAGAATGGCTTATAAAGAACGACATAACAGGTTCACGGAATGGTGGTTTAAGGTGGTGAGCTGGAGGGAACGTCACGTAAAGGAGCGCAACTTCGTGGTGGTGCTTGCGCTGGTGGTGGGCGTGATTTGCGGCTTCGCAGCCCAGCTTTTGAAATTCCTTATCCACACGATTTCACATTTCCTCACCGCCAACCTAAGCTCCACAACCGCCAACTATCTTTATCTGGTTTATCCGATGGCGGGCATCCTGTTGGTGACGCTTTTCGTAAACTTCGTGGTGAAAGACAACATATCTCACGGTGTGACGAGAGTGCTTTATGCAATATCGAGACGTAAATCCCGACTAAAGAAACGCAATATGTATGCTTCGCTGGTGGCCTCGTCGGTGACAATCGGATTCGGCGGTTCTGTCGGAGCGGAGGGCCCGATAGTGTTTACCGGGGCAGCCATCGGTTCCAACATAGGTCAGGCATTCCGTCTTTCCCCACGAATACTTATGCTATTGGTGGGATGTGGCGCGGCGGCCGGTATCGCGGGGATATTCCGCGCGCCGATAGCCGGGATGCTTTTTACTCTCGAAGTGCTTATGATCGACCTCACGGGCGCCACGGTAATGCCTCTGCTTATCTCCTCCATCACAGGCGCAACGGTGGCATACGTGCTTGAAGGATACAGTGCGGAATTCTTTTTCGCCCAAAGCGAGCCTTTTTCCGTGAGCAAGATTCCCTATACGGTGGTTTTCGGAATAATCTGCGGCTTCGCCTCGCTTTATTTCACCAGATGCATGTTTATGATGGAGTCGATGTTTTCCAAAATATCGGGTCGCTTCTTGAAGATTATCACCGGGGGCGCCATTCTTGCCGGTTTGATTTTCCTTTTCCCTCCGCTCTACGGCGAGGGGTATGAGGCAATCAATACGTTGCTCGCCGGCGATTATTCAAAGGTGGTTGACGGCACGTTCTTCTATGTTGACCGCGACAACATCTGGTTCATAGCCATTTTCATCGGGGCTGTTATCCTAACGAAAGTATTTGCCACGAGTTCAACGAACGGAGCCGGAGGGGTGGGTGGCACCTTCGCACCTTCCCTTTTCATGGGGGCATTGTGCGGATTCCTTTTCGCCTACGTTCTCAACAACCTTATCGACGGCGGCGCCGGGATTTCAAACAAGAATTTCACTCTTCTCGGAATGGCGGGGGTGATGAGCGGGGTGATGCATGCGCCGCTGATGGCCATCTTCCTTACCGCCGAGATGACAGGAGGCTACGACCTGTTCCTTCCGCTGCTTATCGTTTCGACCCTTTCGTATATGACCATAAGGTTTTTCGAGCCTTACAGCATTTACACGATGCGCCTTGCCAAACAGGGCGACCTCCTGACCCATGAAAAAGATAAATCGGTGCTCACACTTTTGAAAATAGACAACGTTATAGAGAAAGACTTCAAATGCGTGAGTCCGGAAATGAACCTTAAAGAGGTGGTGGATATAATAGCCACCTCAAACCGTAATCTTTTCCCGGTGACCGACAAAGAAGGGATGCTGGTGGGAGTCGTTCTTCTCGATGACATCCGCAACATCATGTTCCGTCCTGACCTATACAAGAAAATGCACGTCACGCGGTTCATGTCGATGCCACCTGCAAGAATCGACATCGACCTCCCCATGGAGGAAGTGATGCGTATTTTCGACAGGACGAATGCCTGGAACCTTCCTGTGGTTGACCACGGAAAATACGTGGGGTTTGTTTCGAAATCGAAAATATTCAATTCTTACCGCAGGGTGCTGAGACATTATTGCGACGATTGAGGCCAATTCTGCGCGATCAAACGTGCCGGAGGCACGTCACTACATCAAAATTGCGCAAATGGATTGTTTAAAGAAACAGAATGGAAGAAAAGAAATTGAAAATAGTTTTTTTCGGGACTCCCGAATTTGCCGTAGCAAGTCTTGACCGCCTTATGGCCGACGGCTGCGACATTGCCGCCGTAGTAACCATGCCCGACAAGATTGCCGGGAGAGGACACAAAACGATACAAAGCGACGTTAAGAAATATGCAGTAGAAAAAGGGCTCAGGGTGCTTCAGCCGGAGAAACTGAAGAATCCGGAATTTGTAGAGGAATTACGCGCCATCGGCGCCGACCTCTTCATCGTTATCGCTTTCAGGATGCTCCCGGAGGTGGTATGGTCCATGCCTCCGCTCGGCACTTTCAACCTCCATGCGTCGCTGCTCCCGAAATACCGTGGGGCGGCTCCAATTAACTGGGCGGTGATCAACGGCGACACCGAAACCGGGGTCACCACGTTTTTCCTGAAACACGAAATAGACACCGGCGACATAATAGAACAGCGGAAAATAGAAATCCTTCCCTCCGACAATGTTGGCAGCGTGCATGACAAGCTTATGGAACTCGGCGCGGAGATGGTTTCACACACCGTGAAGGAAATTGCCGAAGGGAAAGTGACCCCGATGCCACAGCCTGAAGGGGAATTCGTTCCGGCTCCCAAGATATTCAAAGACACCTGCCATATCGACTGGACGCAGCCTTGCGAAAGAATCCACAATCTTGTAAGGGGGCTTTCCCCGTATCCTGCCGCATGGACCTCGCTTGCCGACAGCCGTTTCCCGGGAGATGCATCCGATGTCAAGATTTATGAGACCCTTCCTTCTCCGGAGACGGACGGAGAAGGGCTCAATCCCGGCGATTTGAAACTGACCAAAAACAGGATGTTTGTCAAGACAGCCGACGGTATGCTCGAGATTCTGTCGTTGCAACCGGCGGGGAAGAAGCGCATGGATGCGTCGGCGTTTCTGAGAGGATACAGTCCGGAACGTTTTCAATGATTACAGCGCGTGTAATCAAACTATCCGGAGGCATGTCCCTACATTATAATTGCGTGATTAGATTTTGTTATTCAATTCGTTGAATGATGGGCGATACGATTTTAGACACCGACAAGACATTTTGTTCGATACTGATGGATGTGATGGTGCGCCACGGCGTGAAGGAGGTGGTTTGTTCCCCCGGTTCGCGCAACGCGCCGTTGCTGATAGCCGCTGCTGCGCGCAAATCGCTTCATTGCAATGTGGTGGTTGACGAAAGGAGTGCGGCTTTTATGGCGTTGGGCATTGCGACGGTGAGCCGTAGGCCGGTGGCGTTGATATGCACTTCCGGCACGGCGTTGCTCAACTACGGCCCTGCCGTGGCGGAGGCTTACTACCAGTCGGTGCCGTTGATAGTGGTTTCGGCCGACCGTCCGGAACAATGGATTGACCAGGATGATTCACAGACGTTGCGCCAATACGAGGCGTTGGCGAACTATGTGAAGAAAAGCTATCAGCTTCCTTCCTGGGGAAATGACGACCGCGAACTCCAATGGTATGCCAACAGGATTGCGAACGATGCCATGATAGAGGCCACATCGCGCCGGCGTGGCCCCGTGCATATCAACGTGCGGCTCGGCGACCCGCTCGGATGCAAAGTGGAAAGGACGATGCTTTCTCCCCGGGTGATAGAAATGATTACCGCCGATGCCATTTCCGACATCAGAGAGATAAAGAATCTGGCGAAGAGAGTGGCAGAGTCGAAGGTTATGCTTGTGGCGGGGTTTATGCCCCCCGACAACAGGCTCCACAGGAGTATTGAAGAATTGGAGGGGCTTCCAAATCTCATGGTTATGGCAGAGACCCTTTCCAATCTGAATGTCGGACGTTTTGACACCGTAATCGACAACGTACTTACCGCATATCCCGAAAAGGAGCTGGATGTAATGGCACCCGATGTGGTAATTTCTGTAGGAGGTTCGCTGGTGTCGCGTAAACTGAAGGAATATTTAAGACGCAACAGCCCGAAGTGCGAGCATTGGTCGGTGGGATGGAGCCACACCACAACCGATTGTTTCATGTCGCTGACGAGGCGCATAGAGATGGATCCGGCATTGTTTTTAAGAAAAATAGCCGGCATTGCGAAAAGATATTATGCTTCGCCTGTGCGGAACGATGCGGAAAGCTATTCGCGTAAGTGGATGGAAATGAGGCGTAGGGCCATCGGAGCGAAAAACGAAGCGTTTGAAAAGAGGCATAAGGGGGAATGGTGTGAACTTTCCGCCCTTAAAACCATTTTTTATAGAATCCCCGCCGACAGCAATCTGTTTCTTTCGAACGGCACCGCCGTAAGGTATGCGCAGATTCTATCTGAAAGTTTCCCCCATGCATCTTATTGCAACCGAGGCGTTTCGGGAATAGACGGAAGTGTATCAACCGCCATAGGCGGGGCGAAAGCCTACAAGCGGATGACGGTGGTGGTGACAGGCGACATGTCAATGGCCTACGACGTGGGTTCGCTTGCCCTTCCCGACATACCGGAGGCAACGAGAATCATCGTCATCGACAACCGAGGGGGCGGCATTTTCCGTTTTATTCCTACCACTTCAGGACTTCCGGAAAGAGAAGAGTTTTTCTGCACCCGTCCCCACCTTCCGTTGCCTTATCTTGCGGAGGGATACGGCTGGGATTATGTGGAAGTGGCGGATTCACCGGCATTGACGGCTGCACTCGACTCATTTTTCATGCCGGGAAAGAAAAAAATCATGCGGGTGGTCTGCGACGGGGAAAAGAGTGCGGAATTGTTGAAAGAATATATGAACATAAAAGTATAACAGATATATGTACGACTGGAAACCTATAAAAGAATATACTGACATCCTCTTCGAACAGTTCGAGGGGATTGCCAAGATAACGATCAACCGTCCGAAGGTGTATAATGCGTTCCGCCCGCTTACCAACCAGGAGATGCTCGACGCGTTTTCCATCTGCCGCGAACGTCAGGACATCAGGGTGATTGTGCTGACCGGCGCCGGCGACAAGGCATTCTGCAGCGGCGGCGACCAGAACGCCAAGGGGCGCGGAGGCTACGTCGGCGAAGACGGCGTGCCGCGTCTTAACGTGCTTGAACTGCATCATGCCATCCGCTCCATCCCGAAGCCGGTGATTGCAATGGTCAACGGTTATTCGATAGGGGGCGGGAATGTCTTGAACGTGGTGTGCGACCTCTCGATAGCATCCGACAACGCAAGGTTCGGGCAGACGGGTCCCAAGGTGGGCAGTTTCGACGCGGGGTTCGGTTCGTCGTATCTTGCGCGTTGCGTAGGGCAGAAGAAGGCTCGCGAGATATGGTTCCTTTGCCGCCAATACACCGCCGAAGAGGCTCTGGAAATGGGTATGGTGAACAAGGTTGTGCCGTTTGACCGCCTGGAAGAGGAGGTGGTGGAATGGTGCCGCACGATAATGAAGCGTTCGCCGCTTGCCATCAGGATGATCAAGCGAGGGCTCAATGCGGAGCTTGACGGGCAGGCAGGACTTATGGAGTTTGCCGGCGACGCCACGCTGATGTATTATCTCATGGACGAGGCACAGGAAGGAAAGAACGCTTTCCTTGAGAAACGAGACCCTGATTTCGAGCAATTCCCTAAATTCCCTTGATTATGCGTCTTGAATTTGCCCCGTATCTTTTGCATTTCAAGGAACCCGGCGGCACGTCGCGTGGCGTGATGACGGAGAAGCCGACTTTCCTGATTAAAGTTTATGACGAAGCTGACCCGTCGCACTTCGGGATAGGGGAGGCCGCCGTGTTCCCCGGACTTTCGCCTGAAGCCGACGGCAATTATGTGTGGAAACTGACGGAACTGATGGCGAACGTGGCGATAGGGAAAACCACCGACCTGAGCCGTCATTCATCTATACAGTTCGGGTTTGAGCAAGCGCTTCTCGATTTTTCATGCGGATGCCGTGGCATATATTATCCTTCGGCTTTCACGCAGGTTGAAAGCCGGATTGAAATCAACGGCCTTGTCTGGATGGGAGATTTCGACAGGATGATAGAACGCATCGAAGAGAAGTTGAAAGCCGGTTTCCGTTGCATAAAACTGAAAATCGGTGCGATAGATTGGCATAAGGAATTAGAGATGATAGAGTTTATCCGTCGTCGCTTTTCTGAAGAGAGCCTGATGATAAGGGTGGATGCCAACGGCGGTTTCACTATGGACGACGCGTTGCCTCGTCTAAAGCGTCTTGCCGACCTCGGGGTGCATTCCATAGAGCAGCCGATCAAGGCCGGCAATCCTGAACTTATGGCATTCCTTTGCCAGGTGTCGCCGCTTCCGATCGCCCTCGACGAGGAGTTGATAGGTAAATATACCACAGCCGACCGCGTCGTCATGCTCGATGCTATAAAACCTGCTTACATTATCTTGAAACCCGCTCTTTGCGGCGGGTTTTCGGGCGGAGAGGAGTGGATTTCCCTTGCCGAGGAGAGAGGGATAGGCTGGTGGGTGACGTCTGCGTTGGAGTCGAATGTAGGGCTTAGCGCGATTGCCCAATGGACGGCATATATCGGAGCCAAAGGACCCCAAGGGCTTGGCACCGGAGGTGTTTTTACGGATAATTTTGATACGCCCGTACATCTCGAAGGTGATAAGCTTGGATTTAATGCTTCAAAACCGTTCGACTATAATCAATTTGCCGATTTGAAATGGCATTCGTGAATATGACGTTTGAAGAATTTATAGAAGAGTGGAGGGGCGACGTGCCATTCATCACGGCGCATACATCCGGTTCCACGGGAACTCCGAAGGAAATCATACTGAATAAAGAATTTGTGAGGCGCAGCGCATGCCGCACAAATTCTTTTTTTCATATAGGCCGGGACTCCAGGCTTCATTCGTGTGTTTCACCCGAGTTTATAGGCGGTAAAATGATGGCTGTCAGGGCGGAAGAAGCTTCCTGCCGGCTCACTTGGGAGACACCGAGCAATGTGGCGCTTTCGGGAATAAGGAAAGACGATACAATCGACCTTCTTGCCGTGGTGCCTTCGCAGATGCTTCATATTGTAAGCAATATTGAGGAGATGCCTCATATAGGTACCGTGATTATAGGTGGCTCGGCCATCAATCCTCGACTGCGCGAAAAGATTGCCAAGTCGGGACTCGAAGCATACGAAACCTACGGAATGACTGAAACCGCTTCACACATTGCATTGCGGAAGGTGGAAGCGGAGGAGGGTGAATTTTGTACATTGCCGGGAATATCGGTTGGCGTTGACGAACGTGGGTGTCTTGCGATTTCGTTCGACAGCGGGGAACGCATCGTGACCAATGACCTCGCCACCGTCTATGACGGAAGGCGTTTTATTATCGACGGGCGTTACGACCATGTCATAATCACGGGAGGCAAAAAGGTGAATCCTTTCGACGTGGAGCGCAGGATCGGCGGGATAATCGATTGTCCGTTTGTGATAAGTTCTTTGCCCGATGAAAAATGGGGAAGCAGGGTGGTGCTGAAGCTGGAAGGATTGGCTAATGAAGAGACGTCAGACGACAGCCTGATTGAAAAAATGAAGCGGTTACTGCATCCCTGGGAAGTCCCCAAGGAAATAATCCGCGTAGAAAAGTTTACACGGACATCTAACGGGAAAATAAGGAGATAATTTGCAGAATTGTTGGAAAATGGCATCATTGGCTCAAAAAATGGTTGATTTTACTTGAATTTGTCCAAATTGTTTTTCTGTTAGAAAAAAATGTTATAAATTTGTGTTGTGAAACATATTTTAATAAAAAATAGCTGAAAAAATAAATTTAGTGATAAGTGGATGGTGAAAATTAGTGGTTTTTCACAGCGACTTGTAAGTCATTGGTTTTATTTGGACAACTATTTAAAAACACTTACACCTCTACCAAAATTCTCGGATTGGGATGATAAAAAAGAGCACTCTCGAACAGATTATAAGCGAGGACTTGTCGGAATTATGGAACATTCTGTCTCCTGAAGAGAAGCGGACCGTGACCGACAATTTCACCATTCTTCACTATAAGAAGGGGCAAATAATCTATGCGGAACATGAAGACCCGGAAAACCTTTGGTGTCTGCTGAAGGGAAAAGTGAAAATGTATAAGAGCGGCATCGGCGACCGTGTCCAGATTCTCAGGCTTTACCGTCCGGTGCAGTATTTCGGCTACAGGGCTTATTTTGCGAACGAGAAGTATGTGTCGTCATGTGCCGCGTTCGAGACTTCCGTACTTGGCTGCATCCCTATGAATATCGTCGAGAACCTTATCCGCAACAACAATGACCTTGCCATGTTTTTCATACACGAACTGTCAAGGAACCTTGGCGGCTCCGACACCAAGATTGTCAATCTCACACAAAAGCATATAAGGGGACGCCTTGCGGAAGCCCTCCTCCTCCTTTCAGACAATTACGGACTTGAAGACGACGACGCGACTCTTAAAATATATATGAGCCGGGAAGACCTCGCCAACCTTTCCAACATGACGACTTCCAACGCCATCAGAACGCTCACCACATTTATGGCGGAAAAGCTTATCCTGGTTGACGGCCGGAGAATAAAAATCCTCAACGAACCCATGCTAAGAAAAATATCGAAGTTCGGATAAAGATATAATTCATGAATATGAGTTTTGTTTTTATATCCAACGCCGTATGCATGTGAATGTATGCGGCGTTTTTTTATTTGGGCGATGCATGTGCAAGCACAAAGAGGGCGGCTCCGATAAGGGCCGCCCTCTT
>CABRKI010000049.1 GCA_902471455.1 uncultured Porphyromonadaceae bacterium | reverse complement strand
ATGGGATTCGGCGTAACCTTCCGCACGGGGGGCACTTCGCTATCGGGCCAGACCCTCGGCGAAGGGGTGATATGCGAACTGCGCAACGCCCTCCACGGCTACGAAATCCACGACGGAGGCAAACGCATCTGGTTCGAACCGTCGCTCACCGCCGCACAGATCAACGCCTACCTGAAACCTTATGGAAGGAAAATAGGTCCCGACCCGGGTTCCGTATGCGCCGCGATGATGGGGGGGCATACTCGCCAACAACAGCAGCGGCATGGAAGCGGGCGTGAAATATAATTCCTACAACACTCTCCAGTCGCTCGAATTCATACTCCCCGACGGGAAACGCTATGACAGCGCAGACGCCGCCGACCGCCGCCGTTTCACGGAGGAGCAACGCGAGATCTGCCGAGGACTGCTCCATATTCGCGAAGAGATTATGAAAGACGGGGATATGTTTCATAAAATCAAAACGAAATACAAAATCAAGAACGTCACGGGCTATGGCATGAACTCGTTTATCGACTTCTCCGACCCGCTCGACATACTCGTCCACCTCATAATCGGAAGCGAAGGCACGCTCGCCTACATAGTCTCCGGGGAACTCCGCACGGTCCCCATCTATTCGCGCTACACCTCCGCAATGCTATATTTCGACACGGTGACGGCTGCCGGCGGAGCCGCAGAATGGCTCGGCGACTCCGGGGCACTCGCCGTGGAAATGATGGACTATGCATCGCTGCGAAGCTACATGGGGGAGACCATCGACCTCCCCAAAGGAGCCACCGCCCTCCTAATCGACTACGGGGCGGACTCTTCGGAAGAACTCGACGACACGGTGCACCGCCTAACCCCCGCCATACAGTCGCTGCGGGGAGTGGTGAAACTCGACTCGTTCACGCGCACGGTGGCGGAACGCGCCGCTCTCTGGCAGATGCGTTCGGGAATATTCCCGTGCGTGGCGGGGGCTCGTGTGCCGGGTGCCACCGTGATTCTCGAAGACGTGGCTTCACCGGTGGCGGACCTCGAACGCCTCGTGGGTGGCGTGCAACAGCTGTTTGCCAAATACGGCTATTCGGGTGCCATCTTCGGCCATGCGCGTGACGGCAATATACATCCCCTCCTCACGTCGCCGGTAGAAACCCCGCAACAGCTCGACACCTTCCGCCGCTTCATGGACGACCTCGTGGAACATGTGGTAAAACTCAACGGTTCGCTGAAAGGGGAACACGGCACGGGACGCGCCATAGCCCCCTTCGTGGAGAAGGAATGGGGACCAGAAATATATGCCCTCATGAAAAGGGTGAAGAAGCTTATCGACCCCCAAGGCATCCTCAACCCTGGGGTAATCATCAATTCCGACCCCGATTGCTTTATCAAACCGATGAAGCGCCTCGACCTTTTCGGCAAGCAGCTCGGCTACCCCCACGCCGACCTTTGCATGGAGTGCGGATATTGCGAACACGTGTGCCCCACACGCGACATTACCCTCACACCGCGCCAGCGTCTTCAGGCGCGCCGCATCATCAACGGCGCGGGCAGCGACGCCGAAAGGGAGGGGTATCTGAAAGAATACCGTTTCTTGGGCGAGGAATCGTGTTGCAGCGACGGAAGTTGCCAGATTCCGTGCCCCATGAGCATATCCACGGCGGAAGTCACCGACGGCGTGCGCGTGGAAACCTACGGCAAAGCCTTCAAAAAATCGCTCACCTACGGGGCGAAGCACTACAAAGGGGTTGAGAAATCCGTGCGCGGTGCGCTGCGTGCCGCCGTCATAGCCGAAAAGGTGGTGTCGCCATACCCTCTCGAATGGGGTTCGGCGTTGCTCCACAGGATGTGGGGGCAGGTGCCGCACTGGTCGCGACATTTCCCGATGCCGATTAAGTTCCGTCCGCGTCCGCTCGACAATCCCGACTACATCTATTTCCCGGCGTGCGTGACGCGCATATTCGGCGCGTCGTCGCTCGGGAAAGACGACCAGGTGACGGTGATGCTCCGCATTGCCGACAAGGTGGGGATACGACTCTCGCTCCCCGACGTGGGAGGGCTATGCTGTTCGCAGATTTGGGAACATAAGGGCGACCCCGCCGGGAAAGCGTTCATGGCAAACAAGATTATCGATGCCTTTTATGAAATGAGCCGGCAGGGAAGCATACCCATTGTGTGCGACACCACGTCATGCACCCATACACTTCTCACCGACATGGAAGAATCGCTCACGGGCGAAAACAAGAAAAAATATGCCGCCCTGCGCATCATCGACATCTGCCAATGGCTCGACGATGTGGTAATGCCACGCGCACACGTTGTCAGGAAAAAGAAACTTGTGCTTCTCCACCCCACGTGTGCCTCGCGCATAATCGGCATGGCCGGTATGCTCGAGCATGTAGCGCGCCAGTGTGCCGAAGAGATGGTGGTGCCGGTCAACACGCAATGCTGCGGAGCGGCCGGCGACAGGGGGGTCATCTATCCGCAGGTGGCGAAATCGGCCACGGCCCCCGAAAAGGCGGAAACGGCAGGCGAAGACTTCGACGGCTGCTACTCCCTCGCCCGCACCTGCGAAATCTCGATGATGGACTCCATCGGCCGCCCCTACGAATCAATCGTCTATCTCGTCGATGAAACCATAACAACCAGAGCAACCGACAAATAACCAATCAGAACAACCAAAACAACAAGCAAATAGCCAACCAGAACAACCAAAACAACAAGCAAATAGCCAACCAGAACAACCAAGAACAACCAGAGTGATTAAAATAATTCTGGTTGTCCTTGGTTGCTCTGGTTTGTTTATATAATTATCCTGGTTGTCCTTGGTTGCTCTGGTTGGAGTAAAAAAACTCTCTGGTTGTCCTTGGTTGCTCTGGTTGGAGTAAAAAACTCTCTGGTTGTCCTTGGTTGCTCTGGTTGGAGTAAAAGCGTTGGCCTGGTTGGCCTGGTTGAACGAAGGCGGCGGTCCCCTGGATTGGAACCGCCGCCTATTAGAATTTAATGCCCGAATTAAAAATCACATTAATACTGAAGCGGGACGGCGTTGCCTCACGGCACCGCACGTCCCTATAACGTACTACTTGAAGTTTCTTTGTCTCTTTCCATAACTGCATATCTTGCAGCGATATATCTTATAGGGACTGATTCAATTATTCGTTGTCAGTTGTCAGTTGTCAGTTGTCAGTTTTCAGTTTTCCGTTGTCAGTTGTCAGTTGTCAGTTGTCCGGAATCAATCTTTGTAGGGACATGCCTCCGGCATGTTTAATCTGCAAACCCCACATTTTATCTGCAAACCCCACATTTTATCTGCAAACCTCGCGGTTTAATCTGCAAACCTCGCGTTTAATCTGTAAATCAAATCGTTATCAAACAGCCCGGAGGCATGTCCCTACATTCCGGTTTTACAAAAACTTGTGAACCATCTTTATTCCGTCATCATAATCATCTTGTTCTTGTGAACGTGACGACACCGGGCCATGTCTCAACATCCGTAGAACTGTTTTTCACATTGAAATACGGATTATCGATGACAACATGCGTTGTAGTCGTAGTCGGACTCCCCGGCAAATCTACCAATGAATTGATTGTCCTGAAACGGCAACGTACAAGATGGTCCGGATTCTCCGTATTAACATCCACGTCGTTTGTATCCGTAAAATACTTATACTTATATTCCTGCAATGACACCGTCTTGATGTATTTGATGCGCGGTACCTCGTAAGAAATTCCGGGAGTTGGAAACAATGTTTCTCCGGATGTCACCACGAGCGTACCAATCGGATTATTCTCAAGATTCTGCCTGTCGCTCTCAAGCACAAACTCCAACGGGAACACCTCTTCGGGGATACCTTTCTGCAAATTAAAATATACGGTAAACGCTTGTCCTGCTTCAGGGGAAACAGTGTTCTTTCCGGTCGTCGTTGAAGTGTATTCATTTAGGCTTCCGGGATAAACCACCAGATTCGAATACTCGTACGGCTCGTTAAGCAAGAGAGTAATCTCCCTGCCCAATCCGTTGCCGTCAACCACATAAAACACCTGCTTACGTTGTTCATTCGGGACCACTGCATTAGGAGTTATTGTCACTTTCATCCACTTCTTCCCTTGCTCATCTGTAAATGAAACAGGATCGCTTACAGATTTAACCACGCCCGTGGGATCCGATGAAAGACCGATTGTCTTAAAGCTTGAGGCATTGTTTCCGTTTCCCAAATCATCTTTGCTACCACTGTAATTCATGGTATATTGATACAGGAAATCAACAGGCGTGTCGTTCGTAAACACAATCGTTGTCCTATTTACTGAAATCATATTCTTGCCATCGAATACGCTAAGCATACCTCTTGCATCGACATCGGCAGAAAGGTTATTGGAAGTTACGCCGGTTATGGCTTCGGAAGGAGTACGGTAACCATTTGAAAGGACTTCCCTTATCGTGATATGATAGTCGATATTTCTTAAAAGGGCGCCATAATATTCAAATAGAGAAGTTGTAGTATTCTTTGTGCCAAGGTCTATCTTATAAAAACGGGACTCCTCCCAATTTCCCTCATCATTAAGATAATCTCCTCTTATGATTACAAAAGTGCGACGTGAACTCTCGTAAGGGTGCTCATAAAAAAACTTATCGGTTGCATCCATCTGATGCTGTCCGTTCGTGCCCGTACTTTCAACAGTCCATCCTTTGGCATCTTCTTCCGTATTAAAGAATTGTACGCCACCGGGCATTATTCCGGTGTAGTCCTTGACAATATCAGAGAAGGGAAGCATACTTCCGGAAGCATTCAGGAATGTCGGGAACTCCTTATTATCCACATTATAAGGGGCTATACTCCCTGAATTCGGCACATTTATCAACTGGAATCCATGCAACTTAAAGTTTGCAGGCATATTCTCTCGGTCGAAAGAAACCTTTGCAAAATTCCTTATCACGGGAACGTTCGTCAATTTATCCTTTGTATCCTGGGTAATGACAAGCTCTTTAATTCCGTCATCGTTCTCCACGTCCGATTCTTCCGCATAACCTGTCGGGAACTCTACCCGACCCCAATACGCTTGGGTACGGTCAGAAACAGACAAAGTCGAGAAAATCTCTGCTTCCGATCCGAATCTCGGGTCAACCGTAACGTTGCTTGGAGTCACCACAAAATGAAGGATCTTCGGCTTCGTGGTCTTTATGATATCAAACTTAAATTGTACGATTCCATCGTTCTCTACGGCTGTTGTTGGGGAAACGATTTCAGTGGGATATACCCTCGAAAGGAATGAGTTCGTAGCATCCGTTCCTTTATCAAACTCTATAACCGTAAGCTTCATCCCGGACTCAGGCGTATTGCCGAAAGCACGGGTATTATTGACCTTCATGTCGGGAATCATGATTCCGACACTTACAGTGTTTCCATTGTCGATGTCATTGATTCCGGGAACATTGACAATATCGTCGGAACATCCCGAAACAATGACCAAAGCCAACAGCATTCCAAAGAATCCCAAAGCTTTCATCGGTTTATCTAAATAGCTGTTATTCATCATTGTAATTTACATTCTAAAAAATGAAGATTACTGTTAATCCTGCGAATTACGCTTAGGCATATCGCCAAGAGTATAACCATTACCTACATTTAATGTATATTCAGTCTCCTTCTCCCAATACCATTCGTCATATACTGCACGAACCGCATGACGAGAATTGTCACTCACTTTCCTTAAAGTACCATCAGAATGAACCTGATAAGCACCTTGAGCACACCAATATCCTTCATCGGATTCATCATCAGGTGTAAAAAGTGTTGGGATTTTACCACTTGCAGAAAGTTGCACTATATAAAGTAATTCGCCATAAGTAGGAAGACGCCATCTGCCTGCAGGGCAATCATATTCCTGATATGTCGCACATCTTCTACGAGCATCATTTCTATTAATGCTACTCGTCGTACCATAAGAGGATGCAATACGCAGTTTAGGAGCAATCATCATCTTATAGTAATCATCATCTGATTCTATTGTTGGATAATAATACGTCAATCGCCTTGAATCGGTGTTTTTAGGATACAAAGCTTGGGCACTTGCGCTCCATTCAGTATCGGCAGCTCCGTCCTGCGTAGGGGTGAGTAGGCTTGGATATTGATATGGATCCCTCCAACTACCGGTGCCTGTACGCCTAAATAAATAATTATCTATATACAAAGTCCTCGGATCCCCGATATAATATTTAGAGTTAGCGTCAAGCGTCGATATAGTAATAATATACATGTTAGGATTTTTATTACTACCATTAAGCGTTGAGACACCACCTAAATTATTTGTCCCATCACCATTCACATAATTATAACCCGGATGATTGCGGGGTCCGCCTCCCGGATTTTTCGCAGCTTCAATAAACATTCCCGGACGTTGGATAATAGTAAAACTTTCCGTAAAGCTTGGTTTATCTTTATGACGTAATGTCACCCTGAATACGTACGGAGAATATGCAGGATCAGGATTTTCCGGACGAAGATACTTCTTAATCTGCCCCTGCACACTTGTTGTATCCGATAAGCTTGTATAACCTGACTGGCTTACAGTATTAGCAGCTGTTATAGTTGTGGCATTAGCATTGTTAACTGGAGTCCATATTTTAAGTTCATGCGTCAAGTTGAAATCATACATCTTCGTCCTCGGATTCTTCGTTATTTCCTTACTATAATCCACCATGGTATAATTACCGGATTTCGATATATCTATCACGGGCTTAGAGGTTGGGAAATTCACGACCGCACCCATATTTGCGTTACCCGTTTGAGTAATAAATGAGAATCTCTTATATGTCATAGTAATGTCGCTTACTTCCACGTCGTGCGACGAATAGAACGAAATTGTAAACGATTCCAGATTATCAATGATATAGGTAGGTTCATTCACAACCAAATATCGGTAATCATTGATGTTGAGATCCATATCCTCCCTCATCCAGTTAACCACCTTGTAGCTGCCGGTAATCTCTTCCGGCATCTCCGGTTCAAGCGAGCCAAGCATACCCACATTAAGATCGATTGTGTAACTATAGTTTGATGTCAGCTTCGGCATGTCGCTTTTCGTAACAGGCACTGAATAATAAAACGTTTCGTATGAAGTGCTCCCCTCGGTGCTCTTATACCATGGAATAATCAGCGTAAGATACGTGCGATTCTTCTCCGACAATGAATTAGTCCATGTGTTGGGATAAGTATAGAATGGATAAGTCTGTTTCCATCTATAGGTTGGATAATTCTGATAGTTGTCTGTAAATCCGTATGTATTATCGCTTCTTGTAGTGATGTCGTAATAGCTCTCCGCCGAATTCGCAGATCCATCAGACACTACAGTAGATGACTCAACCCCTCTGTTAAGAAGCACACGCATCGCGCCGCTCCCCGACAACGGAATCCAAGTAGTTTTAGAGCCATCGTCGTTGGTCACTTCCAGTTGATCCGGAAGATTGATATTCAGTGTAATTTTTGCCGCCGTTCGGGAAAGGGCTACTGTCCCTGCAGCCGACTGAGTGTCGCCATCTTTACTTAGACTGACCTGACCTTCTCCGAACATTACGAAATCGTCTTGCACCTGCTTTGTGGCGAAAGATGATGACACTACAATATCCTTAAGAGCGGAAATAGAAGGTGTGGCGCCTTCAAGACTTGAATGTATTTCCGGACTCAGATTGGCAACCGCATAAACACGGCATTGCGCACCATTGGCGGCAGACGCTCCGAAAAGACTTGCAACTTCCTCGTCGCTTAGAGTTATAACACCGTTATATTCGGCATTCTCGTCAAGATTTGAAAACGTGTGGAACTTGATACAAGCATCCGCATCATCGGCCCCGAGCGGCGACAACGCCACCGAGATATTATGAAGTTTATTCTCGTTCAAAGATGTAACCCCGTTTTCCGGGTCTCCATCCGCCCGCGTCCGCTCGCTGCTATAGAAGCGGATAGAGACGGTATCTTTCGGCTTTGCAAACGGCTCACCCAAATCCGAAACGCATCCCGGCAGGAATGCACACCCGATTAATGAGGCTATAAATAAAAATATATGTCGATTCAGCAACCTATACATAATCTATCAGTCAGTTAGTTTACACGTTGGCTTATAATATAATTACCGTTGTTGCCAGCCACGGGTGCCTGCACATAGCCATAACCCATGTCAACCATCACCTGGAGCATCGCAGAATTCTTTTGGGAGGGATTAGGTTTTACGCTCACAATCTGAAGTTCTGACCCAATCCCTGTCACTCCTTCAATCTGGTCAACTTCTTCACCGGCAGCGTTAAGGAACTTAAAAGCACCAACCTCTCCCTCTACAGGGACAAGGGTAGCCGTCCATGTCGTATTCAAAGGTGCGGAAATCCTAAACGAGCATTCTGCCGCCGTCCTGTTGGCTTGGCTGTCCCATACAAGAGTATATATCTCCATATTGTTTCCCGTGGCAGCCTGATAAGTCCCCTGTACCCATTCAATCTCATTCGCCACCGTCGGGATATCCTTATAGTCAAGTTCCAGACGGGAAGATGTCCAAGGCGAGACATTGAACGTAAGATTCAATGGAGTACCCAACTTCACCTGATTGACGGAAAGCGTATAGATGTGGTTGCGGAGGATGTTGCCGACGAAGTCGGGGAATGTCTGGTCCTTGTAGCCGGTCATCGGCACGTCATACACCTCCGTTTCGGCGGTAGTGATGCTGCCGTCGGCGTTGCGCATACCCTTGGTGCCGACAGTAATCCGGAACATCGGATACCCTTCCGCCACGTTGCCGTTGGCGTTGGCAATCTTCTGCTCCGGCACATAGCCGATGCGGGTGACGTTACCGGTGACGGCAGGACTCGCCCAATCATTGGGAATAGTACCCAATTTGAAAGCCGCCGAAGCGATTGCATCAGCCGCGTCAAATATTCCCTCTTTCGGATTAAAGATATTGGGCGTATGTACCTGAGTGCCGTTCACGTAGTTGGCGGCATCGGCGGGAAGCTGGCGGGCGTAGTCTTGCGTACCTATAAATTCCACCCATTCGATACGCGGGAAACCCAAAGCATCTTTGTCGGCCTGAGGGATATTATCCACCACCCTCACCTTCGCCAAGGCGCGAAGAAGGTCAACCTCGCCGAGATAAATCCTCTCGTCGGGACGGCTCGAATATAAGGCTCCTTCCGTAACGGTGAAATCGTTGGTGCCATACATCGGAATGTTGCCTTTATAAAGGCCGTCAACCTGCGAATCGTTTTCTACCGGAGAATAAATTTCGTCCATGGCGAAACCCCATTTCGCGGCGTTTGCAACAACTTCCCCGAAAGTATTTCCGGCAAGAGCGTCGTAGCGGCCGCCCCCGGCCGGATTGACATCCGTCACGACAGGGGAATAGCAATTTGCAAACACGACGAAACGGAAATTGACGGGAGCAGTGCTTCCCGGTTCGATTGGATGACCGAGTTTTGCGTCAAGCGTTTCGCGGTCCATCTTAACGGTGATGGTATATGCACCCGGGCTACCGGTTATCATCGTGGTGGGGTCGGTTGACGAAGCTATGTTGGTATTCTTCACCACAAGCTGCGCGTCATCGCCGGTCCCAACGAAGATGAAAAAGGCGAAGTCATTGACGTTGATGCCGTCTTCAAATTCACGGAACTCACTGTCAACTTCGTCATGGTTATGGTCGTCGGCGCGGGTGCCGGTCAAAGGTGCCGAGGTCAGCATCTTGAAACTCATCACCACAGTGTCGGATTCGGGGCATACTCCCCCTTCCTCCATGATGGAGTTGCAAGACGGCAACATCGCCATCGCCGCGACGGCAGCCAGTCCGCTGTATATATGTTTCAGTAATCTCATTGATTCAATCAATCTAAGAGTGTGTCACATTTGCTTCGTCATAACTCCGGCTCCTGCGGAGGCACCACAGCCCAGCTGTTGATGAAGATTCCTCCCGCCACATACCAGTTGCTGTGCTTGTCGATAAAGAACACAATCGAATAATCGTCCTGCCGGTCAAGGTATTCCTGGTCGGTGATATCGCCGTAATGCCCTTTCACGAGAAGGAAATACTGCACGAGCGGAATGTCGATTATGTCGCGGTCGTCCCAGTTGCGGTGAACCACGAGACGGGCTTTCGAATCCACCATCAGTCTGCCCGTCGAGAGTTCGAAAAGGAGCGAGGCCACGGTGGTTTGAGCTCTGGTCTGCGCCATGTCGTAGAGCGTGCGGGTCTCATCCTCTTCCTCCCCGGGTGCTGTTGTCTGTCCGTACTTTATGTTCCAGGGCTGATAAGTCACCAAAGGCGATGTGGGGAGCAGGTTGTTGTTCCAGTCATATTCCGCATTGTTGTCGGTTATCGTCACCGAGAAGTCGCGGTTCTCTATTGCGCTTCCGTCGAGATGCTGGAGCATCACGCGGATGTCTTTCGTGTCTTTAGTCAGCGACATCGTCACCGTCTTCACGGTCGGCACCTGGGGGTCAACTTCATAATCCACGCCGCTCACGTATGCGTGGTACAGCCCCGGGAGGTCTGACTTGGAAACATGGAGGCCGTCTTCTTCGACGGTACGCATCGTCACCTCAAGGTCCTCTTTCGAAGCAGGGGTGTAGGTGGCGAGGTCGAAATCGGTGTTTCCCTCCAGTCCGCACCATGCTACAAAGTCATACTCACCCTCCGTGAGCGGGGTGGCGAGATAGAAATCGCCCGAAGCGAGTTCCGCGCCGGCGGCGCTCCCGCTCCACACAAGCGCACCCTCCGGATTGAAAGCCCAGACGTTGACCGATGTCACCTCATGAGGGAAAGCGTCGCCCCATTTCAGGTTGTAGTCATAGACGAACCTTATGCGGAGCTGAGCGGGACACGGGTCGAGGTCCTCGGTCACCATCTTGCACCCCGATGTCATCACTCCGGCAAGAATAGCTGCGGAAATGAAAATCTTGCTTTTTAAATTCTTTATATGCATGGTGTTTGTTTTATTTCCATTTTGTTTTTTTGGGGGAATGCCGCCGCGAAGGCAGGCTTCCTTGGTGAGCAGAGGGGCGGTCAGGCCCCCCTGCCCTGAATACTCCCCGAAGGGAAGGTATGAATCAATTCCAAGTCAAGTTATCACCTGATTTGAAACCTCGCTCACTGTTTAATCGCAATTCAATCATACGGATTTAACCGCTCGGATTTAATCGCACGCAGAGCCGCAGAGCTCGCAGAGTTTTCTTCGAAGAGTTCTCCGTCTTCAGTTAAGCGAACGATATGATTTGTAGGGACATGCCTCCGGCATGTTTAATCAACAATCTGATCAATAATCCAATCAATAATCTGATTTCCAATTGCTACATGCCGAAGGCATGTCCCTACCTTTTTATCGTTTTACAAATTCCTTTAATCCAGCAATCAGAGGTCAACGTTCTGCTGAGGAACAACAGCCCACTTAAGGATACGAACCTTGTAAGCCACGTAATAATCTCTGGTGTCGGCCGGCGGAACGATAGGTTCTTTTCCGCCAATACCAGTTGCAAGACCTTTGATGGAGTTAACCTGAATATTGTAAGAATGGTTGCGGACCATACCGAAGTCACCTACCATAACCTTGCTCCAGTCGATTCCTGCATTGTCAACATAAGCACCTTCATCATTTTTTGTACGGTTAGGATTGCCCGGACGATACCAGCCATAATGTTTAACCGGAATGTTGTAGTAGGAGTGGCCGTTCTCATAGTAGTTTGCGAAACCTACCTGCTGCATAAGGATGCGGTTGGCCTCAGTCAATCTAACTTGTGTAGTCGAATTGAAACCTTCTGCATCATCCGCAACAATAGTTTTGTATCCGCTGCCGGTTGCAATATACACGCCGTTAAGACTTGTAAGAGACTGAATCTGGAGAGTACGTTGGCGGGCGGGCACCTTCATAGGTCCATCTTCTGTGGTTCCGGCGGCAGTCAACACCTTGTCGTCAGGACGAATGACAGCAACCGATGCAACCAAATTTTCCATTACTTTCGTATCCTTTGTATTAAGAGCAACGTAATTGGGATTTTCAGCCGTTCCTTCATTGGTGAAAAAGACGGTGGTCTGTTGGATGAAACGTTTAAGCATGCTTACGCCACCGGCAACCTCGCTATCAGCCGAATTTGCCTTATTATTAAAGAAAACAAGTGCATTTCCGTTCGAACCGGGCACGTAGGTATAGAAGCTTGGATTATCATCTACCCCATCCGCATTTTTAACAATAACCTTTGCATCATTTAAGGTTACTTCATAACTTCCCACGAAAATAACAGAAGGAACGGCAGCCTGCGGGTTTCCCCCTTGAAGAGCAGCGGTACCAACTGTAGTTTCACGGAAATACTGAGGTGTTGCTGCATTTTGCACATATCCCTTATCACCTTTCATTACATCTTCATAGGTGTAATATGTCTGATTAAGATTATATTTATTCACGTCGCCTGCAACCTCAGGATATTTTTCAGTAAAATAAGCGGGAGAGCAAGCCCAGTATGAACGATGGTAACTTGCATTGTTCCATTTCCATGAATTTGCTTCAGTTAACGTTCCATTCAGAGCTGTGTTAGCATCAGCATAGGTGTAGTTGTCGGGAAGAATCTGGCCTGTTGCGGAAGGCTGACGATAAGACTTGACAACGTAAGTCTCGTTAGCTTCTGCATTAAGAGCCCATCTCGAAGGTTTCCAATCAAGTTTTACGACAGTCTCATCACCACCTGCTTCAGCGGTTGCGGTTACGTAAGTTGTATTTATAGCACCTTCTTTCACGGAGAAAGTAAGTTTCGAGGCATAACGCTCTACATAAACATCGATAGCCTCTCCATCATTGGCAGCCAGTGCTTCCTCCTTCGTATCGAAAAGTTGAGTTTTCTCGTTGATAGGCACGGCAATCTGAGGAGCGTCAGCAGTATTATTAAGATAATATACTGAATTACTCATCGGGAAGTATTTATTGCCATCCGCTGTATATTCGACTTTCTCACGCGTAACTGTCTGAATTGTTGAAAGTGGATTCTGGAGAGACGCCGGAGAAATCGGGTTGATGTAGCATATAACCTGAGCAGGATTCAAATCATTCTTCTTGATGCTTACAGGCACTACATTTTTATAATACTTCTCTACGGTTTCACCGGTATTCTCAGTCACAGGAGTAGTGAGCGTTATGGAAACTACATCACCAACCTGTTTGCCGTTTGCATCATAGAATACGAAATAGGCATTCTTCACCTCTGATTCGTCTTCTCCTTTGTCGAAGTCGGTAGCGTTATCTTCCGGATCACCGGCATTGCCGGCACGTGTTCCATCGGCAACATCTCCGTGGATGGCCATCTTTACGTAGAGGGTTTTGTCGGCATCGGCGGGGCCGTTGTCTTTGCTCGGTTCGCTCAGATTGTCTGACGAGCAAGCCGCGAAGAGGAGGCCAGTGGCCATCGCTCCGTAATAAAATCTTTTCTTCATAAGAATTTGAATTGATTGTTATTATTGGTTAATAATTAAAGTTATTTTTATTCATATCTTATTTTTAAGTTCGTTTATCAAATCATAGACAATTCACCAATATTTGTGCATTCCGCCTTGTGCAATCAAACATGCCGGAGGCATGTCCCTACATTCAGGGCACCTCAAATATTTTGCGTTTCATCTATCACTCGAATATCTGATTATGCATTATGAATTATGCATTATGCATTAATACTCAATAAATTAATCTATAAAATTCCCGACATAAAGCTTCCGCGAAAAGACAAGAAGGGTCTTGAACCCCCTTCCGAAGGTTCTCCGGGCGGCATAGCCGGGATGATATGTTACGTCAGTTTATTTACCGAGCATTTCAAGGTTTTTGGAAGCTTCCGACAATGCCCCCGCTTCCTTAAAGAATTTGCGGGCTTCGTCCATCTCCCCCTGCCATGACGCGAGGATGCCTCGGGCGTTCATGGCCTCGGGTGAGTCTCCTGCCTTTTTCAGAAGCGTTTCCGCTTTCTGCAGGTCGCCGGCTTTCAATGCCGCCGAAGCGGCGTTGAGGTTGGCTGCCTCGTCGTCAGGATAATATTTCAGCATTGTGTCAATCACCTCGTTAAACTCCGGGGAACCTTCGGGATAGAGCTTCGACACGCGGAACATCTGGTTAAGCGACATCTTTTCGGGATCCGTCTTGATGACCTGCGCCAACTCTTCGTCGCTCAGCGGCTTGAGCTGCGTCTGGATTTCAAATTTAGTGGTCCGCAACCGCGGGAACCATTCCGGAAGTATAATCTTGCGATAGATACCACTGTATTTCGGACGTGTCTTCAGTTCGCGCTCTTTGGCGTCGTAATCAGTGGGGCCATACGCCGGGCGGTCGATAAGCGCAAGGAGCGATTCGCGCTGTTCGGGGGTAAGATAAGTGTCTTCCTCCACAAGCTGTTTGAAACCTTCCCAGTTCTCCGCTACGGCGGAATACTCGCTCTTGCCGGCGGGAAGCCTATAGCGGTCGGCGATATAATCGGCGAGGGAGCGAGAACGGTCGGTAGAGAGTTTTTCGTTGCCCACGTATGAACCTTCGGGGGAGGCGTAGCCGCAAATCTTGATTTTGGTTATCTCCATGTTCTTGTTGCTCAAGGCACTGGTGATGGAGTCATCGATGGTCTTGAGTTCGAGACGGTTGTCGATTGGCTGTCCGTTGCGGCAAACGTATGGCTCGGCGTGAAGCACCGATTGGTTGACCTCGAACTGCACGCGTGCCTTCCCTTGGTGTTTGATTACGGGAAGCGGGGCGAGCGCAGGCACCATATATGAAGCCCGCATCTTCTCCGCCGGGTTGAGGCGGAGCAATTCGTCGCTTTTCATCACGCTTCCGTTATATTGGCCGCACCCGCAGGTGTCGATCATCCATTTCACGGAAGCCGTGCGGCTCCACATCCATTTCTGCATCGGCACGCTCACGTTGTAGTTGATGGTCTGGGGTTTGCCGTTCTTACGCTTCACTGCCACCTCAACGCCGTTCTCATATTTGTCGGTGGCGGCCACGGTGCCGCGCTCCCAGGCAATCTGCATGGCGCGTCCGTTGACAAGGGCGGCGGGAAGCACCTCCGAATTACCCTCGCCGTCTTCAAGAACAGGGGTAAGGAAAATCTGGCGGTTCGATTTCAGTTTCAATGCGTCGAGCACGATGTCGGCACTGAATTTCATGCGGTCGCCCGAGGGAATGGCCATGGAGTTTTCTATCTCCACGTCAAACGACCCGTCGGCCATCGCCGGAAGCAGGAACAATGACAGTCCCGAAGCAAGGATTATGCGTTTCATGCTGCAAATCGGTTTCATAGCGGTTTTACTCATATTAACAGTGGGACTTCATTTAAAACACATACATTATGGAAAGGCCAATCTTGGTGACGCCGAGATAATTGGAATGGCCGTCCCTGATTTTCTGGCCGCAGTCGCCACAGGGATACTGGTCATACCAGACATGGGCATACCCCACGCCGATTTCCCCTTCGAGGTTCCAGTGGCGCGAAAGCGGGTACTGGTAGCCATAGGTGAAACCCGCGCCTGCAAACGCGCCCTGGTAGCGGTTGTCCCTGGCTGCCTTATTGAGCTTTACGCCGCTGAAGAAAAAACCGGGCACCGGGATATCGACGTTGGAAACGTTGAGCTGACCCCCCATGGCATGCACGCCTATGAAGTGGCCGTTGAGGCGCGAGCAAGTCCACCACCTGTATTCAGGCATGAGCACCCAATGCTTGGCATACCTCTGGCCATGGCTGTCGGAACTGAATTTCCAAGGGTTTATGCCATAGACAAGGTTGACAGTGGATTTCCTCCCCACGCCGACCTCTACGCCGAGGTTCGGAGTGGTGGTTGCATCGTAAAGAAGATTTGTTTTTATCGCCACCTCCTGTGAAAACGCGGGCAAGCCTGTAATAGCCAGGGTGAGAGTGGCAAGAAGCATAGGGAATCTTCGCCGATGTGCAATTTCTGTTCGTTTTATGATGCTTTCGAGCATGCCTTAGTGATATCTGTCGCCTCTCTGATTCCCTAAAAGAGGTAGGAAACAACAAAGCGTGGGAATCTCCCTTGTTGCCATCCTACGGATTGAGGCCTTCGCATTGCCCTTCTAAGTCGGATGGCAACAGTAAGCCCACGCATCTATGAATTATGCACCTAAAGGCTGAACGCTCACGCGTTTAGCCCCCGGACATGGAATTCACACCCATGCGGCGATTACTGCTACTGAACCCTTGACTTAGAAGATGAAAGTTGCGAAGTTCCAATCCGTCAAGAATTGAGCGCCAAGTAACGCTTTAAATTAAAATACCCACCCACAACCCCACGACTCCGTGGGCTTAAGCGAATCGGTGCCGCAAAGTAAATGCAAATATTTCAAACCTGCAAACTTTTTAACATTTAATTTTTATTTTTTATTCCTACGATGTTTTCCAGCCATCCCAACCAAGCCATTGTAGGAACCAACCAGAACAACCAGGACAACCAGATCCAACTGTACTTAAATCCAACCAGAACAACCAGAACAACCAGATTATGTTTTCAGTTCTCCTTTAAATAATTCTCTTATAAATAAAAATATCTGGTTGGCCTTGGTTGTTTTGGTTGGTTTACTCATATTCTGGTTAGCTTACACACTCTGGTTGTTCTTGGTTGTTTTGGTTGGAGTAAAAAAATATTCTGGTTGGCCTACACTCTCTGGTTGGCCTTGGGTGTTCTGGTTGGGAAATTGTGCCTGTTGATCTGGTTGGAAGATTTTTCGCCGGTTTTCTTGTGTGATTCACGGAAAAGTATTAACTTTGCCGCCACAAAGCCGAAAGGCCATCGGGGCGTAGCGCAGTCCGGTTAGCGCACCTGCTTTGGGAGCAGGGGGTCGAAGGTTCGAATCCTTTCACCCCGACTGAGATTTTGTAAAAGGTTCTGACTCAACGAGTCAGAACCTTTTTCACTAAATAGGCGGGACAGAAACGGGACAGAGGTTTTGAAAAAAAGCGGGACCTTTCGGACCCGCCTTTCGGTGAAATTAGACGATATCTCTCAGAGACTGAACTCCAAGAGGTCATGACCAAGGGAGTGCAATGCGTTAGAGATTTTTTCCCTCGCCTGTTTCCTTGGTTTGGAAACGCCGTTGGCATAATTCCAAAGCTGTTTCTGATTGATACCCGTAATCCTTTCAAGGGCAGCGTTGGTGAAAACACCTTGATAATACATGAGAAGAGACTGGACGTCGAAATGCCATTCGATGGGCCAATCTTCCTTAATCGGCGCAGCCCATTCCGCTTCCGGAGTAATCTCCTTGTAAATCCGGATTGCCTCAAGCACATCCCGCTTCACATCCGCCGCAGTGTCGCCGGAAGCATAAATGCCTTCGCAATTCTCTGCAAATGCACCAAAAGAATCATTGCTTGCGCAGATGTTGATGAGCAATTTGTTTGCCATTGGTTATTGTTTGTGGATTAATTTTGAAGTATAACAACTGATTTTCCGAGAATCCGATAAACCGAAGACAGAAATATCAAATTCCCATCTCTTTGCACAGTTTGCGCCTCATCGGTTCAGGAATCTCCTTACTTCCGTGGTAAGGTACGCTCTTGTTGAGACATCCGGGCTTGGAGTATATTATATGACTCCCTGCCTGCCGGATTTCGACCCAACCGTGTGCTTTTATTAGCTTATGAAATTCGCGGTATTTCATAGTATATATTATTTATACCGCAAAAATAGGAAAAAGTTCCATTATCTACAAGAAACAATGGAATTTTTTCTATTATTTAACATTCTACTCATAGTTTCGATTGAGGATGCAAGGCGATGTATTGTACATTCCTCATTAAACCCGCTTTGTTCTAATCACAATTACTAATCGCTAATTCCTCATTGCCAATTGCCTATACCCACCTCAGACGGCGCAAAATGAGGAAAGCCGCAGCCGTCAGCACCGTGGCTATCCCTATTATTATCCAGAAAGAATAACGGCCCGTGAGCAAGATATTGACGTTCATGCCGTAGAGCGACGCCACAAACGTCGGCACCATCAGTATTATCGAAAGCCCGGTCATCCTTTTCATAACCCCGTTGACATTGTTCGATATTATGGAGGCGTAGGAATCCATGGTGCCTTCGAGGATGTCGCTGTAAATGCCTACAGTCGTGTCGGCTTGACGCAGTTCTATGTCAACGTCTTCCACAAGGTCCTGGTCGAGGTTGGCGCCATATATTTTCTGTATCCTTTCCAACACCATCACGTCACCCTTTATAGAGGTGTTGAAAAAAACGAGCGACTTCTGCATACGCATCAGCCACATCAGGTCATCGTTCTGGATTGACTTTTCCAATGCCTTCTCGGCACCTATCACGTCGTTCGTAAGCGTTTTCAGATAGCCGAGGTAACAAAAGGCTGCCGAATAGAATATACGCAACGTGAATTCCGCCACATCAGCCACCTCTATGCACTTCTGCCGCGTATGGGCGGCAAAATCTTCAATCATGGCGTTTCTATGGTAGCAAACGGTTATCACTCTGTCCGGGACCTTGCTGATCACACCAAGCGGCACTGTCTGAAACGGCATGCTTTTGTCGAGGCTCCTGACGGGTATGCGCAATATGGTCATCATCCATTCGCCGTCACGTTCCACGCGGGGGCGTTCGTCCTTGTCTTCCAGATATTCCAGAAACATGCGGGGGACGCCTTCACGGTCGGTGAGGAGCCGGGTATCGTCGGAATCCGGTTCCGTCACATCAATCCAATAGGATTCGTCAGGATTCCCCACCGTTTTAAACCCTTCGTCGCGACAATAATATTTCCTCATCTGTCAAAACAGCGGCATCTAATCCCGCCATCCTTATAACACCCCACCCTCCCCCTTTAGTTTAATCAGGGATTGAGGCGAATCCAGGAGACGATGCGCTTCGTTTCGCCGGGATTACGCCGCCACGACGGGAGAAATGCTTCTTTGCCCTTATCCGGACAGACCGCCGTGTGACGCGTGCATGCAGGATGCTGCATGAAGTTGGCTCCGGCCATACCTTCACCAACGAGAAATGAAAAATTAGCCAATCCCAAATCGAGATGGGGTTTCTGCGGGCTGAAATTGCTATGTGTAAGAGTATCGCAGAAATCGCCCCGAACCAGACTTGCGCCGAGACCCGCCTCACGAAACCGCCCCGCAAGGTCTTCGTCTATCTCATAACATGTTTTACATATATGCGGGCCGATTCTCACAACAATCCCTTCCGGGTCGGCTCCCATATCTACAAGCTTATGAAACGTTTTCGGAGCAATCCCCGCGATGGTTCCTTTCCAACCGGCATGCACCGCCGCCACCGCTTCTATGTCCGGCGCATACATGAGTATCGGCACACAGTCGGCTGTACGGATGCCGATAGCCACCCCACTCAACCGGGTGACAAGAGCATCCGTCTCAGGGAAAATCTGTCCCTTTTCCGTCAACAAACCGATATTTGCCGTATGCGTTTGCTGCGGCAAAACCACTTCCAGTTCTTCGAGAGGATCGTCGCCGTCGTCAATCGGAGCGATATAGCCCCATTGCGCACCGGGAGCAAGGTCAAATTTTACTGTAATCATGATTCCGGAAAATAGCATTCAGTTAAACCCCGATATACTTCCTGAACTCCTCTACCGAACGGTTGATTATCAATCCTTCCGGGAATTCCGTCTCGGCAAGTAAGGGGTAAAGGTATTCATAGTTGGCGATGTCGAACGAAATATGGGCGTCGCTGCCGAGAATCACCGGCACTTCATAGCGTTTGCTCAGACGAAGCAATTCAAGATTGTTGTCGCGCGCCGTGAGCTTATGCCTTATCGGTTTCAGCGAACTGTTGTTGATTTCAAGAAGGGTGTGGCTCTCTTTGGCGGCCACCACCATCGGTTCGAAATCAAGCTGCGCCGTGCCGTCGCCCGGATGGCTGATGATGTTGACGTAAGGATTGCGGATGGCGGTTATCATGCCGGCGGTGTTCTCCTCCTTCGTGCCCCACTTATAGCACAGCGAATGAATGCCGGCTATGCGGAGGTCGAGACGCGACATCATTTCGTCGTCCATGTCGAGGGTACCTTTCCCGTCAAGAATGTTTATCTCCGCGCCCAACATCAGCTGCACGCCATACATAGTGCGCGGGACCACGTGCAGATTACGGAAATAGATGGGGGCGCACGTGCCGGGAATACCGGGGGCATGCTCGGTGATGCCAAGAAGCCGGAGACCCTTTTCGGCAGCTGCCATAGCCATCTCCTGGATGGTGCTGAAGGCATGCCCGCTCGCTATGGTGTGGGTATGTACGTCAAGTTCGATGTTCATAACTTCTTTATTTCGCTAAAACGGTGCAAAATTACTCAAAAAACATCCCTCGTCAAAATCGGGTGCCACCTTTGAAATAAAAACCGACAAAAAGGCGTTAATTCGATATGAAAACAGCATTGATTACCGGTGTGACCGGACAAGACGGCAGCTACCTCTCAGAATTCCTTCTGGAGAAAGGTTATGACGTGCATGGCACAATCCGCCGCTCGTCGGTGGATTTCCGCGAACGTATAGCACACCTCGAAGGGCATCCCAACTTCCATCTGCATTATGCCGACCTCGGAGATTCGATGTCGATAATGCAAGTGATTGGCAAGACCAAGCCCGACGAGATTTACAACCTCGCGGCGCAAAGCCATGTGCAGGTAAGCTTCGACTCTCCGGAATATACCGCCAACGTCGATGCCACCGGCGTGCTGCGCATTCTCGAAGCCGTAAGGCTCTGCGGGCTTGCCGGGAAAACCCGTATCTACCAGGCTTCCACTTCCGAACTCTACGGAAAGGTGGAGGAAGTGCCGCAGAATGAAAAAACGCCTTTCCATCCTTATTCCCCCTACGCCGTGGCGAAACTCTATGGATTCTGGATTGTGAAGGAATATCGCGACGCCTACAACATGTATTGCTGTTCGGGCATCCTCTTCAACCACGAGAGCGAACGACGCGGCGAAACGTTCGTGACCCGCAAAATCACCCTCGCGGCGGCAAGGATTGCGCAGGGAAAACAGGAAAAGCTTTATCTCGGCAATCTTTCGAGCCTCCGAGACTGGGGTTATGCCCGCGACTACGTGGAATGCATGTGGCTCATACTCCAGCAGCCGCGTCCTGACGACTATGTAATCGCCACCGGCGAGCAGCATTCCGTGCGCGAATTTTGTCTCCTCGCCTTCAAAAGGGCGGGCATAGAGCTCGTGTTTGAAGGGGAAGGAGAAAACGAGAAAGGGATTGATGCAAAAACCGGCAAAGTGCTCGTGGAGGTATCGCCCGATTTCTACCGCCCCACCGACGTGGTCAACCTCTGGGGCGACCCCTCCAAAGCGAAGAAGGAGCTTGGATGGGACCCCAAGAAAACCACCTTCGAACAGCTCGTCAACCTCATGGTGGATGCCGACATGGCCAAAGTGGCCGTGGAAAGAGCCGGCGACCACGTGCGCACCAACCTTGCGGAATACCTTGAAAAAGGAATTGTAAAATAAACTTCCTTCTACCTAAGGCCTTTCCTCACTCCCTTCTTCATCTCCTCCGGGCAATAATCGTAATTTCCGTTTTTCAACCTTTTAAATAATTCTAATCATGAAATTGAAATTTTACACAGTGCTTGCCTTTATGGCAACCCTCTTTTTCCTTTCGCCGCTCCCTTCGGCGGCGGCAGACCAAACCGTGCCGAGGCCCGAATATCCGCGTCCGCAGTTCGAACGCCGGGACTGGGTCAACCTCAACGGGGAATGGAGCTATGCCTTCGACTTCGGCAAATCGGGCATGGACCGTAAACTTTACAACGCAAAGGGATTCGACGACAAAATCACCGTCCCATTCTGTCCGGAAAGCAAACTTTCCGGAGTGCAACACGTGGATTTCATTCCGGCTATGTGGTATCACCGCAAGATACGCATACCTGAAGAATGGAAAGGGCGCGACGTGATGCTCAACTTCGGCGGCGTAGATTATTTCAGCGCAGTCTATATCGACGGCAAACTGGTGGGCCGGCATTGGGGCGGAAGCTCTTCGTTCGGCCATGACATAACCAAATTCGTGGCCGACGGCAAAGAACACGACCTCGTGGTCAGGGTGGAAGACGACAACCGGAAAGGCACACAGACAAAGGGTAAACAGTCTTCGCTATACCACTCGCATGGGTGTGACTATACGCGCACCACTGGTATCTGGCAGACAGTATGGATGGAGCCCGTTGACAACTTAGGGCTCGCTTCCGCGTACATCATACCCGACCTTGACCGGAAGCGGTTTGTGGTTGAACCGACGTTCCGCAACCTTGCACCCGGCATGAGGGTGGAGGCCGTGGTGCGCGACGGCTCGAAAACCGTGGCTCGCGCTTCCGAGAAAGCTGGCCCGCATCTTAAAATAGAGTTGCCTGTAAAGAATGTGAAGACATGGTCGCCCGAATCGCCGTTCCTATACGACATCGACCTTACCGTATATGACGGTTCGGGAAAAGCGGTTGACAAAGTGTCGTCTTATGCGGGCATGCGCAAGGTGCATCAGGAAGGCAACCGCCTATACCTCAACAATGAACCTTACTTTCTGCGTCTTGTGCTGGACCAAGGGTTTTATCCCGACGGCGTTTGGACCGCACCGACCGATGCCGACCTCAAGCGCGATATTGAGATGAGCATGGGCGCCGGATTCAACGGCGCACGCCTGCATCAGAAGGTGTTTGAAGAGCGTTTCCATTATTGGGCCGATAAGCTCGGTTATCTCACATGGGGCGAATCGGCAAGCTGGGGGGCCAACACCAACAACATCGAGGCGGCCCGTAATTTCCTTACGGAATGGGAAAACGTGGTGATGCGCGACCGCAACCACCCTTCCATCATTGCCTGGACACCTTTCAACGAAACCTGGGAACGTCCGTCAGACAGCGAACAGGCAATGCAACACGACCGCCTGCTGACCGACGTATATAACCTCACCCATCATCTCGACTATCGCCCGGTCAACGAGACAAGCGGCAACTACCACGTAATCACCGACCTCTGGACGGTGCATAACTACGAACAGGACCCTGCAAAACTTGCTGAATATTTCAAGATAAAAGATGACGGCCGCTATCCGCAGCTCGACCCCAAACGGGAGGTGAGTTACGGCGGACAGCCCTTTCTCATCGACGAATACGGCGGCATCAAATGGATCGACGGCAGCCAATATGCCGACAATTCCTGGGGCTACGGCAATGCCCCGCGCTCGCTCGAAGAACTATATGACCGTCTCGAACGACTTACGGATGTGATTCTCGAAGTGCCTTACATGACCGGCTATTGCTACACCCAGCTCACCGACGTGGAGCAGGAGCAGAACGGCATCTACAACTTCGACCGCACCTCCAAATTCGACATGAACCGCATCCGCAAAATCTTCAGCAAAGTCCCCACCAGCTTCAAATAAAACTTTTACAAACTCGCCAAAGCCACCTGATGTAGTATAAGCAAAATGACATCGGCAAATTAGCGAATTGCGCTGTAAATCGCTGATTTGCCGATTATTTTTCGTAACTTTACACTTTAAACCGAGACACCAATGAACGAAATAGAAAACAACATTAACAACTCCCACCCTGATACGGAGAATGAAATTATTCTCTATCAGCCTGATTCTACTCTGTCATTGGATGTCAGAGTGGAGAACGAAACTGTGTGGCTGAATCGAAATCAGATTGCATTATTGTTTGATAGGGATGTAAAAACTATCGGTAAGCATATCAACAATGCGCTTAAAGAAGAATTGGATGGACTTTCAGTTATCGCAAAATTTGCGACAACTGCATCTGATGGCAAGACTTATCAGGTGGAATACTATAATATAGAGATGATTACCTCTATTGGATATAGGGTAAAATCCAAACGTGGAGTCCAATTCAGAGTCTGGGCAAACAAGATATTGAAAGATTATCTTTTGCGTGGTTATAGTGTCAATCAGCGACTGTTATATATGGAGAGCCGCATTGACCGGCGTTTGTTGGAGCACGATAAAAGGCTTGATGAATTGACCGATAAGGTTGATTTCTTCATCCGCACATCCCTCCCTCCAAAAGAAGGTGTATTCTTCAATGGACAGATATTTGATGCGCATGAATTTATTTGTCGTCTTGTCAAGAACGCGAATAATAGGATTATCCTTATTGACAACTATGTCGATGAATCAGTGTTAGTGCAACTTGATAATCGTAATGCAGATGTGTCGGCTGTAATATACACAGGAGAGATAAGTCGCACATTCCGTCAAAGCGTCAACAGACATAACCGTCAGTATACGCCAATAGATATAAGGACAGCAGACAGAATCCATGACCGGTTTCTGATTATTGACGATACGCTTTATCATATAGGAGCATCCATTAAAGACCTTGGCAAGAAACTTTTTGCATTCTCGAAACTGGAAATTTCCCCAGACTATATTCTCGATAATATTTGAGGTCAGAAAAGCTTTTCCGTTGTTTACATGCAATTATTTTTTTCACGTCTAATAATAAAAATTTCAAATATAAATCACATGAATGAAAATTGGTTTGTATATATTGTAATTGCGGTAGTTGCATTCCTTATGTATTGGGGTTGCGACAAGTTGCAAATTCTGAAGTCGAAGCCCTTACGTATCTTCGTCGTTCTTCTCATTTCTTCCGTAATCTGCTGGGTTATTTACGACCTTCTCATCTCTTGATTGAAGAGAGCCAACATCTTAATCCAAGCGACAATGGATTGAAAAGAAAAGTCCATAACTTGTGGTTAGTTTTCACAAAGTTATGGACGTATGATGTACGCTAAAAGACGCTTTATTTGCAGTTAACCTTTATAGCCCCAATAATGCCATTGTTATTACTTGGAATAATTGAGAGTGAACTATCCTTTAGGGTTAGTTTGCCTTCCTGAATACACAACTTGGAGTTTTCTCCCACATCTGTCAGATATAGATAAGTTACATCACCTTGTTCCCCACTCATGGTAACAATTAGCATGTCATTTGAGCCGTTTTCATTTGGCGTGCAATATACAAATGCCGCCACCAATCCATTATTTCCACCATTAATCATATATGATAATGGGATTTGATTCAATATCGCATAAGTGGCATTTCCGACCGTCCATATCTCTTCTCTATTTAGGCCGTGTACACCGGCAACTTTTATAACGCCGTTGTTTTCCACAACATTATTGTTAATTGACACAGTTATTGTATCATTAAGCTCGGTCGTGATTCCCGGAAGATTTGCGAGAGCGTTATAAGCCTCTATCAAATTCATAGCATAAGTGCCCAAAACAGAGCAAGTCAAAGCAAATAGTATGAGTATGTATTTCTTCATAATTTGGTTGTTTTAGATTAAAACAACCAAATTATACTGTTAGTTTTTACTCAAAAAACAGATAGATAGCCATTCGAACTTTATCTAGTACAAGATTATCTCCGCCTCTTGGGATTTCAATTCTTTTTCCTGCATTTCTTTTGCCATTTCATTGAAAACCGTTATTTTTGCAAACTATAAGGCAGAATGCTACGTTCTTATTTAAACGCAACAACGTAAAATACTCCATCATGTGTAAAGTAATCTCCAGAGCCAGCATCCGTAAGGCAAATGAACGGTCTATATCCAAACAGAAATCAAAGGTCTCTATGGATAATAAGACCGCTCAGATTTCCTGCCATACTATTTTCGGGACCCAGACCCTTACTGTGTCCAGAGAAGCAATTTCTAAAGCAGGCAGAGGAGAGAAATAATGGATAAAAATTTTATTTATTCAAAGCTTGTAAGGGACGATGACGATATTATCGGGATGGTTGCTTATGGCATCTATAAGAAGCATAAAATAGAGTTCATTGAATCTATAAAAAGTACCCATGACCGGGAACCGAATATCGATGAATGGCATGCCTTTGCAATTTCCACCAACACAGAAAGTCAAAGGGATAAATATGTATCACAAGCGGAGACTATGCTCGCTACATTTGTAATGAATTCCGCAGGAGAGCAGATCAAGGATTCTGAACGAAAGATGCTTGAACAGTATCAGGCCAATATAAAAGCTGTGCTTCCCTCCAATGCGAAAACTGTCTGGTTGAGTGTACTCGGCTCTCTAATATTTTCAATAGTCATAACGTTAGCCTTGATTCTTGGAGCTTTCTCTGAAAAAGACAAAGCGGATATGGTAGATAAAATGGTGAAAGAACCTGTCGAGAAAATTAACAATCCAATCAATCATCCTGCTGATACATTATAGATTTCAGATTATACTAAAACAAAATCCTTGCAAGTGCGTACTTACAAGGATTTATTTATAAGTGTGGAAGAATTCGAATCCCCGCCAGAAAGGAAGCGGAGTGATCCTCTCAAAAAACAATAGCCTGTTAACAATCTGCTAACAGGCTTTATTATATCCAGCGGAGAGAGAGGGTTATGAACCCACTCTTCAATATCCTTGAAATTCAATTTCTTATCAGTATGTTAATGCCTTAGGGGGTACAACTTAGGTTACAAGAATAACGCTTTTCCATCACCTTTTGGCTGTTCGTTGTCTGCCTAAAACTACGGTTCAAAGATACGGCTTT
>CABRKI010000048.1 GCA_902471455.1 uncultured Porphyromonadaceae bacterium | reverse complement strand
CAATCATGTCTATTTGACTTTTCCGATTTTTGTCGATACAAAATTACCGATTACACACCAACCAATGGCACCAGAAAATGGACCGCCTTAGAAGCCGTGCCACAGAACTCGAGATAAGAATCAACAACGACCTTTTCAACAATGCGCACGTCATAGCCTGCACGCTCGTGGGGAGCGCAAACCGCCTGCTCGAAGGGAAGAAATTCTCCACCTTGTTCATCGACGAGGCGGCGCAAGCTTTGGAGGCGGCATGCTGGATTCCCATACGCCGTGCCGGACGCGTAATCCTTGCCGGCGACCATTGCCAGCTCCCGCCTACCGTGAAATGTTTCGAAGCCATGAAGGGTGGACTGGGGAAATCGCTTATGGAACGCCTCGTGGAGAACCATCCCGAAGCAGTGACACTCCTCAACACACAATACCGCATGCACGAAGACATCATGAGCTTCTCAAGTGCATGGTTTTATGGAGGTGCTATGGTGGCGGCTCCCGAAGTCCGCTTCAGAGGCATTCTCGATTATGACACCCCCATCGAATGGATCGACACTGCCGAAATGCATTCCGCATTCTCCGACGACAACAAGGAAGAAACCGAACCCGCCGTTTATTTCAAAGAAGCCATAGCCGGCAATTCATTCGGACGCATAAATAAAGACGAAGCGCTCCTCACACTCCTCTCGCTTCAAAACTACATAGAACGTATCGGCACCCAAAGATTTCTCGACGAAAGAATCGACGTGGGCGTAATTTCGCCATACCGGGCACAGGTGCAATATCTGCGACACCTTATAAAACGCACCCCGTTTTTCCGGCGGTTCAGAAGCGCGATATCGGTTGACACTGTCGATGGATTCCAAGGGCAGGAACGCGACGTAATCGTAATATCGCTTGTAAGGAGCAACGACGAAGGGAACATCGGTTTTCTCCGCGACCTACGTCGCATGAACGTAGCTATGACCCGCGCACGCATGAAACTGATAATAATAGGGTCAGTACCCACCCTCACCTCGCATCCCTTCTACCGTCGCCTCCACGCCCATATACAATCGCTCTCCCAGTCATAACCGGCAATCTTCCTACGCTTCTTTATCGTATTTAAAGAATATTCCGATAATAATTTCATTTTTATTCGGTTTGCGCTTGCATTATATCGCTATTTTGAATAAATTTGCATCCGTTTGAACACTATACGTATTTCATGTTATAGTTTTTACAGGTTTTAATCATATCTCCCCTGCAAGGGGACATAAAAAATATTATAATGCTCACTATCGCCATCCAGAACAAAGGACGCCTAAACGAAGACACGGTCGCCCTCATGGCCGACGCCGGAATTTCGGCTTCGGCAAGCCATCGTAAACTAATATCCGACGCCAAGGGCTTCCCTCTCCATGTGCTCTATCTTCGCGATGACGATATCCCCCAGGCCGTAGCCATGGGAGTGGCCGACATCGGCATCGTAGGGCTCAACGAGGTCCTCGAAAAGGAACAGGATGTGGACGTGCGCATGAAACTCGGATTCGGAGCTTGCCGTCTGTCGCTCGCGGTGCCCAACGCCGTTGATTACACGGGGCTCAAATGGTTCGAAGGGAAACGGGTCGCCACATCCTATCCGGTGATTCTACGCAACTTCTTCAGCGAAAACAATATCCATGCCTTTGTGCATGAAATAGCCGGCTCCGTGGAGGTTGCCCCCGCCGTAGGAATGGCTGATGCCATTTTCGACATCGTGTCGTCGGGCGGAACACTAATACAGAACGGGCTTTCGGAAGAGGAGACGGTCATCCAGTCGGAAGCGGTGCTCATTTCCAATCCGCATCTTTCTGCCGAGAAGGAACAGGAAATCGCAAAACTGATGTTCCGTTTCCGCTCTACGATAGAAAGCCGAGGTATGAAATACGTGCTGATGAATATTCCGAAGTCGGCTGTTGACAACGCCGTCAGCATTCTTCCCGGCATGAAGAGCCCCACCATTATGCCTCTCGCTGACAAGGAGTGGGTATCGCTCCATGTAGTGCTGCACGAAGATGAACTTTGGGAAAAAATCGAACAATTAAAAAACATCGGCGCCACCGACATCCTCGTGCTCGCCCTCGAAAACGTGATACGGTAATGGAGACAATCATCAACCCCTCCCGCGAATCATGGCGTAAGCTTTGCGAGCGAAACATTCCCGACGACCAAGAGATTGCAGCCGCCGTGGATTCCATCATCGATGCCGTGCGTAGCAACGGCGACAAGGCTCTCCTCGAATATGCCTCCAGCTTTGACCGATACCACGGCTCCCAACTTCTTATTTCCGAAAAAGAGATTGACGATGCGGCGGCAAAGGTGGCTCCGGAGACTGCCGACGCAATAAGAAAAGCCGCCGCCAATATCGAGGCGTTCCACCGTGCCCAACTCCCCTCCCCGGTGGAAGTGGAGACCATGCCTGGAGTGAGATGCCTGCAGAGGGCCGTGCCTATTTCCAAAGTAGGGCTTTACATTCCGGGCGGACGCGCCCCGCTCTTTTCCACGGTACTGATGCTCGCCATCCCGGCGAGGATAGCCGGCTGCCGCGAAGTGATTTTATGTACTCCAGAAAACGGCGAGACAGGAATCGCTCCGGAAATTCTCTTTGCCGCGCGCCTGTGTGGAATCCACAAAGTGTTCCGCGTAGGCGGTGCGCAGGCAATAGCCGCCATGGCCTTCGGAACGGAGTCGGTGCCTGCGGTCGATAAGATTTTCGGACCCGGCAACAGATTCGTCACCAAGGCGAAACAGGCGGTGAGCCGCCACACGGCCATCGACATGCCCGCAGGCCCCAGCGAGGTGATGGTGCTTGCCGACGATTCAGCCTCCCCCACGTTTGTGGCCGCAGATATGCTTTCGCAGGCCGAACACGGGCCCGACAGCCAGGCGATAGCAGTCTGTACTTCTCCCGAAATTGCAGACCGTATAGCCGCCGAAGTCAACCGCCTTGCCGATATGCTCCCAAGAAGGGAGTCAATCGAAGGCTCCCTCTCCCACAGCCGTATCATTGTGATCCCGGAAAGGGATGAAATAGTGGAATTCGCCAATGAATACGCCCCGGAACATCTGATAATATCCATGCACAACCCTTGGGAAATCGCCGGCTCGATAACCGCCGCCGGAAGCGTCTTCATCGGCAATTACTCACCCGAAAGCGCCGGAGACTATGCGTCGGGCACCAACCATACCCTTCCCACGTCGGCGTGGGCGCGTTCGTTCAGCGGTGTCAACATCGACAGTTTCATGCATAAAATCACTTATCAGGAGCTCACGAAAAAGGGTCTTTCGGAACTCTCGTCAGTTATAACCACGATGGCTCATGCCGAGGGTCTCGACGCCCATGCGCTCGCCGTCACAGTCAGAACGCACCCATGAACCTGAAAAAACTTATACGCAAAAACATATTGGCTCTCGAACCATACTCCACAGCCCGCGATGAATTCAAAGGGGGCGACATTTCCGTATGGCTCGATGCCAACGAGTCGCCTTACACCAACGGGGTGAACCGCTATCCGGACCCGCACCAAAAGCGCCTCAAACACCGTCTGGCGGCTTTATTCAATATAAAAAAGGAATCGATATTTCTCGGAGGAGCAGGGAGCGACGAGGCCATAGATGTCACTTTCCGTATTTTCTGCGAACCGGGCAAAGACAATGCCGTGGCTATAGCCCCAAGCTACGGAGTGTATAAGGTGGCGGCGGCCATCAACGACGTGCAGCTTAATGAGGTGCTTCTTAACGATGATTTCTCCCTTCCGGTAGAGCGTATTCTCGATGCCGCGGATTCCTCCTCAAAGCTAATCTGGATTTGCAGCCCCAACAATCCCACAGGAAATGCTTTCCCGAAAGAAGACATCATCCGCATTGCCGAAGCGTTCGACGGCATCGTTGTGGTTGACGAAGCTTACGGCGATTTCTCCGAAAAAGGAACCATGCTCACCGAAATTGAAGCCCATCCTAATATAATCGTGCTACGCACTTTCTCCAAAGCCTGGGGGATGGCTGGGATGAGATGCGGCATGGCGTTTGCAGTGCCGGAAATAATTGAATATTTCGACCGCGTGAAATACCCTTACAACATGAGTTCCATCATTCAGGAGGAATTGCTACGTCGCATTGAAGAAGGCACCGGCAACCATATTCCGGAGATTATTTCGGAACGGTCTCGTCTCGCCGCTGCAATCCGTGAAGCCGGGTATGTGGAAGAGATTTACCCTTCCGATGCCAACTTCCTCCTTGTGAAGGTGACGGATGCAAACGCCATTTATGACTATCTCATCTCCAACGGAGTGATTGTTCGCAACCGCACAAAGATGCCTCTTTGCCACAATACTTTACGTATTACCGTCGGTACTCCCGATGAAAACGACCGCACCATAAACCTTCTCAAAAACTACGGAAAATGACCGCCCTTAAAAAAGCTATTTTCATAGACCGCGACGGAACCATCATAAAGGAGCCGGCCGACGAACAGATAGACTCGCTCGAAAAACTTGAATTCGTGCCGGGGGTGATTTCCGCGCTGCGCTCTCTCATGGGCAAAGGGTATGAGCTTGTGATGGTGTCGAACCAGGACGGCCTCGGAACCGAATCTTTTCCTGAAGAAACCTTCCATCCGGCCCACAACAAGATGCTATCGACGCTTGCCGGAGAGGGGGTGACTTTCGACGCCCAGTTTATCGACCGCAGTTTCCCGCATGAAAACAGTCCGGCGCGCAAGCCCGGCACCGCCATGCTCACGTCATATATGGACGGAAGCTACGACCTCGCGTCATCTTTCGTAATAGGCGACCGGTTTACAGACGTGCAGCTTGCCTGCAACCTCGGTGCGCAGGGAATTCTGCTGTCTGACATCGAAGAGAAAGAATTGCCGGAGGGATGCGTGCTCGCCACCACCGATTGGCAGCGCATTGCTCGCCACATCCTTTCGCAAGGGCGGTCTGCCGTAATCGACCGCTTAACTTCCGAAACGGAGATACACATTGCCGTTGACCTCGACGGCAACGGGGAATCGCGCATCGACATAGGTCTCAAATTTTTCGACCACATGCTGTGGCAGATTCCCCACCATGCCGGAATCTCATTGACAGCCACTTGTAAAGGAGACCTTGATGTTGACGAGCACCACACCATGGAAGACGTGGCGATAGCACTCGGCGAAGCCCTTCTGAAAGCACTCGGCGACAAACGGGGTATAGAACGCTATGGTTTCGTACTCCCCATGGACGAAAGCCGGGCCCTCGTTCTCATCGACCTCGGAGGACGAATAGAATTCCAATGGGACGTGACGTTCACACGCGAATACGTGGGGGACACCCCCACCGAGATGTTCCGTCATTTCTTCCAGTCCCTATGCTGCGCCATGAAATGCAACCTCCACATCGAAGCCAAAGGGGAAAACAACCATCACCTCATAGAAGGGGTGTTCAAGGCATTCGCCCGCGCCCTGCGCATGGCGATACGCCGCGACCCCTTCAGCCATACCCTTCCGTCGAGCAAAGGCGCCCTCTGAGATAAAATCCTGCCCGCTTCCACCCAATGCATAATGCATAATTCACAATGCATAATTAATTCCAAATCAGAAAATTATAAATTATGAATTATGAATTATGAATTGATTCAAATCTTGATTGTGGTGCGAACGAAGTGAGCACATTAAAAACCAACCGAAATGATTGCGATAATAGATTATAATATGGGCAACATCCGCTCCCTCGGCAATGCACTAAGCCGCCTTGGGGCCGAATGGGAACTCACCTCCGATCCGGAGAAAATCATAACGGCAAGCCACGTCATCCTCCCTGGGGTAGGCAACGCCTCCGAAGCCATGGACAACCTCCGCAGACTGCATCTTCCCGAAGTGATTTGGAAGCTGCGCCATCCTGTGCTGGGAATATGCGTGGGGATGCAGGTGATGTGCCGCACATCGGAAGAAGGTGATGCCGAATGCATGGGTATTTTCGATGCCCACGTAAAGAGATTCAAGGAGCAGCCCGACATAAAAGTGCCACACATGGGATGGAGCCGGATTTCAAATCTCGAAAGCAAATTGTTCAAGGGCATTGACAAAGGGGCATACGTATATTTCGTACACAGCTACTATGCGCCCCTGTGCCCCGACACGATAGCCACTGCACGCCATCCCGAGATGTTTTCCACCGCCCTCAAATACGAGAACTTCTACGGCACTCAGTTCCATCCCGAGAAAAGCGGCCCCATCGGCGAGCAAATCCTCCGCAATTTCCTCTCCCTCTGATTAATTCATAATTCATAATTAATTTCAAATCATAAAATCAATTCATGATGCATCATGAATTGATTCAAATCTTGATTGTGGTGCGAACGAAGTGAGCACAAACCTCCAGAAAATAGAAAGCCCGAATGATCCAGATAATCCCTGCAATCGACATAATCGGCGGAAAATGCGTGCGCCTTTCGCAAGGCGACTACAACCGCCAAACCACCTACACCCCAACCCCCGCCGACATGGCAAAGGCATACGCCGATGCCGGCGTAACCCGCATCCACCTCGTTGACCTCGACGGAGCAAAAGCTGGACATCCCTGCAATCTGCCCGCACTCGAAGAAATAGCTTCGCTCGGACTGCTCGATATCGAATGGGGCGGAGGCATAAAAGATCGAAAAGGACTTGAAGACGTGCTCGACGCAGGTGCAGGCCATGCCATAATCGGCAGCCTCGCCGTGAAGCAGCCCCAACTCTTCGAAGAATGGCTCGGCGAATTCGGAGGCGAGAAAATCATACTGGGTGCCGACCTACGCGACGGAAAAGTATCCGTAAGTGGCTGGCTCGAAGACTCCCCCCTCACCATCCACGACCTCATGCAGCGTTTCCTGCCCCACGGCCTCACGGAAGTGATAACCACCGACATCTCGAAAGACGGCATGTTGTCCGGACCTTCCACAGCCATGTATCTCGACCTCATGAAGCGTTATCCCGGCGTGACCTTTACCGTCTCCGGCGGAATCTCCTCGATGGAAGACATCGAAGAGCTCGACCGCCTCGGCCTCCCCCGCGTCATCGTCGGCAAAGCCATCTACGAAGGCCGCATCACCCTCCCCCGCCTCACCGCCTTCCTCCAAAACCGTCTCATTCGAGAGGAATAAGTTGCCACGATTCTTTCCAGATTGCAGTTTTCCCGGGGGAAATTCGGAATACCGGACTGTTGGGCTCCATCTCGATGAAATCTTCGCAGAAATATATCATGTTAGGGAATGACTCTCCTCCATTGTTGTCATATCCGATTGCCGTGACACCTTCACCCATAGTCCGCATCATCTCTTCGGACTCCATTATCCCCTTGCAGTCTGAAGTTTTTTCGGATTCAGCAATGACTACGGGAAGAATCTTCTTATAGAGATATCGTCCGAAGGCGTATAAGGAAACCCCATCTTCTGTATTGATACCGTACTTATGTTCCGCACGACCACCCGGAAACGCACAGAACCATTTCTGACGACACGTCACGCGATCTGTCTCCGAGGCATTCAACAATGTGTCGGCCTTAAGGCATATCTCCGCAAACCCATTCGCATATCTTTCCGACTTTTCCGCCGTAGCCATATATATGCCACCCGCAGGAAGCAAAGTGCGCGTCCAGAAACAGTATTCCACCGGGTCTGTACCTATATTAGTAAGGAATTGCGTGACAGACACCTTCCCATCGTGCAACCTATATTCCCTTCTCAGCTTAACCCCCATGCTTTCACTCGGAAGGCTTGCCACTCCGACACCACCTTCAATCATATATGAACTGTAAGGGCCTGCCCATATAATGTCGTGTATGTTTTCTGTTTTCCTTTCGTTGCCGATATCAAAACGACCGGAATCGGGACTTCGGCGAGTAGGCACAAACTCTCGCAATGTCCACCCGTTAACCACAGAATCAGTCCAAAGCACATTATCACCGACTTCATCCAGTCCATAATATAATATATGTCCGCCGTATTCCGGATCACTATTACGGAGGCAACGCCATCCCGAATGCGCAGACATTTATCCCATCTTCTGAATTCCACAGTATCGACAGATACCGCCGCACTACATGCCAGAATTGGAAAAAACGATATTGCTATCGAAATTATATTCCTAAGTGTATCCTTATGCATATAACTCATAAATATTAAGTTTATAAATAATTAAAGCCTCCGGAGATTTCATTTCAAATGTTTCCCCGGAGGCATCGGCAGCATGATTACCTATAAACTCCTACATCAAACATTCCGGTCACCGACCGGTTAATCCATACCACCAAACTTCCGCCAACCTTCGCGGAAATAAAACCTTTACCTTTTTCAAGCGATTCTCCCGAAAGGCTTACACCCACATTCGAATCGCCTTCCCAATCATCTATACGGAAAACAGGATTCTTCACCGTCCCGGCAGCATTGAATGTGAAAACACATTGCTTTATACCTTTCTTTGCTTTTAAAACAGTCTCTCTTTTGGAGTAACCCGTAGTTGAAGCGTCAAAATCCACCCCTTCAAGTTTCACGGGATTCCCGAGATAAAGCCAACCCCTTGTGTATGCATCGATTTCATCTGACTGTCCTGACGGCACAATTCCCATAAGCATACAGTAAACCCTATACTTCTCCCCCTTCTCGTTCAACAAATATGACGAATTCCACGACGTGTCGCCGGTAGCCTCGATTCCGATGAGCGATGAATGAGAAACCTGGCTTTCCCATACGGCAATCGATTTATCGTAATCGCCGTTGAATGCTCCGTCATACACAATCTTGCTCACAGGCCAATGACACATCTGATAGCCGGTGTCATGCCAATTGAAATCATTCGATATCGGAAGAGGAGACACCTCCGGCCTCTCAGGAGTATGCGAGAACACACAGAAAACGTCGGGCGCACCATTAAGATGAGCCGAATAAATCTGTTCCGGCCATCGCCTGACATTGGAATTGACCTCATCATACGGTTTTTCGGGATGAAGTCCATAACGTTTGCCGGAAAGATTTGAAACTGTCATTGCGGGAGACTTGCAATGATCTTTCGGGACCGAGGAACTTCCGCTTATCACCATCGGCTCTGCAAGCTCATGATAGTTATATTTCCCTTCGCCAGCCGGTTTCTGTACATACTCTATTCTCCTCACCCCTACGCCGTCGGGATAAAGGGTATAGTATTCATTCACCTCGGGGCGCTCGTTGCCGGGATAGGGCGACTTATAGTCAGGGTTAATAAGTTCATAATGATACTTCACAACCTTCCTGACGTCATTATCTTCCACCACGCTCACACTTGCATTGGAAAGAAGACGATCGGACATCGGCTCGAAGCATCCGTTCCCCTCTCCGGTCCAAGTCTCACAAAACTCATAGCAATACAGGAGTTCATTGCTCATCCTCCACACGGGCACATAATTCGCTTCCGACCAGCACCTGAGTTTCTGAATGAATCCGAATAGATTTGAATGTGTCATTCATACAAAACGCTGAATAATAGCGTAATATGAATCATGGTGAATTTTGCCGATTTTCAGATTTATTCAAAAAACGTGGTGACCTACGTGGTGACCCGACTTGACAAAATGCGGTTTGGGTTGTTATATTTGCAGAACCAAAGTGGCTGACTGTGAATAACTGTGAACGCCATCATTCAGAAATTTATAACAACGAAGATATGACAAAATCACCCTCTCCGAAATCATCGACACAGTCGCTTCGCCCGGCGAAGAAACTGACACCGTTTCACATCCGCTCTAAGGATTTGAAGAAGGACACTGCGACCCTCTTTATCCGCATACACACCCGCAAGGTTGACGTGCTTGTATCGACCATGCTTCAGGTTGAGGTAGCCGATTGGCAGAAGGCTACGGCATCGCCTCGCGCATGGCTGGCGCATCAGAAGAAGAATTATCAGCTTCACGCTAAGCTGACACAGATTGAGGGTATCGTAAAGGCTCATCTCGCAAAGGTGAACTTTGACCGTGAGGCTCTCGACATGGATGTGCGCTACATTTCCGAGCCGGAGAAGGTGGACGCTGAACGCCGGGCGATGGAGGAAGCCGCCGAAGCCGAGCGAAAGGCTATCGCCAAACGGGAGGCGGCGAAAGAAAAAGCCCGCAAGAAAGCCGAGGAGAAGAAACGTATTGAGGAGGAAAAGAATCGTCTTATCTGGCCGTTTCTCGTTCAGTTCGTCGATGACATCAAGAGCGGGGCACGCAAGATTGGCAGTGATGACTATGCACCCGGTACCTGCAAGGCATGGAAAAGTTTTATCGGGGTCTATGAGGGCTTCGACCCATTGCACAGATTTGGGTGGGCGGATATTGACCGTGCGTTTGTGTCGCGTTACATCAACTATTTGCAGAAGCACGGTTACATGGCAAAGGTGGTAAACAAGCATCTGACAAACCTAAAGGCTCTTATCAATGCCGCCTTCATTGACGGCGTACACGACAATCAACGAGCGGCGGCTCTTATTGTCAAGAAGAAGATTGAAGACCGCGACAAGGCTGTCGAGATTTATCTCACCGAGGAGGAATTGCAAGCCCTATATGAAATGCCGTTGACAGGGAAGAAAGAACATATCCGCGATGTTTTTCTCATTGGCTGTTATACCTGTCAGCGCGTTAGTGATTACAATAACCTCAATGCCGACAATTTCGAGACCACCCGCAAGGGAACACGCATAATCCGTCTTGTCCAGCAGAAGACCAAGACCGAGGTGACAATCCCCATTCTCAACGAAAATCTTATCACAATCTGCGAGAAATATGGCTACAACATACCGAAAGCCAACGAGCAGGTGCTTAATCGTTACATCAAGGATATTTTGAAAGACCTGTCGGAGCAGTTGCCGTCACTGAAAGAAAAGGTGCCAACCAAACTCACCATGAAGCAGAAAGAGGCGTTGAAAAAGGAGAAGAAAGAGCCGCAGACCGACCTTAACGGCAATGTGATCGTGCCACGCTATGACTGCGTGACAAGTCACACCGCCCGACGCACCGGCATCACAAATATGTATCTGAGCCACAAGTACACCATTCTCCAGATGATGCACGTCAGCGGCCACAAGACGCAAAAGACTTTCATGGACTACATCAAGCTATCCTCCGAAGAGATAGCCGACGAAATCGCTGCCATGTCGAAGAAAGAGAGCGATATGTGGTAAACAAACGTCATATGTAAGGCGTTGATAATATGAAAACTAGCCATTTATTGGTTTTGTGATTAAAAAGATATTCCCCATATATCAAAAATTTTTACTAACTTTGCATGGCTAATAATAACCTCTATTAAAAGCATAGAATGACAACAACGCAATTCAATAAAGAACGGTTGGATTATTTGCTTGCGCTTTTCAGCATGAGCAAAGACGAGTTGTTGTCTTATTTAAATGAGGGAAGAAAGAAACTTATAGCTCTGGAAGATATTTACGGAGAGGAAATCAAGATATCTCTATTGAAGAAGATTGATGAGATATTTCATAAAGGTTTGTCATTTTATTTGGATTTTACTCCGATTGATCAGAATCAAACAACTAAAGTTTTCTTTAGGAAATCAAGATTCCAGTCCGTTCTTTCTATGGAGGATAAACGACTTGTTGATTCCTTTGAATCTCTAAAAAGTCTATTAGATGGTTATCGTACTTTAACTGATACTTTTTCCAGCGAATACCATCTACATAGTTCCTTTACAATACATTGCGATCCTAAAAAAGCAGCAAATCAAGTAAGGGATACGTTAATTCCCAAAAAGAATATTAAGGATCACCGCCAATTTCTTAAGGCAGTCATTGCAAACTTAGCCGAGATTAACGTTTATGTTTTCGAGTTTGTGGAAACTTGGAACAAACGTGAAAGGGCAACAATTGACGGATTCTATCTTGACCCTAATGTGATTGTCCTAAAACGCCAAAAGTCTTATAAACGTGAGATTTTTACCCTTGCACACGAGATTGGTCATTATTTATTAGGCGTTGAGGATGTAGAATCCCTTGATATGTCTAAGGTTGAAAAAAATCGTGTATCCAACAAAGTTGAACGTTGGTGTAATGATTTCGCTTTTTATCTTATTGCCGGAGATGCGGTGAACGAGTTAGACAAGTACAGTAGCTATTCTGAAGATGTTAATTTTACAATAGATGAATTGTCTAACTCTACGCATATTAGCAAAATGGCATGGTACACAAGGCTGGCTTATAACAAAATCGTTCCAATGCCTCATTACCGTGGCATCATTCGTAATTTAGAAGAAGAGCAAGCCGAAAAACAAAGAGAACTTAAAGAAGAACAAAAGGCTAATTCTTCCAACGCACGCGCCCCCAAGCCAATCGTTTCACCTTTATATTTAGAAACGATGCAGTACGCTTTTTATAATGGACTTGTTTCGGAGTCTTCATTTTGTGAGCAGTTGAAAATATCCCCAAAACAAATTGATAAATTTTTATGATAGGGATTATAGATACCAGCTCATTAGTAGCGATTGCTCGTTACTATCTTCCGATAAAGGATGAGGTGAAATTGCTACGGTTTATCGAATCAAAATTTCGGTCAGGCGAACTCGTTATGTTGAGTTCAATTCATCTTGAAGCATCTCGCACTCAAAAAGGCATTGCTCTCGAACTTATGGATTTTTTGAATGACAATGATTTGAGACTTAATGATTCAGACCTTATTCCTCCAGCTCCAAGAAAATTTAGTAATCAATTGGACAATAACTTGTGTGTTCTTCCACAAAAGAAGAGGTTAAACGCGGAAGAATATGCTTTGCTGAAAGCTCAATATATGATAACTGGAGATGCAAAAATGTTGCTCTATGCCTTAAACAATAAGGACAAAGACCCAGTAATCATAACAGAGGAAACAAAGCTTAGCAATGACGGTAAATTATTCAAGAAATTACCGGCTATATGTGAGATTTTAGAAATCAAACATATGACAGTTGCCGAATGGCTGGTTGCTAATGGTATTACTCTTGATTGGGCACACCCTGAATTGGAATAAGATAGGGCAAAAGATTTGAGATAATCTCGTTATAATCCCCCAAAAGTGGGTCAAAAGACATAGATTTGGGGGATTATAGCATATTTCGTGGGTTCCTACCGGCCATTCATACGGACATTTCGCGGAAAAGAACGGAACCAGAACGGACATTCACGGACATTGGCTGAAATAATTTGGAAAGTTCGGCGAGGCGGCATTATTTTTGCCGAGCGATTGAGTGGCCTATAACAGCCATATCGGTTGTATATGCCGATATACATGTACAACCTTGAGCTATATCCGGCGGAAAATATTTGGTGGTGATGAAAATTGCTACTTATCTTTGCCGATGAAAAGAAAGTCCTGAGCCAGCAGGGAGCAATGCCCGGCCATGCACTATTTTTGGCTATGGATAACTTTTTTCGCTGAATCGTGAACTTTTCTGAACAATGCCTTGTTAGGAAAGTTGCGGTGGCAAATTTCGCTACCATAGCGGAGCGTCAGATTGCTCTGCCGTGACGGTTACGACCATACGCCGCCTACATATCCCACAGCCCAAGAGTGGGCAGACTCTCTATGATTCGACGCCATAAGGTCGAACAACTGACGCACAACCCCAACGGTGTGTGCCTGAAATTCGCAGCCGGATGCGCAAAGCATTGCGAACGAATTGGTGTGCGGGTACTCCCCGAGCCTTACACCGACATCGGTGCCTATGTTCAGGCGTGACACTTGTGGACGCTATCGGCACACACTTATATCACACACGGTAGCCCACGAACTCAACCGCCGGAGGGTGAATTGTGCAGATTTGGAATTCTCGAAAATTTTTGTTATCTTTATGTAACGATTGATGGCATAGCATACCGGACGCGACACGTTCAAACATTACAAGCGGGCTTGGAACGATGTTCCCTGATGGATGCCATGCCGGATATTCAAGCGATGACAAGAAGAAAGAGGTACCCTTATCAGAAGACCGGACTCAGGATCCGGAAACACTATGAAAAGCCTGCTGTCAGATGCGGAACGAACCGCAACGGCTCAATACGGTAACAACTCGCACTAAGGAAGCGATGCTCAACGTATTGAGGCTGCAAATGACGGCAGATGACTACTGCGACTGCGGCACAACAACAGTGCTGTCATCAGGCCATTACAGGCTGAATTTTGTGACACCCATAACTCACCGAAAAACATAGACTTTGGAGCGGTGCAGCCTGACGTGTGTCCAATCGGAACCCTGTCAATGCCATAGGAACAATGATTCAGAGAAGATGACGGCCATAACTGTGTCCATACGTCTCCAAAACTTCATGTAAATTTTACGAAAGAAAGCGCGTGTCTTATCTCGATTGAATAAGATGCCGGCTCCGTGTCTGCCCCATATCCGGGGCGGATGCCACCCATGCCGTTGCCAATTCGCAAGGCATGGGTAAGGGTGAGCTACGCCCTTTGCCGAACCGTACAGCTCGGCATAAACCGCCGTCGGCTTTAATGAAACTTAGCCGACAGCCCTCCCTATGTCCTTTCGGGGACACATCGCCACAGCCCTTTTCGTCGCCGGGGCTGGCGGAGATGCGAGTTACTTGGCGATATAACTTTAATTTCATAATCCTGCCAATGAAATTGAGTCTCTTTGAAATCCTTCAGGCGTACACTACTGACCCTGACTCTCCCAATATTCTCCTCACCGTCAGCCTCACTGACCTCCATCAGCTTGTGGTTGACACAATCGACGCCACCCGTGAACGTCTGCTCCCTCTCTACATGGAGGCGGAGAAAGACAAGGCACTCACCAAGAAAGAGGTTGCCGACCAACTCGGCGTCTGCGAGACCACCGTCTATAACATGACGAAGGACGGCAGACTCCACCCTTTCAAAGTGAACGGAAGCACCCGTTACAGCCAGCGGGAAGTCAACTCTATTATCAACCCTTGTAACGACGACTGAGCCTATGGAAGACGCAACAGTTACACCACCTGCTGAAGACCGCTTTGAGCGCATCGGCACCACCTACTACAAGATTGTACGACAACCCAACGCCGCCGGACAGCTCATAGAGCGCAGTATCCCGTGGACAATCGAGGCAATCCGTCAGGACTACGGCAAGGACTTTCTTGCCAACGTGCCCAAATATGACGGCTTCTGCTGTGTTCCCTCGCATCTCGACTATCAGCCGGTAGTCGGCAGCTTCAAGAACAAGTATTCGCCGCTCAGTCATATCCCCGCCGAGGGAGAATGGTCGTGCATCGAATCGCTTGTGCGCCATATCTTCGGCGAACAGTACGACCTCGGTCTCGACTATCTGCAAATTCTCTACACCATGCCGTTGCAGAAACTTCCGATTCTGCTGTTGGTTTCGGAGGAGCGCAACACCGGCAAATCCACCTTTCTCAATTTCCTCAAACTGCTTTTTGAGGCGAATGTCACCTTCAACACCAACGAGAATTTTCGCAGCCAGTTCAACGACGACTGGAACGGCAAACTCGTCATTTTGGTTGACGAGGTGCTTCTCAACAAACGCGAGGACTCCGAGCGTCTGAAAAATCTCAGCACCACCCGCAACTACAAGATGGAGGCCAAGGGACGCGACCGCGAGGAGGTGAGCTTCTTCGCCAAGTTCGTGCTGTGTTCCAATAACGAGTATCTTCCCGTGGTCATCGATCCCGGAGAGACACGCTACTGGGTTCGCAAGATACCGCGCCTCACCACGGACGACACCGCCTTTCTGGAGAAAATCCGTTATGAGATACCTGCATTTCTCCACGCCATGACCTATCGGCATTTGTCAACCGCCGAGGAAAGTCGGATGTGGTTCGACCCAAAACTGATTGACACCGATGCCTTGCAGAAGATCATCCGTGCCAACCGCAACCGTGTGGAGCTGGAACTTGCCGAGCTGCTGACCGAGATAATGGACTCGCGCAAAATCGACGAAGTTGATTTCTGTTTCAACGACATCCTCAGTCTTTTCAGCTATCGTCAGGTCAAGGCCGACCGGGGACAGCTCCGAAAGGTGGTGCAGGATTGCTGGAAGCTCAACCCAGCCTCCAACTCGTTCTGCTATACCACCTACACTGTCGGTATGTTCCGCGATGAGGAATCATACGTCGAGACACGCCGATGCGGACGCTACTACACCGTCACCCGTCAGATGTTAGAGAATTTATAATTTTTTCTCGTTGAATTTTGATGAACTGATGAAAAGAGATATACAGTATTGTTTCTCAGTGCTTTTTCTTTTCATCGGTCATTCATCAACATTTCATCAAAGGATGAAAGGCAATGAAAAGAAAAGTGGGTGGCACCGAGAGAAAACGCAATTTCTCTTTTCCCTCGCAGCAGATTCTTTTTCACCGCCAAAAGTCATGATGAAAAGCCGATGAAGAAATAATGTATTGAAACATATGGCCATACAATTACAATTCATCAATTTATCAAATTCAACGCTTCACCCGGTCGCCGGGGTTTTTCTCTCGGCGGTCACAATCCCGAATTACCGTGTATTCAGAATTATCAGCTAATCCGGTGTGCCGACATCAGTGCGGTATGCCAATACATACGAGCCGTGATGTAAACCGAGCTATCGGTGTTGACACGCTTGGCTCAGTTCTTTTGTCAACAGAGAACACCCATTTGTCGGATGAATCCGGCGCAAAGTCAAATCCAAAACAATTCGTGTGATGAAAAAACAAGACAACTCCACCAACCCCGCAACCGAGTCAACTCAGTTGACCGTTGCGACTGATAAAATGGCTTCAAAGCCAAAAAGCAAACCCAAAGTGAAATCAGACAACGCCGTCAACAAGAGCAATCAAGGTGCTGACGATAATCAGCCCGGACTGTTCAAGGGTGAACTCGATGCAGTCAACACACCCATTGCGCCCGATGCGGATGTTGACATTGATGCTCTCTTTGAACAGAGCATTATCAGAACAACCGCTGAACCGACTGTGTCAGATAAACCCGGTGCAGACGAAGAAACGGATACGACCAATGTGTCCGATGATGCGAGTGTCGCCGATGCCACCAATAAACCGAGTGCGGTGGATATTCCTGTGTCATCCGATGCAGTCAATGACAAGACTTCGCCCGATACTGACGCACCATCAGCCGAACCCGATGATGTTGTTGCAGTCAGTGAACCCGATGCAGTCAGTGAAGTGGATGAATCCAGACCGACACGCATCAGCGCAAAACAGCGCAGGGAGGAACTCGACAGCTTCAAATCGGAATATCTCTTGCCCCACAAGTTCGAGAAGAAGCACAACGTGGCTATCGAGGATGAGCAGTGGGAGCAGCTCGACCTGATAGTGCGTCGTGTCGGCGACCGCAAGTTAAACGCCACCAGCTACCTCAATTCCATTATCGCAGCCCACCTCCGCGAGGTGTTGCCGAAGGTAAAAGAATGGATGAAACTCTGAGATAAGAATGGGAGCCACTGCGCCCGGCGAAGCCGTGGAGCAGTTTCCCGATGAACGTAGTGAATTGGGAAAGCAAGGATATGTTTCGGGATTACTTTTTCTCCGAAAACGTACCCCCAAAACGTCGCAGCCGAGGCCGCTCTTTGCTTTCCCAATCACAATAATCCAAACTTGTTATTCTATGAAAAAGATTGATAATAGAAAGGGCGGTCGCCCCTCTAAACCGACCGATGAGAAGCGCACCCACACGGTGACCATAAAGCTTACCGACGCCGAATACTTCGACCTTAAAAAGAGGGCGAAATCCGCCGGCGTGAAACTCTCCGAGTTCATCCGGCACGGCGCGTTCAGGCTCACTATCGTAAGCCGTCTGAACGAAATCGAGACTGAGATTGCACAGAAAATCCTGCGCCTAAGTTCCGATTTTAATCAGGCAGTGACATGGCTTAACTGCCTTAAACTGCGCAGGGCAGCCGATAAATTGCTTGCTGTCGTTGACGCAATGTTCGATATTCTGAAAAAATTAAGACCCAATAAAGAGACCGACTATGTTTGCAAGAATACTTAGCAGTGGCTCTTTCCACGATGTTGTCGGCTATGTTGTCCGTGAGTTCCACGACAAAAACAAGTACACTCCCGACACTTGGAGAGTCATAGACAGCGGTGATATTTTCACGCTCGACTATAAGAAAATGGTGCAGTCATTCGAGGCTGCACACGGATTCATGCCCGACAAGGAGAACCCGGCGGGGCATATTTCCATCAGTTTTGACAACGCCGACGCGCCCCGTCTGACAGATGAATTTATGGCTCAGCTCGCCAAAGAGTACATGGACGGCATGGGCATAAAGGACACGCAGTACCTTGTTGTGCGGCATCTGGAAACCGAGCATCCGCATTTCCACATCGTCTATAACCGTGTGAATATGTCGGGCAAGGCGGTCAACGAGCGTAACAATTTCAAGCGGAGCGACAAGGTTGTCAAGACAATCAAGGACAAATACGGGCTTACATACTCACCTCTGAAAAAGAAATATGAGGACATGAAGCCGATATTTCATGAGAAAATCAGTCAGGCTATTTATGGCTGTAAGTCCTGGGATGAGTTCTGCCGACGCCTCGCCTGTGCCGGAATTGAGGTTAAATTTCATGATGATCACAACACCGGCAAGCACGTCGGAGTGAAATTTTCAGATGGCGACATAACCATGACCGGCTCCAAGATTGACCGTGATTTCACCTATCGCCGTCTCGACAACCTCTTTGAGTTTAACCGTAAACAGGAATGTCAGCAATCCGGCTCTATTCCGCAGAAACCGAAAATAACGGTAGAATATGCGCCGTCGCAGAGGTCTTCTCTCGTAGAGGATGTTCTGGATGCAACTGTCGGAGCTGTCGGCAACCTGTTCACTCTCGGTCCCGGTTATGACCCGCAGGAGGAAGAATTTGCCCGAAGCATGAGAAAAAAAAGAAGAAGAAACCCACCATCAAACAAAGCCGCTGAATATGTCAAAACTTTATGAAGACGTCAAAAAACAAGGAGTGCAGATTGACGGCCTGCAAAAGACAGTAACCAACCACACCACTCGCATCGAGACTCTCGAAACAAAAGCGAAGGCAACGCCACCGCCACAAGCTCCGGCGGAGCCAACGGAAATCAAAGTGGTGATTCCTGAGGACATCGCCCGGAAGTCAGACATTGACAATGCCGTGACGCGGATTGTCGAGAACTGCAAGACCTGGGAGAATCAATCTCCCCAAGCGGTATCGGTCACTGTCAGCCAAATGGATATTCTCGAAAAAGTTGAATTTGATAAGAAAATCCAAAAGGCAGTCAAAGACGAAATCGGTCATACGGAGAATAAGGTCGATGACAACAATGCCATTCTCAAAAGAATGGAGGCCCGGCAGAACAGTTCCGACAACGAGACCACATTGCGTAACAAACTACTTGCGTTCAAAATCATTGTAGTAGTATTTATCGCTGTCTTTTTCGTATTCGGTGTTGCGTTCTTCTATCAAGACAACAAGATTGAGCACCTCAAACGAGTGGAGTGGCTCTATCGCTGGAGTCGCATCGGAAAGGCTGACACCGAGGAATATCAGGATTTTGAACGCCGAATGCTCGATGGGAAGAAAGAGGAACGGAACGGCATGAAGACCAAAATCTTCAACATGGAGCGCAACGCCCCGCAGTTCCTCTACTTCCGACCTGTCGATGACTGGACTCCCGAACCGCCGGAGCCGCCCAAAGCAACGGAGCCTGAGAAATCAAAGCCAAAGGCAGAATCAAAACCGAAGCCGCTGCCACATGAGCAACGCTCCCGTTTGACACCGGGCGAAATCGAAGCAATTAAGAAAGTGCGCGCAAATCCGCATATCCCAGAAGACGCCAAGCCGGAACTGCCCGAAGGTTACTAAAACCCAACGCCACCGAGAGAAGCAAAAGCCTCCCTCGGTGGCGTTTTGTCAAGTCCCCGACATCACTGCCGAGGGCTTGACTATTAGTATGATTAAGCTGTTTCAAAAATTATACGATAGTGAAATGTATGCTCCCTGCATAAAGGATTTACGGGGATAAAAGTCTTTGAAGGAGATACCTTTGTATGACAAATGACGGTATTGGCTATATACATCAAGATTTGACATCATATATCCGGCACTTATCCCACAAGGGCCGACATCAAGGCTGACTCCTAAGCGCAGATCAAACGCCAGCCATTGCCCTTTAGTTGTGCTGATATAGTCATACTCGATATCAGGCCAATTCGGTGTAGATTCTATACATACACGCTGATAAGGATTATTCAACATTATTCCCGGCTCGGCAAAAAGCGACCACGCGCAAGCCCGATATTTCAGCGCAGGTGTTTTTAACATAACTGATGGGCGGAGATAGAAATTCCAAGGTTTGTTGTCATCCTCGTCAATGTTCCAGTTTTTGCCAGATGCCCAGCCATCCTCATACCACACTTTCCATTAACCGACAGAACCTCCCAGACCCACGTACTTATTGAGCATATAATGATAGGAAAACTCAAGCTGCCAAGTGTCAGATGAAGTCAAAGCTCCGTTGAACCCCACGCGGTGGTGTGTCTTATCCTCTGTTTCCTTTGCAAGAAGGATTAACGGGCTTGTAATCAGAATAAAAACGACTAATAGTAGCTTTCTCATTACGTTAATAGATTATTTAGATTGAATATAGTTTATGATGGCGTCGGGGTTGTCGCAGCCAAGCACATATTGTTTTCCTTTGTTTAGTCGTACAATAAAGCAATCAGCCTCATTGCCATAGTAAGCAAAATATGTGCCTAAAGTCTTATCTCTGTACCAGCCCCAGTAGCCAAACCAACCGTCGTTACCGAATACTCGCCGCCCCAACATAGTAGACTGCAACCGTTCTATTGAACTTATTTCTCTCAGTGGTATTCGTTTAGTCCGGATAATACAATTTACACGCAATTCACCATCGCAAACACTGACGGATAGAGGCATGTAATACAGCGTCAAAGCGCAACAAACAATTAATATACCACTTATTATGCAAATACTCACAGGGCTATTGCTAAAATATAGCGCACATAGTAGGACAATCATGACTATGCCCGACAGCATGATTGAAAATGTACTGAGTCTGACTCTTTGCTTCATTTTTGTTTTATTTTATTGCCCTCGGCACTCATGTCCGAGGGCGGTTGCGATTGTATGATTGGCTGTTTCTATTAAAGTCGGTTCATTTCAGCCTCTGATGCAGCTTTACCCTTGTATTTGCTTTTCTTTGGCTGGAATTGATATTGAACGCTGAGTGTTATTCCACGTCGGTCATAACTCTGGTATTTTTTCATAAGAATACCGTATGTATTCATACTCCAGTCGTTGTTGCGGGTATTGAATATATCGGTTGCTGTCAGCTTAATGGCAAGTGCCTTGTCGAAGAATGTTTTGCGCACGCTCATATCCATTACAAACCATGAGGCTGCAAAACGATTGGTGTGCATATCTCCGCTACTTTGCCCCCGCACATTAGCGGAGATATAAAAGCCTTTGGGCAATGTAATTGAGTTCTGAACACTATATGAAAATATCGGTTTATCGTAGCTGTCATTGCCAAGTTTCATCCACGGTTTTGACAATCCGAGAGTAACTTCAGGAATCCAGCGCCGTATCGGGCGGCTCCATATCAGATATGTGCTTAACTCGGATACGTTGACATTGACCGGATGGAGCAGCATCTGCAATGACGACGCAGGATAAATCTCTTTTACAAAAGCGTATGTATCAAGGCTGCGGATATAATCAACCTGCAACATAAAGTCATTCCATTGCCCGAACAGTTGCAGATTGTGCATCTTTTCATCACGCAGCATAGGATTGCCGCCCTCAATCTCGTGTTCTCCGGCATAAGTCAGTCCACTTGTAAGTTGTGAATACGGTGGTTTTATAGTTGCCATTCTATAACTCAGGTTTATCATAGAGGTTTCATTGAAGAAATAACCAAGAGATATATCAGGAGTGAGGAAATGATCAGTGCGGCTTACATCTGTATCTTTCTTCCCATCGACAGTAAACAGATAATCAACGTATTCATACCTTAAACCAGCCGACAGGCTGAAATTCCCGAACTGTCTTGCCCACGATGCGAAAGCCGCCAATGAAGTCTGCTTGGCATCGGTCAGTGAGGACGGAATGTATGTCCCGACTGATGTATTTAGCATCCGGTAATCAAGTTTTGTCCGGGTATAGGAATCCTGTGTACCGACAGTGAAATCACCTCCGGCAAGAGGGAAGTCGAGATAGAGTTTTCCAGCCCAAAGCGAGCTGTTCTGGTTTTGTGTGGAGTTTACTGCCTGTAAAGCCTCATTTTCGTAACTTGCATTGCTGTTCTTGTTATTGTTAGCCCCTTTGAAGTTACCGTCAAAGTGAAGATGATATTTGTCGGCAAAAGTATTGTCATAGTACAGAGATACCAGATGATTCCTTGTATTACCTTCCCCTGATATTCTGCGATATAGAGGTTTCTCAGAGTTAATCCATTCCGTGCCATCATTCAGCGGGTCGGTATGAGAATACATAAACCGATAGTATGCGCCAAATGACTGAGCACCTTCCGAGAAATTGAATCCCAATTTGCCTAATGCGCTGTTCTCAGGGTATGTATTATGAAAAGTAGTGCCGACTTCTGTGGGCTTGCCTTCAAATGTAAGACTTTTGAGTGTAGAACCCTTGATTACACTGTTGTCATGGTCGTAATATCCTGTGCCAAACAGCTCCCATTTGCCGGTATGATAGCTGAAATCAAGCATATCGTTTACCGACCACTTACGCTGTACACGAGTCTCCACTTCATTGCTTATACTGAGGCCCTGCACAAAGTTTTTACGGGTTGTGATTTTAAGCACGGCATTGGTAGTGCTTGCGTACTGCGCACCCGGAGCCAGTACCAACTCAACACTTTTTATGTTGGAGGATTTTAGCTGACGCAATTCTGCATCATCGCGCATAGGTCTTCCGTCGATGTAGATGGCAGGCGAACCTTTACCGGTTACAGATACAGCATTGTCATCCACAGATATTAGTGGAAGCTGTTGCAGCACATCAAGTGCGTTTCCTGCATTTTGCAGGTTTGACCCTGCAATGGTTGAAACGAGTGAACTGCCGACAAGTTTTGTAGCAGGTTGCTTGGCTGTAACTACGACTTCTTGCAACTCTTTAATCAGTGAATCTGTCGGCGTTGTTTCTTGCGAATGGACATTTGTCCATGCCGATAGAATCATGATAGATAAAAAAACAAGTTTTGATCTCATATATTTGTTTTCAGTTGTTATTGCACTCGGCACTCATATCCGAGGGCGGTTGCGATTGTATGATTAAGCTGTTTTTCTAATCAATATATCCAATAAATATGGTCATTTTAGAAGCGGTATTGGATGGAGGCAAGGATGCTTCTTTGCCTTATCCCGAAGTGATGTTCTGAACGCGAGAGGGTGCCATAGCTGATGTATTGGTAAGTGTGGCTATTCAGAAGATTGTTGGCTGTCAGTGACAAGCGCACCTTGCCGTTGACTCTCCATACAGCCGAAGCATCAAGAAGTACCAGATTGGTGGTATTCCCCTCGGGGAATCGGGTCAGGAAATGCTCCGCTCCTATAGTAAACTGCACATAATCATTTGGAATTATGGTAGCAAAGACGTTTTGCCTGAAGTTATGATAATTGTTGGCAATAGAGTTTAGTTTCAGTTTTGAGAATCCATAGCTTGCCTCGTAGTTGACAGAGAGCCATCTTGTGATGCTTCCTTTGAAATATGGTTTCACCCCTGCTGTAATCTGTCGGTAGGGTACCACCTCATTATCGCGCATGGATGATGCGGATGACACAGAGGCATCTATATCGCAGCCTACCACCATCTTGCTATGACCGAGACCTTTGCTGAATCCACCCTTGACATACCATGTATCACTGTTGTTCAAACGGTCGGCATAGGTCGATACAATGAAATCGTCGATGAATAACTGACTTGACATTATTGAACTGCGACTATGATTATAGGTCGCTGAAAGGTTGAAGAACAGAGACTTCAACGGATTGCGATAACGATATGAGAGTGTGGCAGCAACATTCTGCGAATAATTGTCGGGGTTTTCGGCAATGAAAATATTGCGGTAGTCGGAAAGCACCGGAACCGAAATATTCAGATATGGTTGCGGCGAACCGAGGCTAAAGGTTGCAGATGCTGATAAATCAGATTTGGCCGTCAGTTGTCGTTTTATATACATATATGGCGAAGCATTGATATAATCATGTTGACCTGCGATTGAATAGTGAAGCCATTTCAGAGGCATACGGAATGACGCACGCCAGCCGTTGCGCTCATAATCGACCTGTGGGGCGGCATAAAGATTTGACAGGAATGCTTTGTGGATTCCGTTGTTGTCAAATTCTCCAAGTCCGTCAAGGGTGCTGTTCATTCGGTGATAATTGAGATCAAGGCCTCCAGACACATAATATTTCCAAAAACGGGTCATCTTTCCGAATTTGGTTTCAGTAGTGCTTCGGAAATCTGTTGTGCCAAGGCTCTGCTCTGCATTATCAACCCCTGCCACAATCAACCGGTCAGGACGATGTTCTAAAGTATTACGCGAAATAAGCGTGAATAGTTTTTTCTCGTTGCGCTTCACAAGCTTTAGGTCGTTGCTGGCTGAGAGACTCTTTCGGCTGACGCGCTGCGCGAGGTCAAATGAGCCTGTTATCTCGGAGTCTGACTTATCATATACGCCAGCCACGGTAAATTTCTCCTTCAGATAATAGCCCCGCCTGTTTGTCTGACTGAAAAACTGTGCCGACAGATCATGAGCCTGTATGCGTTGTGAATTGTTCTGGACAAACTGAGGGATCTGAGAACTGAAATAGTCAGTAGTCATTCCCGAACTGTAGTCAAGACGATCGCCCATGTAGTTAAGTTTAAGGCGCATCGAAGTGTCTCCGGACTTCCATGCCGTTATCGCGTTTGCAAGCCACGACAGATTGTCGCGGGTTCGCTTCTCCGACAGTGGAGCGTTCACAATATCGGCAGATATGTATTCAGGCCATAGGTTTGATGAGTAATCCGAAGAGAACATGTCATCGAAATCATGCTCCTGTATTTCATTGACAGGATTCCATCCGGTATTGTCGGCTTTGAGGGTTATGATATTCTGACTCTTCGGGGCGATGCGCATTGTGTAAAGCGAACCGTCATATAGAAACGGCTGAGCACCGGCGGCAGCCTGTGCCACGCCCACCCATCGGCTTCGTGCATCCTCCTTCAGCTTGAGGTTTATGCCAGCTTCCTCCGGAAACTCAATGCCCTCGAGAGCCTTGACCGGCTGATGATTCTCCATCACCTCCACAGATGCCACATCCTTGTGCGAGATGTTGTTGGTGGCCAGCCCGTACTGACCGCCAATAAAATCATTGCCGTCGAGATAGAACTTATTAATCGGTTTGCCCTGATACTTTATCGTCCCGTCTTCCTCCACCTTGATACCCGGAAGCCGCCTGATGACGTCGATAATGGCATTATCCTTGGCATTGGCATATTTAGCAACGTTGAATACAAGTGTGTCGCCTTTGGCATATATGTCAGGAGCCTCCACTATCACATCGTTGAGTTGTGTTGCCTTTGGCGTAAGGCGCACACAAGAAAAATCGGCTGTAACAGGTAGTGAACGAGATTCATAACCCATGAAACGAAACGATATGGAGTCTGCATCGGCTTTAGGGCTAATAATGAAGCGACCTTCTTTATCGGTTGAAGCAAAAGCACCTTTCGATTTCACGATGCAGCCTACAACCGGCTCGTCTGTGTCAGCATCAACAACTTTGCCGCGCAGATCTCCCGAATCTGCCGCCGAAGCCGACAGCAGACCGAGGAAAACGCAAATTATGAAAAAACTGTATCTGTTCATTTTTTCCAGTCAAGTTCGAGGTAATCATATGGCAGTTCAATCGGGTCGTATGCACCGAGAGAGGGGTTGCCGTTTGCATCAAGAACCGTGACACTTTCGCCGGTCGTCGCCTCATAGTATGCATACGGATTTATCTCATAGCGATGTTTGGCATCGTAATAACCTTTGCGGTCAGTTTTGTTAAACGGCACTTTGTAGATAGTGATGGGGCGGTCGGCGTTCGACTTGATACCGATGCACTCAAATGTATAGTGCCCCATCTCGTCTGAAGCCTTCATGATAAGACCGGGGAGGCCATGAAGTTTCCACGGCCCATCCATCAGCGGTATGTCCTCTGCGTAGAACACAGTCCACACGCGACCACGGAACTTGCACCGCGCGCTCTGACATTCGTATCCGAGCACGGTAGTCACCGAATCAGTAAGCTCCCAGTCAAGTGACGGCATCTCCTCGTCATAGCGGAACCAGTCCTTACAGATTTTCTCGGTATGAGTAAGATGTCCGGCGGGATAGTTCTTGTAGATGGTCATGAATTCGCCTGTGCTGAGTTTACCCTCTATGGCTGCATCGGCTATCTGTTCTTGAGTGGACCGCATCAGGATTGAATCGACCGTGAGGTTCTTGTAGCTTGAAAACTTTGAGAGGCCGTCCGGGCCAATCTGAAGCAACATATTGTCACTGTCAAAGTCTTCTTTCAGAGAGCCGGTGGTGTCAACGCAACAGCGATAGTAATAGACGAACTCCATGTTCTCGGGAGCGAGAGTCTCTGTCTCGGGTACCGTGGCCTGAAAGATGCTGAGTTGACGGCGAAGGATTTTGCCTGAGGCAATAGCTGTCGCAATGATTGTGATAACGAGTAACAAAAATATTTTTTTCATATTGTTTGAGATTTGTTATTTCTGATTTACGCTGCAAAGTTACCACAGGACAAAGCCCCATACTGAAAATAATCATTACTCAAACATTATGAAATTATTACTAAATTATTACTGTCAAGCAAATAGCTTGACACAGAAGTGTCTCGTCCTGAAAAAAGTTGACTCCTAACGAGTCAAAAAAGATGATTAAATTT
>CABRKI010000047.1 GCA_902471455.1 uncultured Porphyromonadaceae bacterium | reverse complement strand
TCTTCCGATCTCTATGGGCACGCGATAGGGTGAACAGGATACGTAGTTCATGCCGAGTTTAGCACAGAACTTAACACTTGAAGGCTCACCACCATGCTCGCCGCAGATGCCAACCTTGAGGTCGGGATTCGTAGAACGGCCTTTCTCAACACCCATTCTTACGAGCTGACCTACACCTTCCTGGTCGAGTACCTCGAACGGATCAACCTTAAGGATGCCATGTTCCTTATAGAACTTGAGGAACTTGGGAGCGTCGTCGCGTGAGTAACCGAAGGTCATCTGGGTAAGGTCGTTAGTACCGAACGAGAAGAAGTCGGCAACCTCTGCAATCTGGTCGGCTGTAAGGGCTGCACGGGGAACCTCAATCATCGTACCCACTTTGTAGCGGATTGATTCGCCTCTCTCTTCGAATACCTTGGCGGCAGTCGAATTGATTACGTTAGCCTGGTTCTGGAGCTCTTTGAGAGTACCAACGAGGGGAACCATGATTTCGGGCATAACCTTGATGCCTTTCTTCTGGCAGTTGAGGGCAGCTTCGATGATGGCACGTGTCTGCATCTCGGTAATCTCAGGATATGTGATGCCAAGACGGCAGCCACGGTGACCGAGCATCGGGTTGAATTCTTCGAGAGAGTCAACCTTTGCCTTAACCTCTTCGAGCGAAAGTCCCATTTCCTCTGCAAGCTCCTTCTGGGTAGCTGTCTGGTGAGGAACGAACTCATGCAACGGGGGATCGAGAAGACGGATAGTTACGCCACAGCCGTCCATAGCCTCGAAGATACCCTCAAAGTCACCGCGCTGGATGGGGAGAAGTTTGTCAAGAGCATGACGACGACCTTCAACGTCAGAAGCAAGAATCATCTCACGGACAGCCTTGATGCGGTCGCCTTCGAAGAACATGTGCTCCGTACGGCAGAGGCCGATGCCCTGTGCGCCGAAGTTGCGTGCCTGACGTGCGTCGCGGGGAGTGTCGGCATTAGTACGTACAAGAGTCTTGGTGAACTTGGCTGCAAGATTCATGATTGCGCCGAAATCACCGTCGAGTTCGGGTTCGCGGGTAGGAACCTGACCGTTGTAAACCTCACCGGTAGAACCGTTGAGTGAAATCCAGTCGCCTTCCTTATATACCTTACCGCCCATTTCAACGGTCTTAGCCTTATAATCTACCTTGATTTCGCCGGCACCGGAAACGCAGCACTTACCCATGCCACGGGCAACAACGGCAGCGTGGCTGGTCATACCGCCGCGCATCGTAAGGATGCCCTGTGCCACAGCCATACCGCGAAGGTCTTCGGGAGAAGTCTCGATACGAACGAGCACGACTTTCTTCTTCCTTTCAGCCCATGCCTCGGCATCGTCAGCCTGGAATACAATCTGACCGGCTGCGGCACCCGGAGAAGCGGGAAGGCCCTTGGCAACTACAGTGGCTTTTTTCACGTCGCTCTTATCGAACACGGGGTGGAGAAGTTCGTCGAGTTTCTGGGGTTCCATGCGGAGAAGAGCCGTCTTCTCATCGATCATGCCCTCGCGGAGGAGATCCATGGCGATACGTACCATAGCTGCGCCCGTACGTTTGCCGTTACGGGTCTGGAGCATCCAGAGCTTGCCGTCCTGGATAGTGAACTCCATATCCTGCATGTCGCGGTAGTAATCTTCAAGACGATGAGCGATAGCGATAAGTTCGGCAGCGCAGTCAGGCATCGACTCCTCAAGAGCGGGATATTTGGAGGCACGTTCCTGCTCGCTGATGCCCTGAAGGGCAGCCCAGCGACGTGAGCCCTCGATTGTAATCTGCTGGGGTGTGCGAACACCGGCAACTACGTCCTCGCCCTGAGCGTTGATAAGATACTCGCCGTTGAAAATGTTTTCACCTGTGGCGGCATCACGGCTGAAAGCAACGCCCGTAGCGGAATTGTTGCCCATATTGCCATATACCATAGCCTGCACGTTGACGGCCGTACCCCACTCTTCGGGAATCTGGTTCATGCGGCGATAAAGGATTGCACGCTCGTTCATCCAGCTGTCGAACACGGCGCAGATGCCGCCCCAAAGCTGTTCCCAAGCAGAGTCGGGGAAATCCTTGCCGGTATAATCCTTTACGGCAGCCTTGAAAAGCTTAACAAGATTTTTGAGGTCTTCAACGTCGAGTTCGCTATCGAACTTCACGCCCTTCTCCTCTTTCACTTTGTCCATGATAGCCTCGAAAGGATCGATGTCGGTCTTGCTCTTAGGCTTCATGCCGAGAACAACATCACCATACATCTGGACGAAACGACGGTAGCTGTCCCAGGCAAAGCGCGGATTGCCGCTCTTTTCAGCCATGGTGGCAACGGTGGCGTCGTTCATACCGAGATTGAGGACAGTATCCATCATACCGGGCATAGAAGCACGGGCTCCCGAACGAACCGATACAAGAAGAGGATTGGAGGGATCGTCAAACTTTTTACCGGTGAGGGCCTCCACGTGGGCTATGGCAGCCTCTACATCAGACTTGATGTCGGCTACAACTTTGTCGCGGCCATATTGTGTATATTCAGTACAGATGTCTGTCGTGATTGTGAATCCCGGAGGAACGGGCATTCCAAGAAGATTCATTTCAGCAAGGTTTGCTCCCTTGCCACCGAGAAGGTTTCTCATCCCGGCATTACCTTCAGCTTTTCCGTCGCCGAACGTATAAATCGCTTTTGCCATTGTTAATATATTTATTATTAAATAGTTAAAATTCTGTTCTTAAACTTCATCCTTATATAAAGGGCATTTTCCAGAATCCTGTCTAAATGGGTTTAACATGGTTTTTTATCGACATGGACGGTTTCCATATCATTTTGGATATGCAAATTTAATAAAATCTTCGGTAAATTCACTAATTTTGCAGTGATAAAATATGTCAAAAATGGCAAGAAAAAGAAAAGAACTACCGGAACTGCATAATATAGAGGTGACAGGAGTGGCGGCCGAAGGGAAAGCGATTGCCCGGACAAGGCTCCGCGAGACCGATGAATCGCCCATTGTAGTGTTCATTCCATACGCCGCACCGGGCGATATCGTAGATTTGAAAATCGACAAAAAAAAACACAGCTACGCCGAAGCGCATATCACAAGAATTGTGACCCCATCGCCTTTGCGCCGCAAAGCCGTCTGCCGGTCGTTCGGCACATGCGGAGGCTGCAAATGGCAACATCTCCCCTACGAAGAACAGCTCAAGCATAAAAGGCAGCAAGTAGTAGATGCGCTCCAGCGTATTGCCAAGGTGGAACTACCTGAAATAATGCCCACCCTACCCTCCCGCCGGGAATGGGAATATCGCAACAAAATGGAATATACATTCTCCAATAAGAAATGGCGCTCCTGGGACGACATCAAATCGGGCAAAGAATTTAACGACAGCGGAAACGCCCTCGGATTCCATATTCCCGGCGCTTTCGACAAGGTGCTTCACATCGACAACTGCCGCCTGCAGTGCGGACTCGGCGATGAAATCCGCAATTTCATATTCAATTATGCCGATTCCCGGAATTTTTCTTTCTATAATATTAAGGAGAACAAGGGACTTCTACGCACTCTTATGCTCAGAATCGCTTCGACCGGGCAAGTAATGGTGTGTCTGACTTTCGGAGAAGACGACAAAGTCCGCATCAACGAAATAATGGAAGCCATAAAAGACAAGTTCCCTCAAATTACGTCGCTTCTCTACGTCATAAACTTGAAACTCAATGACTCAATAGCCGACCAGGATGTAAGGGCTTACTTCGGTCCGGAATATATAGAGGAGGAAATGGAAGGGTTGAAATTCCGGGTAAACGCCAAGTCGTTCTATCAGACCAATTCCTTGCAGGCATACGAACTTTACAAAGTGGCGAGAAGATTTGCCGGACTCGAACCGGGCAATGAAACAAGGAGCGAGAAACCTCTTGTATATGACCTTTATACCGGCACAGGCACAATCGCAAATTTCGTGGCGCGTCAGGCCCGACAGGTGGTCGGTATTGAATATGTGGAGGAAGCCATAGCCGACGCGAAGCTGAACGCCAAAGTCAACAACCTCGACAACACCATTTTCTATGCCGGCGACATGAAAGATATACTTACCGACGAATTCATCGCACGCCACGGCAGACCCGAGGTAATAATTGTTGACCCTCCGCGTGCGGGCATGCATGAAGACGTGGTGGAAGTGATTCTCAACGCTTCTCCGGAAACAATAGTATATGTGAGCTGCAATCCCGCCACCCAAGCACGAGATCTTGCATTGCTCGATGTGAAATACAAAGTGACTGCGGTGCAGCCGGTCGATATGTTCCCCCATACCCACCATGTTGAAAACGTGGTGAAACTTGAATTAAAGTCATGACCGACAACGCCCGCCTCCAACTGCTCGAAAAACGGCATTCCGTACGCTCTTTTTCCGAAAGGCCTGTCGAGACTGCGGTCTTGAACAAAGTTAAGGCTGCCGCTACCATGGTCAATACCCATGAGCAAGGCCTGAAGTTCCAAGTCATAACCAATGATCCCGAACCATTGAAAGGATTCAGCAGAAGCTACGGAATGTTTATCAACCCGCGCAATTATATAGCGGCCGTAGTTGACACCGCCACCCCCGACGTTTATGAAAGGGCAGGTTATTATGCCGAACAAATAGTGATAAAAGCTGTCGAGGCAGGATTATCAACCTGCTATGTAGGCGGCACATACGATTCAAAAACAGTGAAAGCCCAACTACGCGTAGGCGAGAAGATTCTATTCCTCATCCTGTTCGGCTACGGGATAGAGAAATCGAGGCCCGTAGCAAACATGATGGCAAAATTCGTCCACCGTAAAAAAATGTCGCCGGAAGATTTCTTCACACCCTCATCCGATATTTTGCGAGGCTTGGAAATATTTCCCGACTTGACGACCGGATTGAAAGCCGTGGCATGCGCGCCATCCGCCCTCAACCGGCGCAAGACCAGAATTTTCCTTAGAACCATAGGCGGAAGGGAATGTATTTGTGCCAAAGTTGACAATCCCGACAACGGTCTTCTCATTGACCTTGGGATTGCCAAATTCAATTTCAACTATGCCACCTCCACGATTTGCGAATGGGGCAACGAATCACCGCTGACAGAATAGCAAACCTATTATAAAAACCGCCGGAATCAAATTAGAAAAATGGTTCCGGCGGTTTCCCTATATCTGCAACGCAGATGTTTCACTCGATAACGATGTCGTAGTTCTCAAGAAAATGCTTTGTTTTGCTTATATATTCGCTCATCACGACGTCGTCCTCCACAAACGGCACCACCTCACGGTAAGCCTTCATCACCTTCTCAATCTGAGGCGACGATTTCAAGGGACGGCGGAAATCAATTCCCTGTGCGGCGTTCATAAGCTCGATGGCGGCGATAATCTTAAGGTTGTCGATTATCTTATGTAGCTTCGTAGCGGAATTGGCACCCATCGACACGAGGTCTTCCTGGCCGTTTGAACTTACTATTGAATCGCAAGAGGCAGGCCAAGCGTACATCTTGTTTTGGCTTACAACCGATGCCGCAGCATACTGTGGAATCATGAAACCGGAATTAAGTCCCGGTTTGGCAACCAGGAACTCCGGCAAACCGCGTTTGCCGAGGATAAGTTGTGCCACACGCCTCTCCGAAATATTTCCAAGCTCATGTATTGCCACCCCCATATAATCGAAAACCAACGCTATAGGTTCGCCGTGAAAATTGCCGCCGCTCAACACGAGGTCTTCATCAGGAAACACTGTGGGATTGTCGGTCACAGAATTGATTTCTATATGAAGCACCTCGGTGACGTGATGCATGGCATCTTTCACCGCACCGTGGACCTGCGGAATGCAACGGAATGAATAGGGGTCTTGCACATGTTCTTTCTTCCGCTCAATTATTTCGCTCCCTTTTAATATCTTACGATAAATTTCGGCTGTCTCTATTTGTCCACGATGTGGGCGCACTTGCTGCAGACAATCGAAGAACGGCTCTATCCTGCCGTCGTATGCCTCAAGACTCATCGCCCCGAAGAGGTCGAAACAGTTCACCAGATGCCAACCGTCGATCAAAGCCTTGATGCCGTTCGCGCTCATGAACTGGGTGCCGTTGAGAAGGGCAAGCCCCTCCTTCGATTGCAGTTTGATTGGTTCCCAACCGAATTTCCTTAAAACCTCTTTGCCCGTCAGCTTTTCCCCTTCATACATCACTTCGCCTGCCCCTATAAGTGGAAGGAAAAGATTGGCAAGTGGGGCGAGGTCGCCCGACGCGCCGAGCGAACCACGGTCATACACGACAGGGAGGATGTCGTTGTTATAGAAATCGAGAATCCTTTCCACCGTCTGCACCTGCACTCCGCTGAACCCCATCGAAAGTGCGTGGGCCTTCAAAAGGAGCATAAGTTTCACAACCGTGGAATCAACAGGAGTACCAACGCTACACGAGTGGCTTTTTACAAGGTTTTCCTGCAAAGTGGAAAGCTGCTCGTGGGAAATCGTTCTGTCGCAAAGCGAGCCGAAGCCTGTGGTAACGCCATAAATAGGAGCCGAAAGGTTCTCCTCTTTTTTATCAAGATACTCCCTGCAATGCCTGATTTTACCACGGGCTTCCTCCGAAAGGGTAAGCCTGGTATTGTCACGCAAGATTTTTTCAATAATATCGTATGTCAGTTTTCCTGAACCGATGGCATACGTTTCAAGTTTACTCATTATCAGATTATTCTTAAATACGTGATTAATTAATCTACACGTTGTCGGGTTTGACTCAAGGATTGTTCGACACAACTACGCCGTCATGGATTGTGGTTTTCACGCAGTTCATCCCCACGTAATAGGGAAGCACGTGATAATTGTCGCAGCCAAGAAGCACAACGTCGCCCTTTTTCCCGGCTTCGAGGGAGCCGATCTCTTCTGCCATGCCAAGTGCGGCAGCACCGTTCAACGTCAATGCAGTTATGACTTCTTCCACCGACATACCCATGTATATACAAGCAAGGGCTATCGTCAGCGGAATCGAACCGGAGAAACAGCTACCCGGATTCAAATCAGTGGCAAGGGCCACGGCTGCGCCGGCATCGATAAACTTCCTTGCCGGGGCGTATGGTTCTTTCAAGGCGAAAGCCGTAAGCGGCAAAAGCGTGGCCACCACACCCGCATCGGCCATCTCCTTTATCCCCTTGTCGCTGACGTGGAGGAGATGGTCGGCGGAAAGGGCTCCGAGTTCGGCAGCGAGTTCGCCGCCCCCGAGGGTGACAATCTCGTCGGCATGAAGTTTCAAAGAGAACCCCATCGCATCGGCAGCTTTAAGAAGCCTACGCGAATCTTCAAGTTCAAACACGTTTTTCTCGCAAAAAACGTCGCAGCATTTAGCCTTCCCTTTCACCTTCGGAAGCATCTCATTGATGATAAGGTCAACGTATTCCCCCGTGCGGCCAGCAAACTCCTTAGGCACTGCATGCGCACCGAGGAAAGTAGCGACTACTCCGGCTTTTTGAGCAGGTTCTGCAGCCAGTTCGGCAATGGCATCAAGCATTTTTATCTCCGTCTCCGAATCAAGACCGTATCCGCTCTTAGCTTCAACCGTCGTAACACCCATCTCGCTCATGCGGTCGATAAACCATTGGGACTTTCGTTTCAGCTCATCCTTTGAAGCAGTTCTTGTGGAATTGACCGTTGACTGGATGCCGCCCCCACGTTCCATAATCGACATATATGAATCACCCTTTAGCCGCCATTGGAACTCGTCAGGGCGAAAGCCGCCGAAAACAAGATGGGTATGCGAATCGACAAAACCGGGAAGCGCAACGCATCCACGGGCATCCATCACTTCGTAATGCTCGTCAGGACGTGTCATAGGCCTCCCCTCTTCCGGGCCCGCATAACTTATGGTCCCTTCAGTGATTATGATACAACCGTTTCTGACGGTTGCAATCTTCGACATGTCATTCCCCTTGGCAGCTTCTCTACCGAGGGGAGTGACTATAGTCGCGCTTTCTATTATAATGTTTCCTTTCATCGGGCATAGGCAATTAGAGCAACGAAGCAAGATATTCGTCGTCGGCAATAAACGGTTCGGTAATCATGAACCCGTTCTGCGACTGCGTTTCGTTCCATTCCCTCACGGTTGACATGGCGTTTTCGTTTCTTGCCCACGAACGGCGTGCCACACCACCCATCACGTCCCAAAGCATCGCATTTTTAAGAATTTCGTCAACCCTTTCCGAACCGTCGCACACCATGCCGAATCCGCCGTTGATGGCTTTCCCGATTCCTACGCCTCCGCCGTTATGGAGTGCAACAAGGCTCATGCCTCTCGCACAGTTGCCGGCAAAGCACTGCACGGCCATATCGGCCATTACGTTCGAACCGTCTTTTATATTGGATGTTTCGCGGAAAGGGGAATCCGTGCCGCTCACGTCGTGGTGGTCGCGCCCAAGCATTATAGGACCGACTTCTCCGTTACGCACCATTTCATTGAACCGGAGTGCTATCTTCAGGCGACCCATTGCATCCTGATAAAGGATACGCGCTTGCGTGCCGACCACCAGGGCGTTCTTTTCAGCATCACGAATCCAGTTGTAGTTGTCGCGGTCTTGCCCGCGTCGGGTCGGGTCGATACATTCCATGGCGGCCTTATCGGTCTTTACAAGGTCATCATGCCTACCGCTGAGGCACACCCAGCGGAAAGGCCCGTAGCCATAATCGAAAAGCATCGGGCCCATGATGTCTTCCACGTATGAAGGCCATATAAAGCCATCTTTCTCATCAATGCCGTTGCGTGAAATCTCCTTCACCCCGGCATCGTAGATAGCTTTCATAAACGAATTGCCATAGTCGAAGAAATACGTCCCCTTTTCCACAAGTGTCTTTATGGCATTGAAATGGCGTTTAAGTGATTCATCGACTGCGCTGCGGAAACGTTCCGGATTCTTGTGAAGCATTTCGGTGCGTTGTTCGAATGTAAGGCCGACGGGACAGTATCCCCCCTCATACACCGCATGGCATGAAGTCTGGTCACTGAGCAGCTCAATGTTTTTGTTGTTGGCCACGGCATATTCAAGAAGGTCAACCACGTTACCATGATAGGCAATCGAAATAGGCCGCTTTTTTTTCATGGCTTCCTCGGCGAGACGGAAAGCTTCCGGAATCGAATCGGTGACTTCCTGCACCCAACCTTGGTTCTTTCTTGTGGCGATTCTCGACGAATCGACCTCCGCAATGATGGCGGCGGCACCGGCTATTTCGGCTGCCTTAGGTTGTGCTCCGCTCATGCCCCCAAGCCCGGAGGATACAAAAATGTGTCCGGCGAGGTCGCCGTCCTGCGGGATGCCGAGTTTCATTCTTCCGGCATTGAGAAGGGTATTGAAAGTGCCGTGTACGATTCCCTGCGGGCCGATATACATCCATCCGCCGGCAGTCATCTGTCCGTAATTTGCAACGCCCATCTGCATCGCCTCGTGCCAGTCATGCTGGTTGTCAAACATCCCGACCATCATGGCGTTGGTGATAATAACGCGTGGCGAATCTTTTTTCGACGGAAACAATCCGAGTGGATGACCCGACTCTACCACAAGAGTTTGCTCGTCGGTCAGCTCTTCGAGATATTTCTTTATCAGATTATATTGAAGCCAGTTCTGACAAACCTGTCCTGTTTCTCCGTAAGTTACGAGTTCGTAAGGATAGAGCGCAATGTCAAAACACAGGTTATTGTCAATCATCACCTGGAATGCTTTGCCGGCAAGGCATTTACCCTTATATTCATCGATGGGTTTGGCTTTGAGGTCGCCCTTCGGACGCCAACGGTAGGCATAAATTCTTCCCCGCGTGCGCAGTTCTTCTAAAAACTCAGGCGCCACCTGCTGGTGAAGTTCCTCCGGTAGATAGCGGAGGGCATTTTTCAGAGCCGTGACTGTTTTTTCAGGTGTAAGCGTATATCCCCTGTCCGGGGCTCTTCTGATCCCCTCTGCAAAATCGGGGTAATCAGGCAATTCTGCCGTGAGGCGGATGGTTTCCTGGTTCATGATTATATTGGGTTAGATAGTGTGTCGTTCAAAGAGCAAAGGCTTTCCTTGTCTTTTCTAACCGCAAATATAATCATTTTTCCAGAAATCCACCACTCACGCCTCAGAATATTTCAAATTTATATATCAAAATGTTCCCGTAAAAATCAATTTATTTGAAAAGACGGGGCAAAAATTCCGAGAGATATATTCTCCAATTTTTCCAGATATGACCGTCGGCCGATTCGTAATACTCATAGGAGAATCTCTCTTTGTCGAGTTTTTTACGGAATTCCTTGTTGGCGTCATATAGGAAATCTTTATCGCCTATGGCAATCCAATATAATTTAGGGGAAAGTTCGAACTGGCGTTTCAGTTTGGCATCCACATCTTCATAGATTTTGGATTTTACCCCTTCCCTCGGAAGAACGGCAGCAGAAAACAACCCGATATAATCAAACATTTCGGGATATTCCTTAGAAATCTGCATCGAATGGAATCCTCCCATAGAAAGCCCGGCAATAGCCCGCTTCTCCTTTTCGGAGATTGTACGGTAATGAGAGTCCACGTATTTCACAATCTCGGGAAAAGTCTCTTCAAAAACACCGTCCATAGTGTGCGTGAGTTGGGTCGTAGGAGGCACGAAGCCGGCAGATGTTTCTCCCGGAGCCGCCTGCATGTCGATGTTGCCGTTGGGCATGACTACAATCATCGGTTCCACCTCACCGGCTGCAATCATATTGTCGAGAATCTGCGAGGCCCTGCCGAGTTCCGTCCACGCATTTTCATCGCCACCCATGCCGTGAAGTAGATAAAGTACAGGATACTTTTTCTTACCGTCCTCGTATCCTGCGGGCGTATAGACCGTCATTCTTCTCCGGCCATACCCGGCTGTGTCATACCACACTTTCGACACTGTGCCGTGCGGCACGTCTGCAACCTTATACCAATCGGCACGCCCACCTTCTATCAGGAAAACATTAGTGATGCTTCCCACATCACGGATTTGATATACATTGGAAGGATCGTTAACTTTAAGACCGTCAACAATAAAAGAATAGCTATACAATTCGGGCTGAAGCGAATCGACCGAGCATTCCCAAAGTCCGTTTTCTCCCTTTGACAACGCCTCTTTCCCCGGCACATCCACAATTCCGAAAGGAGTCTCCATCTTTTGAGGAGACAAGAAATCCCCGGTAATCTCCACCACTTGTGCCTCCGGAGCGAGGAAACGGAATGTTACGGATTTGTCAGATTTCACCTCCGGCGATATTATCTGCGGCATACCCCACAAAGCCTGCTGGGCAAACCCTGACACGGAAAACATCAAAAGGGAAATAAAAATGGATGCTCTTGTTGTCATAATCAAAAATTTTTAGGTTATCTCTTTCCGGCGATTCCACCGTATTGGACTTGCAAAGATAACACTATTTTCCATTAGTTTCCCATATCGAATGATTATATATCAAATTCCGATACCTATTCCTATTGTAAGAGGACGGAAATTAAGGCTACCCGCAGCATCCATCACCTTCATAGGGGAATAACGCACATACACCCCCACGGCCTGACACAGGGAAAGACTGCCGAAAAAGTCAACCGTAAATCTCCTTGGTTTAATCTCTTTGGTGAAATATTCGCATTTGTTCCCCGCCGCATCATCATAAACGGTTTTAAGCGAACCGTATGTGTTAAAATTAAATATCGGGCCAGCCTTGAAATAGAGCGATGTCTTAGGAATCTTCAATCTGTAGAGAAGTGGAAGCTGCAAGCTGAAAATTTTCAAGCGCGAATAACGCACTTTCGCATCGCCGTCGATTTCACCCCACGCTATCCCCTTATCGGGCGTAGGGAGCAGACAACGTCCTGAGGTCGTCACCTTGTAGTTACGCCAATCGAAGCCAAGTCCGAGAGAAATAGAAGATTTACCCAACGAATACGATACGGCTACGCAGTTTAGCCAACTAATTTCAAAAGACTTCGACCATTGCAAACCGCCGTCCGGCTCTTGCCCTACAGCACGGTTGAGACCTATGCATACGCCATCGAGTATAACATTCCATTTCGCATCGTTGCAACATCCGTTGCCACGTTCGCTTATCAGCCGGAACATATTGTTGCGAAGAGTGGTCTGATTTGAAGTCACCGACGATTCTTCCGGATATTCTGAAAAAACCGATGCCACGAGCCCGTCTTCCCCGTAACCGGAAACCGTTATCTGCGTTCCTTTCGCACTTTCGGTGATTACAAGCCTGGACTCCGGGTCAACTTTCAGAAGCGTGTCAGGCTTTTCGCTTTGAGCCAAAGCACCGAATGTGATGCAGACGGCCGATGCAAACGAGAGAAATCTGTATAATGTTTTCATATTCAATACTAATTAATAAAGCTTATAAATTCAGAAATTAAAAAGAGAGTTCCACACCCAGACTCCAACCTTTCAATTCGGGGCCGTATTCCTTTTTAAACAGATTCATCGGACTCCAAGTGGAATACAAACAAAAGCCACAAACATTAATCGCGGCATAAGCATCGGCCGTGACAAGATTTTGCTGAAGACCTTTATAATCTATCTTATATTGATTGGTTCCGTCGAAAGCCTTGGTATAAGCTTTCGCATAGCTGTTGAAATTCAATATTCCGCCAAGTGTAAACGACAATCCTCTGACAATCCTCTGGTTATAGAGCACCGGAAGATGAAACGCAAACACATCAAGGCGCGAGTGTTTTATATCCAAACCTTCGGGAGCAGGTATCAAGCCTACTCCGTCACCATTTTTCTCATAAACGAAACCATCGTCGGCAAGGAAACGTTTCAACCCGAAGCCGGCTCCTATTTCCAATTCGGCGCCACGATATTTCCACGACACGCCAATCAAATCGCGCACACCCACCTCAAAACTGTTTTTCACGTTACCTTTGTCGTTATAGTTAAACCGCCATCCCCAATAAATATGGCGCATACCTGTGATATCCCTATATACCCTATGTCTGCCGCTTTTATTATCTTCACAAGACACGCATCTCGTCCTCATGAAGGGGAGGTCCATCCCCCATTCGTCGGGGAATTCGTCGTCAACGGGAACGGAATCGGGTTTCGAGACCTTAACCTCATATTGGAATTGCAAGGATTCCCCGTCTTCATCAAGATAGTCAGCCTTTACCACAGTGGTGTCGCCTGTTTTCACCACCACCACATTCTTCGCCTTGTCAATCACTTTCACGGTGTCGGCAGGTTCCTGTCCGTAAGCAGCCGCGAAACTGCACGCCGCCAACGTAAAAGATGCAAATAGTTTATAGTCCATAGTTTTTATGTAGAATTATCGTTGTTGAATTTTAACGCTTACTTATCCCTTAATCATCCTTTTCACCGATGCCGCATCAAGGTCTCCCTCGATATATATAAGGGTAGTTTTTTCCTTGCCGGTCGGACGCCGGTTCAAATAGAGCAGATAACGGCGATGTTTCCCCTTACCCCCCATGGAATAAAAGCCGAAATAAAGCATACCATCCTTATATTTCACCTCTTTCGACTGCGCCGCACTCCCGTCTTTGCCCACCGCCCTTGCGATTTTGTCGGCAAGGACAGCGTCGTCTGCCACGGATATACTCTTGTATTTCGTCAAGCCCCTCGAATCAAGTTGGCTGCCTGAAAAAGTAACCAACGTGACGTTGGGATCGGAAATATAAGTTTCGGTGAAGAATGGGGCCACATTCAGACCTTCCTGTGCCTGCATCCGTAAAAAACAAGCCGCCACCACCATCAATGTTATCAAAAACCTTTTCATATCCTCATCCTTAATCAAAGTCCATAATTTCCCTGATGTCGTTCAGGTCGTCGTTAATCTCTTTTTCAACCGCATCCGAAGCTACTGACATCTCATCGAGCTGGTCGGCAATCAGCGACATTACCATCGATTCGTTTTCAATCTTTTCGCCTCCGATATAAGCCACGCATTCTTCATTTGAGAAAGAATTGCCGGGGTTCGATAAATAGGAGAAAAAACCAATGCAGAGTGCCACCGACGCAACACAGGCAGCCGCGACCGACGTGATTTTATAGATACTGCGTCGTGAAAAAGCGGCTTTCTTCTTTTTTCCGGCTTTGCCGCATCGGGCAAAAACCATCACCGCCAAAGCCTCGTCGGCCAAGTCATCGCCCGGGGGCATCGACAGGAGTTGTGCGAGCAGGCTTCGCTCCTCTTCCAACGACGTTTCGCCGTCGAAATATTGCTGAATCAACTTATGCAGTTTTTCTTTTTCCATTTAATAATCTCCTTTCTGCTTTCTATAAATTTCCCGGATTGTCTTTCTGGAGCGGGAAACAATCATTCTGAGGTTGGCTTCTGTGAGTCCGAATCGCCGGGAGAGGTCTTCGAAATCCCATCCGTCGCGGTCTCTGAGGAAAAGAATCTCGCGGTCGCGTGGCGACAAGACTTCTTCCACAAGACGCTCCACGCGACGGTAAGCATCGGCTACGCAATCCGAATCGTCCGGGAGTTCGAAAGGCTCACCCATATCTTCAATTCCTACCGAGGGATGCACTTTCTTTCTTCTGAACCCGTCGATGCGGATGTTGCGGGAAGTCGCTGCAAGCAATCCCTCCGCCTGGTTCTCCCCCTTGATGCTGTCCCTGCGCGTCCACAGACGGCAGAAAGCATCCTGAAGAGCGTCGTCAGAATCTTCATCAGCGAAATCCGAGCCTCTTAACCTCGACCGGATTCGTTTGAAAGCCGTTGTCAAAAAATCTCCGTTCATCTGCTATCAATACGCAGCGTCGCCGCGTTTGCAACAAAAGTAAGCAAATTTTTTCAAAAAAAATTACCGACCCCGAGGGGCCGGTAACACAACGATGACTTCGTGATGACACGAACAATGATTATAAGGACTCTTAACTATATATCAGAGAGAGGAATGATAAACCACATTGTTCTTGAAATTCAGGTTGATGATACGCTGCACGAGATAGTCTTTATCATCATAACCGTGATTGTCGTAATAGTCAAGAACTATGATGCCTGACCTGACGGGTCTATTATCCTCGAAGTAGTCTTTGATAAGTCCGGACATTATGGGGTTCATGGGTCGGTCGCAAGTGGATCCTCCCCAGGCATACATATAAGGTGTAGTGATTCCCCTCATGCCGATGCTGTTGAAAGTGATGAAAAGATAGTCTTTGTATTCACTTTTCGAGAGCGCTTTAAACGATTCTTCGATCAGTGCTTTCTTTTCCATCGTGTCGTGATGGTCGGTAAACTCATAAAATCTGTCTTCCACATAAAATTTTACACCGCCCGACGTGAAAGTGCCGCTGCCGTTGTCAGGCCAATCCGGGGTTATATGTATTCCCCATGGTCCGTTGTCGCCCGGCTCATCGAAATCTCTGAGCAACACTATTTTCCCCCGGCACTCCCCTAATTTGTGGAGCTTCGTGTCGCGAAGGAAACGGGCAACGAGCTTTTCGTTGGCAGGGTCTTTGAAGAAGACGTTGAGGTCGCCTCCGATTTTGCCGCTTTCCTCCTTTAAGCGCATGATGATGGTTTCAGAAGGATGTGCGGTAAGGAATGTGTCAATCCATTGAAGCACCGTTTTAAAATCCAAATGGCAGGAAATTCCGCCATGGTTTACTTTCAAATGTTCGTCGATGCGGACATCGAGGAAACGGATGCCGTCGTTGAGCTGTTCCTCTATGGTATAATTCTGGCATGAGGCGCTGTTCATATCGGCTTCCTTTGTGCCAGAATCATGTGTGCCCGGTATTGAAATGTCATAGAGATTCAAATCGTCGCTCAGATGCGACATCCACGATTCGGTATTGTCGGAAAGCGGAGTGAACGACACCATAAACGAATTATCGGCACCCGACGCATCCGCGATGTAAAGGTTTTCTCCACTGAATTTATTGATAAGGTCGCCGTCTTTAATATCTCTTAGGACAACATCGTCGTTGCCTCCCGAGACGTCTTTATTGATATTGAATTTGACATTTTTCGGACATACCACCGCATATCCGGAGTTGGCTATATAGGGAAGATTGAAATTACTGCTCGCCCTGTGGCTTTGCCCCGACATGTGGTCTTTGGCGGAAAAGACGTAAGTCACGCCGTCTTCAGGGGTGAAGACCGTGTATTGCACCTCGAAGTTTTCTTTAGCATTGCGGGGATTCGCGATATAAAACTTCGACTCGTCTCTGAACGAAGTGATGGTGCCGTTGGTGACGCCATTGGCGAAAAACGGGTCAGTGCCGGTCTTGTCGATTTTTATGTCGAATGAGATTCCCTCGGGACAACTCCAATAAATGGCGGTTCCGCCACCCATTCCGCTTGTGGAAAAATTGCCCGACGACCGTTCCTTCTGCTTATGCTGCGGACCCGGTTCGCTCGTCACGGTTCTCGAGGCCTGACCGGTGCCGAGATAGATGGGAGGCATCGGAGTTTCTTCTTCCGGGGTGTCGTCGTCGCTACAGCCCTGAAGCAATGTAAGAGGCAATAGGAGAATTGCCGAAAGTCTGATTAATTTCTTAAAATCGTTCATACGTTAATTTATTTATGGGAATCATTTCCATAATTAGACGATGCAAAAATAATAATTATCGGAAAATCAGACATTGCAAAAACATAAAATACCCATTTTTACAATTATTTTTAGACATTTCTCCCTTCGATATGGGGATTTATGAGTAATTTTGCAACCCGAAAAACATCAGATATGATTAACTCCGTTTACGAAGACGTAATACTTGCAGGCTGGACAACCGCCCTTATTCTTGGGGTATGTCTCCTTTTCAGCAAGGTGCCCGATATCCCCACCTACCTCCCTTATATCCGGTCGCGTAGAATGCTCGGGATTGCTTTTATTATTTTCGGAGTGTCGATTTCACAATTCACCTTTTTCAACTTTCGCACCACCGACCCGAACGTGGCGATAGCGTTGCCACTCTCTTATTTCTATCTTGAAGGAATACTGTTCGGGATGTCGTTTTGCTCTCTCCTCGACAAACGTTACATTTGCCGGCGACAACTGACAATCGATTTTGGATTCTATTCCGGATTTCTAATTCTGGCGTGGAGCGGAGCGCTCCTGGCTTCCGGCATTGCAAGCACCATATTGCTAATATCGGCATCCGTCTGGTTCTTTATAGCAGCCTCCTCGATATCTTTGCGTTTTTTCCGGATTTATCATGCGTCAGTCAGAAAACTCGACGATTTCTATTCCGAAAATACTGTCGTGTTTGTTAGATGGCTACAGAAAAGCACTTACGGCATCATATTTTTCGGTCTTTGCAGCTCGGTGCTTGCATTCGCACCCCGCTGGAGCAACGCTATCTTCATGGGTGTGGGAATATTGATGTTTGTATATATCTACATTTCATTCCAAAATTATATCCTGAATTTTCCACACATGGGAATAGCTGTGGAAGAACAGGCCGAGCCGGAGCCTCGTGTGTGCGCTATTAAAACACAGAATCCTGATTTAGGGGAAGCTGTGTCCCGTTGGCTTGAGTCGGGTGGTTATCGCAAACAAGGAGTGACCCTCGACGACCTTACCCGTGATTTAGGGTCAAACCGCTCCTACGTATCAGCACACATCAATTCCACTTACAACTGCAATTTCCGGGAATGGATCAACTCGCTCCGGATTGAATATTCCAAGACCCTGCTGACTGCCCAACCCGACATAACAATCGAAAAAGTGGCTGAAGAATCCGGCTTTTCTACGTCGGCATATTTCTGCCGTCAATTCTCCATGAGAGAGGGCACCACTCCGACAAAATGGAGGAACTCGAACAAAAGCGGCACACTCTGAAAGCAATGCTTAATGCACAATGCACGATTCAAAATCAGAAGATTCAATGTATCATCGAATCACATTGAGCAATAAAAGAATTTGCCTCAGCAGGCAACCAAACGAGCAATCGGAATGCAACCGACAGCGCAAATCGGCATATTATTTATGAAAACAGCTGTTCGGAATCAGTTATTAATAAAAAGATTTTTTGTAAATTTGCAGGTGAGAAGCGTCGGCTTATGGCAAATGCTTTGCCGGGGTGCGATGCGGCAATAATCTATCTTTCGGTATGAAAAAATTATTCGTCAGTATCATGATGGCAATGACAACAGTAATCGTTCCGGCACAGACCAATATCCAAGGTGTTGAGAAAGCCCGTCTTGAAAATCTTCATGAACGCATTGCGAAAGGATTCAAAGACCTCCGCAAGCAAGTGGTGAAAGAACCAGCCGGATTTATAAGATATCCTTATCTGATACCTGCGGGATTCTATTCGCAGCTGTGGGACTGGGACGCATTCTTTATGGCCAACCATTTCATCAGCAAAGATGAACCTGAATATATGAAAAACTGGGTGTTGACATTCTCCCAGGGCATAGACGAAAACGGATATGTGGCGGGATGCATGACGCAGGATGGCCCGAGACAAGCATACAGCGGCAAATTCGCCATGAAACCTTTTCTTTCACAAGGGGCCTACCACTATTCCAAAGCCACCGGCAACTGGGAATGGATACGTCCCATATACGGCCGTCTGAACAAAGTAATCGATTACAGACGCCAGACACAACGAGATTCCATATCAGGGCTTTATTTCTGGGAAATTGCAATGCAAAGCGGAGCCGACAATAATCCTGCCCTGAATTATTTCAAAGACGATTCACGCACTTTCCTTTCGACAGATGCCTCCGCCTTCCAATATGGAGAACTACTCGCCCAAGCAGCCATAGCGGAAAAACTCGGCAAGAAAGAAGACGCCTCACGTATGAGGGAGGAAGCCGCCGAAATCAAAACGGGTCTTGACAAATACCTTTGGAACGATGACGACGAATGCTACTATAACGTGGATAGAGACACGCGCAAACAATACCGCCGCGTCGGTTATTCCACGTTTGTGCCGCTGATGTATAAGATGGCTCCGGAAGACAAGGCCCACCGTATGATAGAGCGATATATGCTTGACGAAAACTCAATGAAGGCACCTTACGGATTCCGCAGCCTGTCGGCAGCCGACGTCGATTACAACAACCGCAACATCATCATACCGTTTTCCAACTGGCAGGGACCGATATGGGGTATTTGCAGTTATATCTATTCCATAGGACTCCACCACTACGGCTATGACAGAGCCATCGCGTGGATGGCAGACAAGGTGGGCGGCCTAATGGCTAAAGACCTTGACGACTACGGCACCATGCACGAGACATATCATGCCGAAAACGGGGAACCGCTGGCTCCATCGAATTTCCAATACCGCACATCCGACGGAAAAATACAAGGCTTCGTTAGCTGGAACCTCACTATGGAAAATATTCTTGAAGGCCTGCTCGACGGAAAATGGATGCTCCTTGAGATAGAGGGTATGTAAGGACAGGAATCCCTTTGAGGAGCCCCTGTGAACTGTGTCAGAGTTTTTAATTTACCTTTTTCTTGCAGATGTCGGCGTGTTTAGCTACTTTTGCACAATTCAATTATGGAGAGGGAGATTCCATATTCTCTTCCACTCCGCACGACAAATAAACTTCAAATGAAACGGATTTTAGCGATTTCACTTCTCGCCGCCGGCATGCTCAACGCCCCGGCAGCGGAAAACGCCCGATGGCTTAGAGACGCAGCCATCTCCCCTGACGGAAGCGCGATAGCTTTCACCTACAAGGGCGACATTTTCACCGTACCCGTCACGGGAGGCGAAGCTACCCAGATAACCTCAAACAGCGCATACGACGGCATGCCGGTATGGACGCCCGACGGCAAAAGAATCGTCTTCATGAGCACGCGCGAAGGCTCGGACGACATCTTCATCACCTCGGCAAAGGGTGGAACACCCCACCGTTTGACCACCAACAGCGGACGCGAACAACCGCTGACCTTCCTCAACGATTCCACCCTCCTCTTCAATTCGTCGAACCTCGTCGGCAGAAACACTTCGCGCGCCCCTTTCCTGACGCAGATATATTCTATCAACGTCAATATGAAGAACCCGCGTCCGAAGCTTTATCTTTCCGTGCCGGTTGTCTCAGCCAACGCCAACGGCAAGGGGGAGATACTCTACCAGGACCGCAAGGGGGTGGAAGACGTGCTCCGCAAACATGAACGTTCCTCGGGCACGGCAGACGTCTGGCTATACCGCAACGGCGACTTCTCACAGCTCACAACCTTCAACGGCGGCGACCAGTCTCCTGTATGGGGCAACGGCGATACTTATTATTACGTTAGCGAGAAAGACGGCACACTCAACGTGTTCGAGTCTAAAATCGGAAGCAAAGACGAACGCCAGCTCACCAAATTCACGAAACATCCGGTGAGGTCGCTTTCGGCGGCATCCAACGGTCTGCTCGCTTTCTCATGGGACGGCGACCTCTACACGCTGCGCCCGGGTGCCGAGCCTCAGAAGGTAAACGTTGAGGTGACTGCCGACGACTATGACGGCGACCTCGTGAAACGCTACGTGAGATACGGAGCTTCAGACATCGCGGTTTCCCCCGAAGGGAAAGAGATTGCCCTTATTATCAGAGGCGACCTTTACGTGACCTCGACCGACTACGAAACTACGAAACGGATCACCGACACCCCTGCGCAAGAACGCACGGCTTCTTTCTCGCCCGACGGACGCACCATTGTATATGACAGCGACGTTGACGGCATCTGGCAGCTCTTCACGGCAAAAATCAAAAACGATAAAGAAAAAGAATTCGCCTACGCTTCCGACATAGTCATAGAACCGCTCTATAAATGCGAGACATCGGCGATGCAACCCCTCTTCTCCCCCGACGGCAAGAAGGTGGCGTTCCTTGAAAACAGGACCACCCTCAAAGTGATAGACCTCGCAACCAAGAAGGTGACCACGGCACTCGACGGGAAATATAACTATTCTTACAGCGACGGCGACATTCCTTTCGCCTGGAGCCCCGACAGCAAATGGCTCCTCGTGTCGTATATCGGCAACAGCGGTTGGAATAACATCGACATCGCCCTTGTGAGAGCCGACGGCACAAAGGTGGTTGACCTCACAGAAAGCGGACATGCCGACAACAACCCCAAATGGGCGCTCGACGGTAAAGCCATCACATATTCCACCGGTAAGTACGGCATGAAGGCACAAGGCTCCTGGGGCAATCAGGAAGACGTGATACTCATGGCCCTTGACCCTGAAGCATGGGAACGTTTCAACTATACCGAAGAGGAAGCCGCCCTTGCCGAAAAAGCTGAAAAAGACTCTAAAGAGGAAGAAAAGGGCGACAGCAAGGATTCCAAAAAAGACAAAAAGAAAAAAGGGAAAAAAGACAAAGAGAAAGCCGACAAGAAAGAGGATAAGGAAACTCCCCTCGACCTTGACAACCGCCGCTATCGTACGCGCCGCCTGACTGGCCGCTCGTCAAACCTCTGGGACTATTTCCTTTCGCCCAAAGGCGACAAGCTCTATTATGTGGCAGCTTCCACCGAGGGAGGCTACAACATCCATGTAAAAGACCTCAAAAAGGGAGACACCAAAGTGCTTCTGAAAGGGGTGGCAGGGGCTTTGAACCCCGACAAGAAAGGTGAAAACCTTTTCGTGCTTTCCGGTTCGGGCATCAAGAAAGTCACCCTCTCGAATTCCGATGTGAAAGACATAGAGTTCAATGCCCCCTACGACCGCAAGCCTTCTCTTGAAAGGGCTTATATCTTCGACCACATGGCGAAACAGGTGGCCGATAAGTTCTACGACGAAAACCTGCACGGCGTTGACTGGGACTACTACACGAAACATTATCGAGAGTTCCTTCCCTATATCAGCAACAACCGCGACTTCGCCACACTTCTTAGCGAAATACTCGGCGAGCTCAACGCATCCCACACCGGAGGACGATTTTATGGCAACGGTGCTCCACTCTCAACCGCTACCCTCGGAGCCTATTTCGACGAGTCTTATGACGGCGAGGGTCTAAAAGTGGCTGAAATATTCCCGCGCGGTCCCCTCGCATCGAAAACCGCCGACATCAAGACAGGCGACATCATCACATCGATCGACGGGGAAACCATCGAACCGGGTGCAGACTATTTCACTATGCTCGAAGGGAAAGCAGGCAAGAAAGTTACACTCGGCGTCAAGAAAGCCAACGGGAAAACCACTACGGCAATAGTTAAACCCATCAGTGCAGGCGCCCAGTCGCAGATGGCATACCAGAGATGGGTAGAGCGCAACGAACATATCGCCGACAGCATTTCCGGCGGCAGAATCGGCTACGTCCACATCGAAGGCATGGACGGCGACAGCTACCAGGTGGCATACGACCGCATTCTCGGCAAATACCGCGACTGCGACGCCATAGTGGTTGATACGCGCTTCAACGGCGGCGGTTGGCTCCACAACGACCTCGCAATCCTCTTGGGAGGCAAGCAATACGTTACCTTCAAACCGCGTGGCCGCGAAATCGGACACGAACCTTTCGCACAATGGAACAAACCTTCGGTGATGCTCGTGAACGAAAGCAACTACAGCGACGCCCACGGCGCACCATACGCCTATCAGACGCTCGGACTCGGCGAAGTGGTGGGAGCCCCAATTCCGGGCACCATGACCGCAGTGTGGTGGGAAACGCAGATCGACCCGAGTCTGATTTTCGGCATCCCGCAGGTGACGAACGTAGCGATGGACGGCACAATCCTTGAAAACCACCAGCTCAATCCGGACATTATCATTTATAATGCCCCCGCCGACGTGGAGAAAGGTATCGACGCTCAGCTCGAAGGGGCGGTGCGCCATCTGATGGAAAAGACAAAAAAATAGTTTTATAATTTTCTTTTCATGTGAAAGCGGCTGTGTGCGTGATGCATGCAGCCGTCTTTTTTTTGTCATGTCAATAAAATCGTGTAGGGATGTCATGGTTTTTATGGCATGATTTATTACCTTTGCAAAAAAGACACAAAACACAAATGGTTCCATTCACACATCTTCACGTCCATTCCCAATATAGTCTTCTCGACGGGAAAGCCACCATTCCCGAACTCGTTGACAAAGCCATCTCCGACGGCATGCGGGGCATTGCCCTCACCGACCACGGCAATATGTTCGGCATAAAGGAATTTTTCAACTATGTAAACAAGAAAAACTCCGGGAAACCCGACGAGGAGAAGTTCAAACCTATTCTGGGATGCGAGATGTATGTGGCCCGGGAGAAGATGACCGACCGTAAAGACAAATCGGACAACGGTTTCCATCTCATTGTCCTGGCTAAAAACGCCAAGGGCTACCACAACCTCATCAAACTCGTGAGCAAGGCATGGACCGACGGCTACTACTACAAACCACGCACAGACCGCGAACAGCTCGCCCTGCACCGAGAAGGACTTATCGTATGTTCGGCTTGCCTCGGCGGTGAGGTGCCGCAATTCATAATACACGACGACATCAAAAGTGCCGAGGAACGCATCCTCTGGTATAAAGAGATTTTCGGCGACGACTACTATATCGAGCTGCAACGCCATCAGACCTTTAAGGAAAATGCCAACCGCGACGTCTATCCCGTACAGGTGAAAGTGAACGAAGTGCTTGTGGAGATGGCAAGGAAACATAATATCAAGCTTGTAGCCACCAACGACGTGCATTTCACATTCGAAGACGACGCAGAAGCCCACGACCGCCTCATCTGCGTGTCAATGCAGAAGCGATTCTCGGAAGACCGCATGCACTATACCAAGCAAGAATGGCTGAAAAGCCAAGAAGAAATGAACGGAATCTTCTCGGATATCCCGGAAGCACTTTCAAACACATGCGAGATTCTCGACAAAGTGGAATTCTATTCCATCGACCACGGCCCCATCATGCCGAACTTCGAGATACCGAAAGAATTCGGCACTGAAGAGGAATACCGTTCGCGCCTCACTGAAGAAGACCTCTTCAACGAGTTCACCCGCGACGAGAACGGCAACGTGGTGCTTTCGCAAGAAGACGCCGAAAAGAAAATCAAACGTCTCGGGGGATACGACAAACTTTACCGTATAAAATTCGAGGCGGACTATCTTGAAATGCTTACCATGCAGGGAGCCAAGGAAAGATATGGCGACCCGCTGCCCGACGATGTTGCGGAGCGTCTGAAATTCGAGCTTTATATAATGAAGACAATGGGCTTCCCCGGATACTTCCTTATTGTGCAGGATTTCATCAACACATCGCGCAGAAACTTAGGAGTGAGCATAGGGCCCGGACGTGGTTCCGCCGCCGGAAGCGCAGCCGCCTATTGCCTTGGAATCACGCAGATCGACCCGATAAAATACGACCTCCTCTTCGAACGTTTCCTTAACCCCGACCGTATCTCGCTTCCCGATATCGACGTCGATTTCGACGACGACGGAAGATACACCGTGCTCAAATACGTGACAGAAAAATACGGGGCGGAAAAGGTGGCGCACATCATCACCTATCAAAGCATGGCTACCAAGATGGCGATTAAAGACGTTGCGAAAGTGATGGAACTTCCGCTCGCCGAGTCAAACCGTCTTGCACGCCTCGTGCCCGACCGGCTTCCGGAAGTGAACGGCAAATCGCCGAAAATCAACTTCAAGAACTGCCTGGCATATTGCAAAGAGTTCGAAGCCGAAACCCACAACGAGAATCCCCTTGTGAGGGAAGTGATGAAATACGCCCAACAACTCGAAGGAAACGTCAGGGGAACCGGCATACATGCCTGCGGCGTGATTATCTGCCGCGACGACATAACCGACTGGGTCCCCATCTCGATGGCTACCGATGCCGACGGTTCAAAGGTTATATCGACGCAATATGAAGGCTCCGTAATCGAGGAAACAGGACTGATAAAAATGGACTTCCTCGGGCTGAAAACACTTTCCATCATAAAAGAAGCGCTTGCCAACATCAAGCAGACACGAGGCTTCGACCTCGACATCGACCATATACCGCTCGACGACCCCGCCACATTCAAACTATATTGCGAGGGACGCACCACTTCCACATTCCAGTTCGAATCGGCGGGTATGCAGAACTCGCTCCGCGACCTGAAACCTTCGAAATTCGAAGACCTCATCGCCATGAACGCCCTCTACCGCCCGGGGCCTATGGACTATATCCCGTCGTTCATCAAACGTAAGCACGGCGAGGAACCTATCACCTACGACATCCCCGTCATGGAGAAATATCTTCAGGAGACGTATGGAATCACCGTGTATCAGGAACAGGTGATGCTTCTCTCGCGTCTTCTCTCCAACTTCACGCGAGGCGAAAGCGACATGCTCCGCAAAGCCATGGGAAAGAAGCAGATCGACAAGATGGCAAAGCTGAAAGTGAAATTTATGGCGGAGGGGCAAAAAAACGGGCATCAAGAGAAAGTGCTCGAAAAGATTTGGGCCGATTGGGAAAAATTCGCATCATACGCCTTCAACAAGAGCCATGCCACTTGCTACACATGGGTGGCATACCAGACAGCTTACCTTAAAGCCAACTATCCTGCCGAATATATGGCAGGAGTGCTCAGCCGCAACCTCAGCGCCGCCGACAAGCTCAAGAAAATTATGGACGAATGCATCCGCATGGGCATAAACGTAAAAGGACCGGACATCAACGAAAGCCGCGAGAAATTCGGCGTTAACAAGAAAGGGGAAATCCGTTTCGGACTCGGTGCGGTGAAAGGCGTTGGCGTCAACGCTGTCTCTGCCATCATTGCCGAGCGCGACGCCAACGGACCTTTCAAGGACGTATATGATTTCGTGGAGCGAGTGAGCCTGAGCAGTTGCAACCGTTCGTCGATTGAAAACCTTGCCATGGCCGGGGCGTTCGACTCGATGGGATACATGCGCGAGATATTCGTGGAGCCTATGAACGATTCCACATATACCGACATGCTCGTGAAATACGGACAGACAATTCAGAATGACAAAAATTCACTTCAGATAAGCCTCTTCGGAGAAATGGAACCGATTGAAACCGCACGTCCGCCCATTCCGCATGTCACCCCTTGGGACCGCATGAAACTCCTTGAGGAGGAGAAGAAACTCGTGACAATATATCTTTCCGCCCATCCCCTCGACCCATATTATATGGAATTGAAATACGGTTGCAACTGCCAATGCGCCGATTTCGAAGACAAGAAGGTGGCGGGAGCCAAATTGACTATGGGTGGCCTTGTGACGGCGTTCAACGTCAAAATAAGCAAGAACGGCAACCAATACGGGCAGTTGACCGTAGAGGATTTCTCCGGCTCAGTAAGTTTCAATCTTTTCGGCAAGGCGTTTGAGGCGCATAAGAACAAGTTTGTGGTCGGCGAAGCCATATACATGAAGGTAAATGTGGTACCCGGGAAATGGGACCCCACGAGGATAGAACCGAGCATCGACGAAGTCTATAGCCTGCGAAGCATAGAAGGGAATTCGGCTAACGCCGTGTCGCTCTATCTCGACCATCGTTTCGACACGGAAGACTTCTTCAAGACCCTTCTCGCATTCGAACCCACGGAACGTCCGGGCGACCTTTTCATTGAATTGTATAATCCCGAAACACGCCAGATGATAAAAGTGCATTCAAGGAAAAAATTCCCCATTACCAAAGATTTGGTGAATTTTCTTGAAGACTGGGGAGTGCGTTATAAGGTAGAAACCGTGTGAAAACATTTGTGGGTTTCAACATATTTTTATACCTTTGACACACAAAATCGACATCTGTAAACACAGAATATTCATAAGAAAAAAGAGAATACTTTAACCAAATTTATCGAATAATACTATGGCAATGGAATTTACAGACCAGACCGCCCGCGAGGCAATCGAGTCCGGGAAGCCGGTTGTGATTGATTTCTGGGCAACCTGGTGCGGGCCCTGCATCAAGCTTGGCCCCATCGTTGAAGAACTCGCTGAGAAATATGCCGGCAAGGTAACTATCGGCAAACTCAATATCGACGACAACGATGAGATTGCAAGCGAAAACCGCGTACGCAACATCCCTACCGTACTTTTCTTCAAGGACGGGGAACTCAAGGAACGCAGTGTAGGTCTCGTGAAATTGGCAGACCTCGAAGCCAAGCTCGCTTCGATTCTCTGAGATTACGAAAACAAAAATACGGCGCATCAAAGATCGGAAGAGCGGGTCAGCAGG
>CABRKI010000046.1 GCA_902471455.1 uncultured Porphyromonadaceae bacterium | reverse complement strand
GATATGAAATCATCGACAACATCGGTTTCAAGAGCGTGAAGGAAGGAGTTGACGCCGCCGTTGAGAAAGGCGCCGACATAGTAGTGCTCTGCTCGAGCGACGACGAATATGCGGAATTCGCCCCCGAAGCGTTCAAGGAACTTGCCGGAAGGGCAATGTTTGTAGTGGCAGGCGCACCCGTATGCATGGAAGAGCTCAAAGCCGCCGGCATCGAAGACTTCATCCACGTAAGGGTGAACGTGCTTGACACCCTCATCAAGTTTAATGCAAAACTCCTTAACTGAAAATGAGACCGAATTTCAAAGAAATCAATATTGAGGCAGCCGTAGGCGAGCGCCATGCTGCCCCGGCCTCCCAGAATAAGGAGGCGGAATGGATCACTGCGGAGCTTATCCCCGTGAAACATGTCTATACCGAACAGGACCTCGAAGGCTTGGAACACCTCGACTTCGTGTCGGGTCTTCCTCCGTTCCTGAGGGGCCCCTACAGCGCGATGTACCCCTTGCGTCCGTGGACAATCCGTCAGTATGCCGGCTTCTCCACCGCCGCAGAGTCTAACGCATTCTATCGCCGCAACCTCGCATCCGGCCAGAAAGGTCTTTCCGTAGCGTTCGACCTTCCCACCCACCGTGGCTACGACGCCAACCACGAACGCGTAGTCGGCGACGTGGGCAAGGCAGGCGTATCAATCTGCTCGCTCGAAGACATGAAGGTGCTCTTCGACGGAATTCCCTTGAACAAGATGTCTGTGTCGATGACCATGAACGGCGCCGTGCTTCCCGTGCTCGCGTTCTACATTAACGCCGGGCTTGAACAGGGAGCCAAGCTCGACGAGATGGCAGGCACCATCCAGAACGACATCCTCAAGGAGTTCATGGTGCGCAACACATATATCTATCCGCCGGCCTTCTCCATGAAGATTATCGCCGACATCTTCGAATACACATCGAAGAACATGCCCAAGTTCAACTCAATCTCCATCTCCGGCTATCACATGCAGGAGGCGGGAGCAACCGCCGACATCGAGCTTGCCTATACGCTCGCCGACGGTCTTGAATATCTTCGCGCCGGAGTGAACGCAGGCATGGATATCGACTCCTTCGCACCGCGTCTCTCGTTCTTCTGGGCAATATCCATGAACTATTTCATGGAAATCGCCAAGATGCGCGCCGCACGTATGCTCTGGGCAAAGATTGTGAAGCAGTTCAACCCGAAGAACCCCAAATCACTTGCATTGCGTACGCACAGCCAGACATCCGGCTGGAGCCTTACGGAGCAAGACCCCTTCAACAATGTTGGCCGTACTTGCGTGGAAGCCATGGGAGCCGTGCTCGGCCATACCCAGTCGCTCCACACCAACGCTCTCGACGAAGCCATCGCGCTTCCTACCGACTTCTCGGCACGTATCGCACGTAACACCCAGATTTATATCCAGGAGGAAACTTACGTTACGAAGCAGGTTGACCCATGGGGCGGCAGCTACTATGTGGAAGCCCTCACCAACGAAATCGCCCATAAGGCTTGGGAGCATATCCAGGAAATCGAGAAGCTCGGCGGTATGGCCAAGGCAATCGAGACAGGTCTTCCGAAACTCAAAATCGAGGAAGCTGCAGCCCGCACTCAAGCGAGAATCGACTCCGGCAAACAGACCATCGTGGGCATCAACAAATACCGCCTCGACCATGAAGACCCGATCGATATTCTTGAGGTTGACAACACCGAGGTGCGTAAAGAGCAGTGCGCCCGTCTCGAAGACCTGAAGGCCCACCGAGACGAAGCTGCCGTGAAGGAAGCTCTTGCGGCCATCACCGAATGCGTGAAAGACCCCTCGAAGGGGAATCTTCTCGACCTTGCCGTGAAGGCAGCCGGACTCCGCGCCACACTTGGCGAAATTTCGGATGCATGCGAGGCAGTGGTAGGACGTTATAAAGCCGTAATCAAAACAATTTCAGGAGTGTATAGCAGCGAAGAGAAGGGTGATCCCGAATTCGAGGAAGCCCGCAAGGTTGTGGCAGAGTTTGCAAAACGCGAAGGTCGCCAGCCGCGAATTATGATTGCCAAGATGGGACAGGACGGTCACGACCGCGGTGCCAAAGTGGTTGCCACCGGTTATGCCGACTGCGGCTTTGACGTGGATATGGGCCCGTTGTTCCAGACACCCGCCGAAGCGGCACGCCAAGCGGTGGAGAACGACGTACACATCCTCGGCGTATCATCGCTTGCAGCAGGCCACAAGACTTTGATTCCGCAGGTGATTGCCGAACTTGAGAAACTCGGACGTCCCGACATCCTGGTTACTGCCGGCGGCGTAATCCCCGCACAAGACTATGACTTCCTCTATAAGGCAGGAGTGGCTGCAATCTTCGGTCCCGGCACCCGCATTCCGAAGAGCGCCATCGAAATGATACGTCTTCTTAACGAAGACCGCGAAGAAAACGGCGAAGCTTAATAAAGTCAGTGCTTTAACGAAAATAAACGGTGCCCTCCACGCGGACGGCACCGTTTTTTAATTGCATAGTTGGCGGGAAATCCTTAACTTTGCATATTATGGACGACAATAAAAACAAAATATCTGAAGAACAGGAAAACGACAACATCTACGTATATCCGGAAGAGGAGGATGACAATTTCGATTCGTCGGATTACGATGAATTTGCGCCCGACCAGGAGGATGAGGAATACACCGACCGGGAATCGTTTTATTCCGACCTTGACAAATCAGGCCCGAACTATTCGCAAGCCGAGAGAGTGGCTGATGACACTAAAGCATCCGGAGACGGCAAAAGAGACAAGTCGGCGTTCCTGATGATGCTTAAAGTGCTTTTCAACCCCATCGAGGGATGGAAAGCAATCAGAAGATACAAGCTGACAGCCGAAGAGTGCCAAAGAGGATGTTATTACCCTTTGCTTGCATTTTTGGCAATAAGCAAGTTCGCCGCTTTCATACATACCCCCCGCGTGGCTCTTAACGAAGTGGTGGTGGATGCCGTCACCGCATTCGTATCATTCTTCTTCGGCTATTTCTGCATCATGATTCTATTAAACATTTTGATGCCCGAAAGGGTTAAAGAATCGGTGAAGTCGGAGTTTGGAAAGGTTTTTGTAATCACCTCCCTCTCCACACTATGTTTGTTTTTCTCTGTCCTCGACATTTTCCCCATGTTGTGGGCGGTGTTGATATTCCTCCCGCTATGGACGATATACGTGATATGCAGAGGCGTAAGGTTTTTCAAATTCCCGGACAACAAACAGATTTCATGCACTGCCACAATGTGTCTGCTCATTGTAGGTGTGCCATGCGTTCTGGATTGGTTGTTGACAAAGGTTCTTTCTTAGTTCCGGCAATTTGCGTTAGACCCAAAAGTTTCAGCACAAATGAAGGATGTGGGAAAACGGGCGCAATGTAGGGAGATGCCTTTGGCATGTTTAATTAACCATCTGATTTCAAAATGACACATCGCGGAGCGATGTCCTTACATTCAATAAAAGAATAAAGATGAAAGCAAGTCAAGTAAATATAAAAAACAGGAAAGCCACTTTCAATTATGAGATTGGCGACACCTACACAGCCGGAATGGTGCTGACAGGGACCGAAATCAAGTCGATAAGGGAAGGGAAAGCCAATCTCAACGACAGTTATTGCGTGGTTGACAGGGGTGAAGTGTGGGTGAAAGGGATGCACGTGTCGGAGTATTTCTACGGGTCGTATAACAACCATGTGGCGAGACGAGACAGGAAACTCCTGCTTTCCAAAAAAGAGATTGCAAAAATCGAGAAGCAAAGCAGCGACGCAGGTTTTACCATCGTGCCTCTTAGAATTTTTATCAGCGACAAAGGTTTCGCCAAAATGGTGATTGGGATAGGCAGGGGTAAGAAGGAATATGACAAACGCCAGAGCATCAAGGAGCGCGAAGACCGCCGCGACATCGACAGGATGTTTAAGAAATAGAGAAATCACGGGAAATGAAAAAGCGTAATCTTGAACTTTTGGCTCCGGCGGCAACCGCAGGTATCGCAATCGAGGCAATCAAACATGGAGCCGACGCCGTGTATATAGGTGCTACGAGCCATGGTGCGCGCAAGTCAGCTTCAAATTCTATCGACGACATTGCGCGCGTGGTGGATTACGCCCACAGTTACCATGCGAGGGTATATGTCACGGTCAATACTATAGTATATGAAGACGAACTCCAAAGAGTAGAGAAGTTATGCCGAGACCTTTACAGAATCGGCACTGACGCGCTTATCGTGCAAGACATGTCGCTGCTTCGACTCGACCTGCCACCTATTGCGCTCCACGCCAGCACGCAGTGTGACATCCGGACTCCGGAAAAAGCGAAATTCCTTCAAGACGTGGGGTTCTCGCAGCTCGTGCTTGCAAGAGAGTTGACTCTGGGCGAGATAAAAGCTATCACAGAATGTGTTTCGGTACCTGTGGAATGTTTCATACACGGAGCATTATGCGTAAGCTATTCGGGAAAGTGCCATGCAAGTTGTGCCACTACGGGGAGAAGCGCAAACCGTGGTGAATGCGCTCAGATATGCCGGTTGCCGTTCACGCTGAAAGACAATTCGGGAAAGATTCTGGCGAAAGACAAACATCTGCTGTCGCTCCGCGACTTCAATGCCACCGCCATGCTGCCGGAACTTATAGAAGCCGGTGTGAGTTCGTTCAAGATAGAGGGACGGCTGAAAGAAGCGGACTACGTAAAAAACATCACCTCGCACTACAGCATCCTACTTGACGAATATATCGCCTCACACGGCGACGACTGTCGAAGAAGCTCGTTTGGAAAAGTCAACCGGATATTTACCCCTAAACCCGACAAAAGTTTCAACAGAGGTTTTACAGACTATTTCTTATCCTCCCGACGTCCCGATTCCATCGCATCACTCGACACACCGAAAGCGATGGGGGAGGTTATAAAAGATATCAGCGAACTCCATAACGGCGACGGCATAAGTTTCTTCGACAGAGACAACCAATACCAGGGCGTCAATATCAACAAAGTGGAAAACGGCAGAATCGTGACTGGAAGGAAAGTCAATATCCCGCGAGAATCAACCATCCATCGCACGTTTGACGTTGACTGGCAAAAACTCATGACAAAAGATTCCGCAGAGAGAAAGCTTTCGCTGCATGTAAGCGTCGATTCCACCGGAGTGACGGCTCACGATGAAAGGGGAGTGGTGGTGCGTCTCCCATTGGATGTGACGAGAGACCGTGCAAAATCACCCATGGACTATAAAAGCGAGTTCTCGAAATTAGGTAATACCATCTATTCCCTTTCCTCATTCCAAAGCACGCTCGACCCCATGGTGTTCATCCCCCGTTCCGAACTGGCATCGCTGCGCCGGGAACTTGTGAATCTGCTCAACCAAGGGAATCTTGCCACCTATACCTATGACTACCGCCGTAAGGAAGATAAGGAGGCGAAATATCCATTGAAAAGGCTCGACTTCCGCGAAAATGTGGCAAACTCTTTGGCAGAATCGTTCTATTTGAGCCACGGTGTGAAAAGCATAGAACCGGCAATGGAAACATCGAACCAAGAGCGAAAGAAAGGAACTGTAGTGATGACAACAAGGCATTGCATACTCCGAGAACTTGGGATGTGCAAGCGGTTGGGTAGGGGACGTTTTGCAGAACCGTTGACAATCGGTAGCGGCAGCCGGCAATTCAGGCTCCATTTCAACTGCGCCGACTGCGAAATGGAAGTGCTGACACAGTGATACTTGTACGGAAACATCAATAATTTGTACGATATCGTTCACGGTGAACGATATCGTATTTTCTTTTTGTACGCAAGGATACGCTCCCGGAAAATTGATTATATAATTTTGCGTATGAAAACGCCGGAAGCGGATATATCCGGCGGCAACCGAACAATAAAATCTAAACGTAAATATCAAACCCAATCATGAAGCAAAAATTATTTCAAGAACTTGCGAGGGCCGGATTGTTGGGCGCCGCAGCAATCATGTCGTTGACGGCGATTGCCGAGAACCGTACACATGTGCTGAGTTCCGACAAAACATCGTTGGCTGTTACAACCAACGACGGCGGCCAGGCATATTTTCAATATTTCGGCCCGACGATAAAGGACTCCGACATACCCGGTTTTTTCGGAGTAGGTTCAAACTTCACGGGACATTCCCTGCCTCAGTTCGGTCTTCATTCCTCGGGAGAGAAAATGCTTGCCGTAGTAATGCCAGACGGAACAATGAGCACCGACCTGGTGATGGAAAGCCTCGAACGCACCACCGACGACAAGGGAGAACTGCTTACACTTGTGTTTAAAGACAAGGTTTATCCCCTCACGGTGAAGCAATATGTGCGCAAATATGCGGATTCCGACGTATTCAGCACATGGATAGATATCACCAACACAGGAAAGAAAGGCGACATCAAGCTTCTTAATTTTGCCAGCACATGCATATCGGTGGCACGCCTCGACAACTGGCTGACCCAGTTCCATGGTTCGTGGGGATGCGAGACAGGCATGACTGAAACCCCGCTTCCCAACGGACAAACCGTAATCGCCGACAAGGCAGGACTCCGCAATGCTTTCGGCACAAACCCCGGCTTCATGATTTCGCTTGACGGAAAACCTGCCGAAAACAAAGGGGAAGTGTTGGGATTCAATCTCCTCTGGAGCGGCAACTACAAGACCAAGATATTGGCCGACAACGGAAGCATCGACATTATCGGGGGCATCAACGAAGACACATCGACGATAACCCTGAAGCCGGGAGAGAACCTCTGCACCCCGGAATTTGCAATGGTATATTCCGACGAAGGGAAAGGGGGCGTCAGCAGAGCTTTCCACAAATGGGGAAGAAAATACGGAATGACACACGGCGACAAGTTGCACGACGTACTACTCAACAGTTGGGAAGGGGTCTATTTCGACGTTAACCAAGAAGTGATGGACCAGATGATGGGCGACATCGCAGCATTGGGCGGAGAACTCTTCGTGATGGACGACGGATGGTTTGGCGACAAACATCCGCGCAACGGCGGAAGCGCAGGGCTCGGCGACTGGATGGTGAATAAAAAGAAACTTCCCGAAGGGATAAAGGGGTTGACCGAAGCCGCCAAGAAACATGGCATAAAATTCGGAATCTGGATAGAGCCGGAAATGGCAAACACAAAAAGCGAACTTTTCGAAAAACATCCGGACTGGGTGTTGAGCCAGAAAAACAGACCCCTTTCATGCGGACGCGGCGAAACGCAGGTGGTGCTTGACCTCTGTAATCCGAAAGTGCAGGATTTCGTTTTCGACGTGACCGACAACCTCATGAAGGAAAATCCCGAAATAGCATATATAAAATGGGACTGCAACAGCGACATCATGAACTACAGTTCGCCATATCTTCCCGCCGACAGACAAAGCGAGATATACGTGCGCTATCACCAAGGACTCCACAAAGTGCTCGACCGGCTACGCGCCAAATATCCCGACCTCGCCATCCAGTTGTGTGCCAGCGGCGGAGGACGTGCAGACTACGGCCTGCTGCCATGGTTCGACGAATTCTGGACGAGCGACAATACCGATGCATTGCAAAGGATTTACATACAATGGGGCGACAGCCATTTCTACCCCGCCATTGCCCAGGCATCGCACGTAAGCGCCAGCCCCAATCACCAGACAAGACGTGAAGTGCCGATAAAATTCAGGTTCGACGTGGCCATGAGCGGACGTCTCGGCATGGAAATCCAACCTAAAAACATGACTGAAGCCGAGAAAGAATTTGCAAAACGGGCGATAAAGGCATACAAGGAGATTCGTCCGGTGGTGCAATTCGGCGACCAATACCGATTGATTTCTCCCTACGACAAGGGTCCGGCAGCGGCACTTATGTATGCTGACGAAAGTAAAGACAATGCTGTGGTGTTCGCATATCGCATGGAATATCTTAACGGACAGAATATCCCCAATCTCCGTCTTGACGGTGTTGACCCCGACAAAAATTACCGCATACACGACCTTACACCCGCCGACCCGAAGCGGCCAAGCCGACTCGACGGCAAAGTGGTGAGTGGAAGGATACTTAAAAATGCCGGAATCAACGTGGGAAGCTCACTTGGAAGACCCTTTACGAGCATCGTGCTGTCGCTCACGGCAGAATAATCGAAGAATAACCTACAACGTCTTCGGAGAGGGCATGACCGGTGCCACGGAATCCAAAGGTATGGAATCGTTGGCATTCAAGCCCTCTCCCTTTTCCTTGACAAGCTTCACAAACTTGTCGAGGATCTTAGCCAAGGAATCGTTTTCTTCTTGAGTGAGATGCAAATCGGTGTCGGCAGGAAATTGAAAGTTAACCTTGGCAAGTTTCTCGTCGAAATCGTTTTTCATTCTCCGATATGAAGAGGAATCCGACACGTTTTTCATGCTGTCGGTGTAAAGTTCGATCAACCGCAAACTTTTCTGGAAAAGTTGCTCCGCGACGGCATGGTCATGGTTTTCGCCGGAATTCCGGCAAGCCGACAAAACACAAAGAGAGGCAACCGCAGCAGCGGCAGCCCCTTTTTTCATTTTTAGAGATTTTTTCATTTCAACTTCGGTCTGAGATATTGTGCCGTATAAGACTTATCTGACGAGGCAATCTGTTCGGGAGTGCCAACCGCCACTATATTACCACCCTTTTCTCCTCCTTCGGGACCTATGTCGATAACCCAGTCGGCAGATTTAATCATGTCCATGTTGTGTTCGATTATAATGACGGTATGCCCTTTGTCGATAAGGGAGTTGATTGACTTCAACAAAGTGGCGATATCGTTGAAATGGAGCCCGGTGGTAGGTTCGTCGAAGATGAACAGGGTGTGGTCAAGGTTTTCCTGCGAGATATAATAAGCGAGTTTCACACGCTGGTTCTCACCGCCGGAAAGGGTGGAAGAACTTTGCCCGAGCTTTATATATCCGAGACCGACATCGCTCAATGGCTGCAGCCTTTTGATAATCCTTTTTTCCATGGTGCCGGGATTCTCGTTGAGGAAATCGATGGCCTGGTTTATGGTCATATCGAGGAAATCATAAATGTTCTTTCCCCTGTATTCCACGTCGAGCACTTCCTGCTTGAAACGCTTGCCATGGCATACTTCGCATTCTACCTGAATGTCGGCCATGAATTGCATCGGGATGGTTATTGTGCCTTCCCCCTTGCATTCCTCGCAACGACCCCCCTCGGAATTGAATGAAAAATAGGAAGGTGTGAATCCCATCTGTTTTGAAAGCTGTTGTTCGGCGAATAGTTTACGAATTTCGTCGAACGCCTTGAGATAAGTGGCCGGGTTGGAGCGCGACGAAGTGCCGATAGGGTTCTGGTCAACAAACTCGACCGCTTTAATTTCTTCCAGATTTCCCTGTAATTTTTTATGCAATCCGGGCGCATCCGCAGCTTCCCCCAAACGGCGGGAAAGCGCTTTATAAAGGATTTCCCTTACAAGGGTGGATTTTCCGGAACCGCTGACGCCCGAGACAACCGTCATCACACCCAAGGGAAACTTAACATCTATGTTTTTAAGATTGTTTTCCTGGGCACCGACCACCTCTACATATTTTTTCCAAGGACGGCGGAGGGGAGAATATTCTATTTTCCTCGTTCCTCGAAGATAATCGACGGTATATGAGTCGGAAGGTTCGTCGGAAGCCAAAGTTTTGGGAAGATTGCCCTGATAAACCACGTTGCCTCCAAGACGGCCGGCATCCTTGCCGATATCGACGATATAATCCGCTGCAAGCATGATTTCCTCGTCATGCTCCACCACAACCACGGTGTTGCCGATTTCCTGAAGATGACGCAAAACGGAGATAAGACGTTGAGTGTCGCGCGAATGAAGGCCGATACTGGGTTCGTCGAGGATATAGAGTGAACCCACGAGCGACGAGCCAAGTGATGTGGCAAGATTAATGCGCTGGCTTTCACCACCTGAAAGGGTGGACGAAAGACGGTCGAGCGTAAGATAACCGAGCCCGACTTCATCGAGGAATTCAAGACGGTTATTGATTTCGGTGAGAAGACGTTTCGCGATTGCCCTGTCGGTGTCGGAAAGATTCAAATTAAGAAAGAGGGCGCGAAGGTCGCTCACCGGAAGTTTGACAAGGTCGGTGATGGTGTGTCCGTCGATTTTGACATATTGCACGTCTTTGTGAAGCCTCGAACCGTTGCATACGGGGCACGTGGTCTTGCCACGGTAGCGCGCCTTCATCACGCGGTATTGAATCTTATACAAGTTCTCGTCAACCCAACGGAAGAAACCATCAATGCCCTCCCACGCGCTGTTGCCGTGCCAGAGGAAATCGCGTTGTGCCTGTGTAAGGTCGGAATAGGGTGTATGTATGGGGAAACTGAAACGAGGGGCAAGATGAATGAGATGGCGTTTCCATTCGCTCATCTTTTCGCCACGCCAGCATTGCACGGCATCCTGATAAACCGACAGGGATTTGTCGGGAACCACAAGGTCTTCGCTTATGCCCAAAACCTTACCAAACCCCTCACATTCCGGGCAAGCCCCGTATGGATTGTTGAAATTAAACATAAGGTCGCTCGGTTCTCGGAATTCCATGCCGTCAGCAGTGAATTTTCTTGAAAAGAAATGCTCGTGGGGGCCGTCGGGGGTCCAAGTTTTAATTATGCAACAATCATGACCTTCAAAATAAGCGGTTTCAACCGAATCGGTAAGACGCGATATTTCGTCTTTGTCAGACGATACGGCAAGCCTGTCGATAAGGAGCCTGTATCCGGATGCATCGTTGTCTTCCCCGCTCTGAATGAAATCGGGAATGTCGATAAACTCTCCGTTTTTTTCAAGTCGGGAATAACCTTCTTTCGAATAGATGTCGAGTTGTTGATGGAAAGTTCTCCCTTCCGGAACATTGATGTCAACCAACACCGCCAAACGAGTACCTTCAGGATAGGAGAGTGCAGTATTGACAATATCCTCGATGGTGTGTTTGCGAACCTCCAGACCTGATATCGGCGAAAATGTATGACCTATTCTCGCAAAAAGCATACGCAGATAGTCGTAAATCTCCGTTGATGTTCCGACGGTGCTTCGCGGGTTGCGGGTATTAACTTTTTGCTCAATAGCAATGGCGGGCGGCAAACCCTTGATGTAATCGCATTCGGGTTTTGCCATTCTTCCAAGGAACTGACGGGCATAAGCCGACAGACTTTCAACATAGCGTCGCTGTCCTTCAGCGTAAAGAGTGTCAAATGCAAGAGAGGATTTTCCGGAACCGCTGACTCCGGTCACCACTATGAATTTATTTAAAGGCAAAGAGAGGTCGATATTCTTAAGATTATTGACCCTCGCGCCTTTTATATCGATTGTTTTATCGCTCATATAGTATAATTACGGTCTTCTCCGTCTCGTATGTCTTTTTTTTTCGACGAGACCCTGAATTATAGAACGTAAAAGCAACCTCAAATGTTATGCCATGAAAAAAGTAGGTGTGTCATAATTGAAATATAGACCAATTATGACACACCTACCGTTATAGATTGATGTTGAGATGTATCGACGGTATCAGCGTCCAGGGAGACATCGGGGCCCAGTTTACAGAAATAAGATTCGGAGCGTCATACCTGTTGGCATAGGGATAAAGCCGTCGCGTATAGAATCTGTTCCCCTTTCGGTATTTTACAATGTAAGTGTCGGGGCTAATCTGCCAGACTGCAACGTCGCGACATCCTCTTGTAGCATATCTCACCATATTGCCGAGATGTGGGGGAGGGGGAGGCGGAGCGGGTGCATAATGACTCGGACGATAGTGATGCGGACGCGGAGGGGGAGGAGGTGGTGCGGGACGTCCGTATCCGTGTCCGGGACGCGGTGCGGAATTGTGCTTGTTCCATGATTTGTCGGGCTTGTGACCTTTATGATTGTCCCACCTGTCACGTCCCTTGTCACCGCCGGGACGATGTCCGTGGCTCCTATTGTTATTTCCCCGTCCTCTATCGCGCTGTTCGTGTCGGTCACGGTCATTGTGCCTGTCGGCATAGGCAACACCGGTACCTAATGCAAGAAACAGAGAGAGGATAAGGGTTATGGTTATACGTCTCATAGCAAAAAAATGTTAAAACGTTATACAATTCGGTTGTTTCTTTACTATAAAGACAAGAATAGGGCAAAAAGTTTATTCAAAACGAAGTCAAAATGCCAATGCAACGACTAAAAAGGAAATATCGAGCAATCGAGATAACGCTAATCAGATTGTAAACGAACTGATAAAAAAAGAGCGACTGAATTTCAATCGCTCTCTAAAGTTGCCTTGGAAAGACTCGAACTCTCACAAACGGAACCAGAATCCGGTGTGCTACCATTACACCACAAGGCAATTTTTGAACGACCCTTCGGAATCTCTTTCCCGTCTGAGTGGGTCATTTCGTTTTTGACGATGCAAAATTACTGCTTTCTTTTGAAACGGCAAAATAAATTTGACAAATTTTTCAAAAAAATTTTTTAAACCCATTTTTTTGAAAATTAATTTGGATTATAAAAAATAATTCCTTAACTTTGCATCATCAATAAAGACGGGGCATTAGCTCATCTGGCTAGAGCGTTTGACTGGCAGTCAAGAGGTGACGAGTTCGAGTCTCGTATGCTCCACAAAACAATATAGTTCTCAGAATTAGCAATTTAAACTCTGATTCTGAGAACTTATTTTATATGTTTTCAGATAAATTATTCTATTTCGGGTCAGCGGATTATTTCCACAAGACGACAAACAATGATAATTATCAATCAAATTTGTTAACTTTGAAATGTTTTAGGTATAAAAAACTATGGTTTATCCAATACAAGAAATAGCAAAATATATCGGGCTCACATGTATTATAAAGGGCTTATCCATCAGTCCTCTCAAACTTCAAAAGCTGCTATATTATGTTCAGGCGTGGTATATGGTTTTCTATGGGAAAGACAACGCTCCTTTTGAAGACAAACCGCAGGCATGGGTAAACGGTCCCGTATATCCTGAGATATATTTGACTTATAAGGATAAGACTGCAAATATGTGTGACCATCTCAAAACTTCTGATTTTTGTGAAGGTGAGCCATGGGTGGCGATGAGTGAGTTGACCGGAATGCTTGAGGGATTAGATTTTGAATTGCTCGAATCCATAATCCTCCTTTATGGTTCCAAATCTCAGAACGACCTGATATTCCTTACCCATTCAGAAAGACCTTGGGTCGAAGCCAGGAAAGATCTCAGACCTTTTGACCGCTCCACCCAGGAACTATCTTTGGACACGATGTATGAATATTATAAGGCAAGACATGACCGTAACCGTAACAAGTCATGAAACTCACAGATGTTGATATATTCCCGGAGGATATAGAGACTCTGAATAAGCGCGATCCTCTTAGATATTGTCTTACCCCGGAGGATGCTATGCTTTCTCATTCCGTTCACGGTGTGATAAAATATGATTATATAGATTTAGGTAAGACGGATTACAATTTCCGTCAGCCATTCGAGCAGGAAGAGATACAGATGTATTTTGAGCGCATGAACCTGCTGACTACCGCCCCCATTGATAAATTGTCTGAAAGGGCGCGGGAGTTGCATCTAAGACGTTCGGACATCAAGGGGAATCTTAGAAATGCCGTAGGAAAGATTTATCCGGAGATGCTTAAATCGAATCCTATCATATATCATATTGCACTGCATAACGAGAATCATAATGAGACAGGAGACAGGTCAAAGGGGACCCGCTGTCCGAGGCTTTATTTCATGCTTGGAACAAACGGACATATCTATGTATTGTTCTTTGATCCCTTCCATGAGCTTAATCCTATTCTTTTAACCAACGACAAATAACAACTAACGTGAAGAAGCTTTTACTCGCGCTAATGCTACGGAATAATTATTAGTGCATTTCGCCTGATTTAATCCAATAGTAATCCTAAGCAATCGGCACAAGAATAACACACCGTTGTTCCCTTAACAAAAATATAAATAAAATACAGTTTTGCAGAAAAATAGCCATGAGGACAGATTTACCTAAAAACATAGATTTAGACAATCCGGAATTTCAAAGGGCCTTCGAGCTTTTGAAAAATACGAACGCCAACGTTTTTCTGACGGGGAAAGCGGGTACGGGTAAATCTACGTTCCTTAAATATATCTGCAAGAAACTTCAAAAGAAATATGTGGTGTTGGCACCCACCGGGGTTGCCGCCGTCAATGTTGGAGGAGTGACAATACATTCTTTTTTTCAAATGCCTCTCCGTCCTGTTCCTCCGGACGATCCGGATTATTCAGTAAAGGCCCAAGCTGTCAGTAAAAAGTTATCGAGACAGAAACGGCGGTTGATGACGGAACTCGACCTTATAATCATCGACGAGGTTTCGATGGTGCGTCCTGACATGATAGATTTCATCGACCGTACGCTTAGAGGAGTGAGAGGGAAAAGAGGAGTGCCGTTCGGAGGAGTTCAGCTCTTGCTCGTTGGCGACATCTTCCAACTTGAACCTGTGGTGACATCCGACACCAAGACAATTTTGTCGAAATATTATCCGGATTTTTTCTTCTTCAACGCATTGGCATACCAGCGTGCAAACCTTGTTTCCATAGAATTGAGAAAAATTTATCGGCAGACTGATTCCGAATTCATCGACATGCTTGACCGCATCCGTGTCAACAAAGTAACAGACTCTGATTTCAAAATTCTCAATTCGAGGATGGAGGGAATGGAAACCCTTCCTATTAAAGCTGATGAGAAATTCGGAATTGTACTTGCGTCGAGAAGGGATGCGGCAGCAGCCATCAACTCCGAAAAAATGGATGAGTTGCCTTCGGAAGAAACAATATTCGAAGGGAAGATTGAAGATGATTTCCCGGAGAAGATTCTTCCTACCGACCTTAACCTTGTGCTAAAGGAAAACGCACAGGTCATGCTTATCCGTAATGACAAAGAGCGGCGTTGGGTAAACGGCACACTGGCAAGGGTGAAAAGTATCGGTGACGACGGGATAACCATTGAACTGGAAGACGGAAGGGAAGAAAAAGTAGAGCAGGAAATCTGGGAGAATATCACCTATTCCTACGACGAAAAAGAGAAGAAAGTGAAAGAAGAGGTGATAGGGCGCTTCATCCAATATCCTTTAAAAGCAGCCTGGGCCCTTACCATTCATAAAAGCCAGGGATTAACCTTCAGCAACGTAACCATCGACATGGGAGGGGGCGCCTTTTCTGCCGGGCAAACATACGTGGCATTAAGCCGCTGCCGGAGCCTTGAAGGTTTACGGTTCATTAATCCATTAAGGAGGTATGATGTAATTGTAAGTAAAGGCGCATCGGAATTCAGCCGGAATTTCAATGACGAAAAAGCATCGGAAAGGGCATTGAACCAGGCAAAAGCCATAGAGCTTTCACGCGAAGCTAAAGACGACTTCTCCAAAGGAAAATTTGAAAACACTATAGAAAAGATATGGGAAATCCATTCGTTGACCGGGGCGTTGTCTAAAAAATGCGTCAGAAGGCTAATCTCAATTTTCTTGGGAGAAATCAGGAATCTGCGGCGCAAGGTTGAATCGCAAGACAAGTTGCTGAGAGGATTGTCGAAGGAATTTGCCGAGTTGGGAGACATTACACTTTCGGACTCCGACGACATACGCGCCGCACAAGCCAATTTCGAAAAAGCCCTTAAACTCGACCCCGAAAATACTATGGCCGAACTTGGCAAAGCAAAATGCATTGCCAGAACCGGGCATGTAAAGAAGGCATACGGGATTCTCGATAAAATTATACGCAAACGTGGAAAGATGCATTATGAAGCCTGTCTGCTGAAAGGGGACATCCAGGCCGAACAGGGAGACTTGTCGCAAGCCGCCCTTAATTATCAGGCAGCCGCCAAAGACAGACCAAAAGAGAAAGAACCCATTCTGCGCCTCATAAAACTTTATGAAGACGCCGGGATGGATGAAACTGCCGACCAATGGAGGGAATGGCTTGGAATATAGAAATATAGAAAGCCCGTGGGATTTCTAAAAAATATTAAATGACAGAATCAACGCATTAATTACAGAAAAATTAGCGAAATTTGCAAAATAATAATACATACTGAATATGATAGATTTATTGGCACAATACCGTTTGGAAGGACTGTTTATCGGATTATGCACTTTTCTGATTATAGGAGTGTTTCATCCGCTCGTAATAAAGGGGGAGTACTATTTCGGAGAAAAGGTGAAATGGTGGTTTTTAGTTGCCGGAATTGTTTTCCTGGCTGCGTCGCTTGCCGTGGAAGGGCTGACGGCTTCAGCACTTTTGGGAGTCACCGCTTTCAGTTGCTTCTGGAGCATCAAGGAGGTGAAAGAACAAGTGGAGCGGGTCAGAAAAGGGTGGTTTCCCGCCAATCCTGCCCGCGCCAAGAAGTTGCCTGAAAAATAAATTTAGTTCAGTCGAGGAATCTTGAGGTCAAACCATCATAGAAGTCGATTCTGCGGTCGCGTAGGAACGGCCACCAATGTCGCACGTCTTCCGTACGTTTTTTATCGATTTCAACGATGAATTCCTCCGGACTGTTGTCGGGGGCCATGGCAAGTATTTCACCTTGCGGACCGGCTACAAAACTCGAACCCCAGAAATCTATTCCGGAAGTCTGGCCGGAAGGGTCTTCCTCAAATCCGCAACGGTTGACACTGATGACGGGAATTCCGTTGGCCACGGCATGGGAACGCTGAATCGTAATCCAGGCTTCACGCTGGCGGTCTTTCTCGTCCTGAGTGTCATCCGGATTCCAGCCGATGGCGGTAGGGTAGATTAGCATCTCCGCCCCTTTCATGGCCATAATCCTCGCAGCCTCCGGATACCATTGGTCCCAGCACACAAGCACTCCAAGCTTCCCTAAAGAGGTCTTTATAGGATTGAATCCAAGGTCGCCGGGTGTGAAATAGAACTTTTCATAAAACCCGGGGTCGTCCGGAATATGCATTTTACGGTATTTCCCCGCAATCGAGCCATCGACGTCAAACACCACGGCGGTGTTGTGATAAAGTCCGGGGGCGCGACGTTCGAAAACGCTTGTAACCAACACGACGTTGTTTTCTCTGGCAGCTTCGGCATAAACCGATTCAACGTCTTCAATCTTAACTGCATATCTGAAATTGTCAACGTCTTCACACTGGCAGAAATAGAGCGAATCGTGAAGCTCCGACAAAACAATCAGCTTCGCCCCGTCTTCAGCAAGGTTTTCGATGGCAGCGAGATTACGCTGTCGGTTGTAAGCCACGTCGGAAGAAAAAGAATGTTGCACGACCCCGACCTTTATGGAATCGGCTTTTATAGGGCGATATAATCCGGGCGCAACGTTGTCCGTCCGGTCGTTATTATAATTATCTATCATATATTACAGGATTAAAAAGATTTTTCGGAATCTGCATAGTGGCGCAATGCAGTGAGCCGTGTTGCTTGATAAGAGTGTTACAATCTATGCCTACCACCTTATGCGAATGATAAGCTATCTTTACAGTCTGCATTGCAAGACGGTCATTTTCGGGTTGTCCGTATATGGGCATGAAAATCACATTGTCAGTAACGAGATAGTTTGCATAAGTGGCCGGAAGACGGTTGCCCTCTTCATCGAAGATTGCATCCGGAAGAGGTAGTTCTATCAGGTTAAACGGATTTCCCTCCGCATTTCTGAACATGGTGAGTTGAGCCCTCATTTTAAGGAGTTCCTCAAATTGGGGATCATCGACATTTCTGCAGCCTGTAAAGATGATGGAATTGTCGGGAGCGAGCCTTGCAAGCGTGTCGATGTGGGAATCTGTATCGTCTCCTTCAAGAGCACCGTAATCGAGAAAAAGAACATGATTCACCCCAAGAAGATTCTGAAGCTTTGTTTCCACCTCTTTCTTGGAGAGGCCTCCGTTTCTGTTGGGGGAGCAAAGACACCTCGTGGTTGTGAGCAGAGTGCCTTCACCGTCAGTTTCAACCGAACCACCCTCAAGCACAAATGCGCGTTCATTGCGATAAACGTCGGGTGAAAATACATGTTTGTCCGAAAGCCTCAGGTTGACGAGGTTGTCTTTATCCGAGGCGAATTTAAGTCCCCATCCGTTGAATCCGAAATCAAGGGCACGAATACGGTCGTCTTTCATTACTGTAATGGGACCATAATCTCTCGTCCAGGTATCGTTGTATTCAAGGGATATGACGGTAATCTTGTCTTGGCGGCATTTTCCGAGAAGTGAGCGCGCATAGTCGGGGTCATCGCATATCAAGACCACATGTACATTTTCATCGGTAAAGGCTTTGATTATCCTTTCATATTGTAGTCGAGCCTCATCGATGATATAGTTCCAATCGGTATTTTCATTAGGGAGCGCCATTAGCACAGCCTCCTGGGGAGCCCATTCGGGCAAGAAAGTTCTCATATTATGATGTCGCTTTGTTTCAAAAAATAATCAGCGGTTGCAAATTTAAGAATTTAAAGCGTGATACGCCTTTAGAAAAGGGAATAAATTTCTGCGAAATGATTAAATTTGCAAAAAATTAAGAGAAATACCCAATGGACAATACAAAACATACCCCCGACACTGCAAAGGAGTTTGCTGAAATGACAACAAAATGCAGGGATATTTTCGTAAAAAAATTATCGGATTACGGCACGTCTTGGCGAGTTATGCGTCCGTCGAGCCTTACCGACCAGATTTATATAAAGGCGCGCAGGATACGCTCCCTTGAAGAAAAAGGTGAAGCCGCAGTAAATGAAGGTATCGAACCGGAATTCATCGGCATTGTAAACTATTGTGCCATAGCCCTTATCCAGCTTCGTCTCGGTCCTGGAGAGGCAATCGACAAGGAGGAGGCCACTAAACTCTATGACGAAGAGATTGCTTCCGCCACATCTCTCATGCTTAATAAAAACCATGATTATGACGAGGCATGGCGACACATGAGGGTGTCGAGTTTCACAGATATTATCCTTCAAAAGCTTTTGCGCACCCGTGAAATCGAAAGCCACGGAGGGAAAACAATCATAAGCGAAGGAGTTGACGCCAATTATATGGATATGATCAATTATTCCCTTTTCGCCTTAATAAAACTCACTTATGGCGATTAAATCCCGAAAAAGCATCGAGATAATCACATGGATTATCAGGCTTGTGGCAGGTTCGGTGTTCATGTTCTCAGGATTTGCCAAAGCCATCGACCCATACGGCACTCTTTATAAGGTTGACGCCTATCTGGCGTCAATGTCTTTAGATATCTGGCCCAACCTCGAACTGGTCGGTGTTTTCGCACTATGTGCCGCCGAATTCCTTGTCGGGGTGTTTATACTGACGGGATGTTTCAGGAGATCCACCGCTATAATAGCGGCGATAATCATGGCGTTCATGCTTCCGCTGACGTTGTGGATTGCCGTAAGTGATCCTGTAGATGACTGCGGGTGCTTCGGGGATGCCCTCGTAATTTCGAATTGGGCTACATTTTGGAAAAACGTCGCGCTTACCGCCGCTATCGCATGGCTTGTGGTTTATAACAAGAAATGCCACTGGCTCGTGACGCCTGCGCTGCAATGGATTGCGTTCGTGGCAACTTCAATTTTTATTGTTGTAATTGAATTGTTTGGTTATATTTCACAGCCGTTAATCGATTTCAGGCCGTATAAGCAAGGTGAGCCAATAATCGACTTCGAGAATCAGGCTACCGCGGAAGAGCCTCAATTCATATTTATATATGAAAAAGATGGAATAAGAAAAGAATTCCGTGATACGGACGTGCTTCCCGAAGAATCCGAAGGTTGGGAGTTCGTTGACCGTAAAGAATTGCCGCACCAACAACCGAAGGCCTCGACGGCGGAAAACGGCAAGAGTCTTAGAATCTGGGACAAGACAGGAGAGGAAGATGTGACGGAAGAAGCCATCGACGAAAAGGGGATGGAACTGCTAGTAATGATGCCTAATCTCAAAGAGGTTTCCCCGGCAACCACGTGGAAGCTGAATTCGCTATATGAATGGTCGATAAAAAACAATGTTTTCATGGCGGCGGTCGTTTCCGGCACTCCTGATGAAATAGATGAATGGGAAGACCTTTCGATGGCGAGTTATCCTATCTTCACAGCCGATGATACGCAAATAAAAGAGGTGGTAAGAGGAAATCCGGCGGTGGTTTATCTCGTTGACGGCAAAATAGAATGGAAAAGCAGTCTGGCAGCCATCAATATAGATGATTTCCTTTCGCCCGGCACATCGTCCGACGCAATGACTTTCGGCACCGACAACATGCGGATATTAAGGAACTGTCTTTACACGTATCTGACAATCATGGCGGTGTTGGTTTTCCTATCATTCACACCAGCCATGAAGAACTTTTACCTGCGTAAAAACAGGGAAAAAGAAGAAAAAGAGAAGCGCTTGTAAATATTTATGCCACCGGGATTCATTAAGTCGGAGAAGTGCGGTAGAACACTATTCCATGCTTGAAATATGTGACTTGTTCATGCTCCTCTACGCCGTTTTCAATCAGCCTCAATATAGGGTTGATAAGCAACTGAACGTGTTGCCTGATGAGATAAATGGCAGTAAATAAAACTTTTCGATGAAATGGAGTGTTAAAATTTTGTAGAATACAAAATTGTTTATTATTTTTGTAAATAAAATAATTGAAGAATGATACGTTCAATACCAAATCCCCCGATGGATCGAGAGGATGTCGCTCGCTTCCGTCATAACTTGGAGCAACATCTCCGAGGGGAATTTAGCGCGGAAGAACGACATCACATTGAAGAGCGCAAGGCTCGGACAGAAGCAATTACCAAACGCATAACGGCCAATTGTGGTGGCAAAAAACCAATACTTGGATACTGACCTCCAAATAAAACTTATGACGGACGCAGACTATGATATTATGTCTGCGTTTTCATGTGGAGTCAAGGAACTCGATGACTTCTTCAGATACGAGGTCAAAGAGTGTGTAGAGCGTAAATATCTCTCCGCATATTGCGCGTTTACTGAATCAAACGGTATATTGGCGGCGTTCACTCTAATGAACGATGCCATTATGATTAACTCGGAGGATGAGAAAACGGACTTCTTTGAGGATCTCAGATTGGAAGAAGGTTCCTCTATTGTTGATTTTTTCAAAAGGCAATCTTCATTCCCTGCCATCAATATAGGTCATTTAGGTACATCAGTAGATTTTCAGAACAATGGCATAGGAATGTTTATCCTTGAGTTTGTCGCTGGTACATTTTCTCTGTATCGACAGGCCGGATGTCAGTTCATTACTGTAGATGCCCTCAACAATCCCCGACTGTCAGTTTCTATTTGAATAACCAATTCAATTTCCAGACTAATCGCGATTTTTATTCGGCAACCAGACGAATGTACAGGATTTTATAACACGAGTTCGGGATAAGAATATGGTGAAGTCTCTGTGATTGCTCTCTTATCTCTTTATGTGTCATGCTTTATGATGGTATTAGATTGTCTTTGCCTCGTCTGTCTTGTATTTTAAGGCTATATAAATGGATGCCATCCAAATCAACGCCACAATAGGGACAACCCATGCACCAATCGCAATTTTGAAAATCGATGCGACAATCCAGTATAAGAAAAGACAAAAATTAATGGAATCGAGCATTTTGTATCCCTTGGAGTGCATTGGAGAAAGATGACGTTTTGCCCAAACGACATAGGTAAACCATGCCGACCAAGCGATAAAAACAACGGCAACTACAAAGATGGCAGCAACGCTGACAAATGCGAGACTGCAATGGTCTCCCTGATTGCAGGTTATGGCTGCCGCTGTCGCTACAAGGAGTCCGCAAATCACAGTTATCCGGGCTATTTGAGTCCAGACATTACGAATTACATTTGTTCTCTTTATGCGGTTGAGCAATCCCATGTTTCAGTCCCAGTCGTTAAGGTTGGCGATGAAGTCTTCAACCGATGATTCATCGAAAAACTCAGGCAAATCTCCGGTATTGACATGATAGTCGTATTCAACCATCATATAATCAACGGAATTTTCGCCATATTCATTATATTCGTTATCCATTTTTATTTAGCGACTTCTTCTTTGAAACAGTTTGCTGGTTTGAACGCCGGAATATTGTAAAACGGAATTATGATTGTTTAGTTCTTGAACAGTTGGTAACGGACTTAGTTTGTTATTCCAATTGAAATAACGAATCCATCCATAATTAAAGATTTCAAAATTCGTTGGATATTCTTGTATGTTATTTCTTCACCAATACTTTTGGGTATGGCATAACAATCAGAAAAGATGTAGGCTATCGTACTATTTGTACATAGTCATCAATCTTCCCGTTTATAACTTTGATACGTGTTTTCCCGGGCCACCCCATATCCAAATAAGAGATAATATACCACCCGTCTTCACACAAGTCAATACTTTGAATCTCAGATACTCCATCTGAATTAGGATTAGAATCCTGGTTTTCCGTCCGTAGTGCATAGTAAGCATAACAAGGTTCCTCGACACAATCAAATTCATATTTTTCACGGAGTTTTTTGAGAGCATTCTCTGTAAAATACTTTTTAGGATTACAGATTTCGTCGCCATCTTCGGCTACTGCAAACACCACTTGGTCATATAATGATTTTATCAAGTCGATAATTTCAGTATTTTTCACAAAAGTTGTTTTTGGAGCTGAGTTGCTTTCTGCTGATTTTTTGTCTTCATATTTTGTTGTTGCACTACAAGGGACAAAGCCTGCAAACTGGATATATAAACATATCAACGCAATAATTTTCATGAAATAACGGGTATATTATGATTCTGTATTTTTGACTATTCTTAATTATATCTTGATTCTTAGATTAGCTTGTTATTAGTCGCCACTATGGCCTCCTAAATGTTGCACACATCATAAGAAATATACCAGTCCTTGCACTAATGGAACAGGAATATCATTGTAAAAGGAGAACCCGCCTTTGTTGAGCGTAAGCAGCAACGGCTGTTCATCTTCCGGAACAAAAGGATAAAAGCGGTACCCCAATTCCTTCACTCGCTCCGGCGACAGCCCGCACAGGAACATCGGATTTGGCGATACATATAGAAAGTTCTGCCTGAAAAGGATGAACGCGAAAACGCCTGCACCGAGCGGATATATTCATCAATGCGTCTGTAATCAAGCTCCTCCGGGACTGACCTCGTTGTCTGGTATGAAAAATTCATTGATACAATTATCCATGACATATTAGCTATTACAGTTCATTATTTATAATCAGTTTCAATCAAATCAAAGCCTTCCGGGAGTTTGACTTCTTGCATTGAGGTGCCAAATTCTGCGTTCATCTGCGCTCCGGAATTGTTATAGAACGTCCATTGCAATTTCAGCATATCCTTACGTTTCACTCTATTTGAAAGTTCGTGTCCATACATTTTCTCCGGAAAAGGTTTATTAGAAGCTTCAATTCCAGTTCCCTCAAAGCGATATTTCCCTTCATCTGCATCAGCTTTAAGGATTAGACCAGGCAATCCGCACAATTTCCATGGACCGTCATGAATCGGTATCTCCGGAGTGAACCACACTTTCCAGTGTCGTCCATGATAGTAGGTTTCTGCCATGATACATTCGTAGCCGAGGATATTTAGTGTAGAATCGGAGGGTTCCCAGTTTTGTTCGTCCATGTTTTCTTCGTAGTGACCGAGTTCTCCGGCGGCTTCTCCATAATACGTTGTTTTTCTTTCACCAAAATTTTTTACAACGTATGTTCTTGAACCAGGGAGCAAAGACGGTCTCTGTCCTGCTGCATTTGCTGCTTCAACCATACTGTTGAACTGAACAGTTCCTTGTGGGGTTGAAAGCATTGAATCTACAACGAGAGTCATCGGATTATAATAATGTGAAATATCACCGTTAGCCAACAATATCATCTTTTCTTTCTTATTGGCACCTGTCCAGTTTTTGTAACGTTCGGTGTACTCCACTTTGATTTGCGCATTTTCCTGCGCGATAACTGTGCTTACTGTAAAACACAGAAGGAGGAATGTGATTAACCGGTTTTGCATATTTCTTGCCATAAAATTTTGGCAAAGTTCGGCATAAAAAACAAGTTCGGTCTTAACAAATGTATAGACCGCCTTATTTTCCGATATTCGTATCTGGATTTTTTGCCAGCTCCCGTCTGATGCGGCTGAGATGATTAGGTGTAATCAATAGAAAAGATGACAGGTCTTTCAAAGTAACGGTATTGACGATTTGGGGATATTGTTCACACAATTCCACATAACGCTGACGCGGCGACTTGCGATAGAGATTAAGCAACCGCATGAGTACCATATTAAACAGCGATTTGTATTCGTCAAGCAGAGAAGGGGAAAGAAATTCCTTGAATGTCTTTAACGGCACTCGTAGTATCTCGCAATCAGTGCCTGCGATGATTGACATCTGGGAGGGTTCGCCGTGTAATGATGAATGAAAATCGGTAATGAACTGACCCGGAAAGGCAAAATTTACCACTGCTTCATCTCCCGAAGTATTTAGGGTAACTACTTTGAAATAGCCGGACACAACAAGGGCTGCATAACGGGCGATTGTTCCTTGCTGGACAAAACGCTCTTCCTTCTTATGATGGCACAGGGTTCCATTCTCGCGACAAAAATCAGTGGCTGCCGTGAGGTCTAAAAAGTCGATGTATGAGTTGAATTGTGCCATAAGTGATTGCAAAGTTAACTAAAACTCTCAACATGAGAGTGATTATGGCTTAACTTTTCAAAATTCTTGAGTGATAGCAAGAAAGCTAATTCTCAGTATCACAGCCGAATATACATTCTCATCATAGATTGTTCTTAATAGTCTATACATTTGTTAAGACCAAATCCATTCGCGGTTCCTAACTTTGCAAGAATTATTACCTGTTGGCTGATGATTAAAATTAATTAACATTTGAGAGTAGGGGTTTTCTCGTAAAATGATGTCTTCTGACTAAACAAACATTATAATATGATTAAGAGCTTGTTTAAAGACAAGCTCTTAAAATAACAGGTCCGTTCCCGGAAAAATAAGTATGAGAAAGATTAGGTATATATTTTCAATCTTATTTTTGCTACAGACAGTGTTTGGAGGTCACTCTCAATCTTCTGTAAATAGTGATAGCTTGGATTTTTGCTGCCAAAGTAATGTTCCAGCCATACAAGCCCCGAACAGCAAAAATGAATCTATCCCTTATCGACACATAGTTGCAACTCCAGTTCTGCCTGACAGCGCTGATGTTAGTCTCCACGAACATAAAGCATTTTGGCGAGCGGGAGCCGAGACTGTGGGGTTCAACATCGGTCTTTGGGCTTTCGACAGATATGTCCTTAAAGGTCATTATGCCTATATCTCATGGAATACCATCAAGGAGAATTTCAAGCATGGTTTTGAGTGGGATGATGACCATCTTCACACCAATATGTTTGACCATCCTTACAATGGCTCTATATTTTTCAATGCCGGGCGAAGTAACGGTTTCAATTTCTGGCAATCCGAATTGTTTGCGATAGGAGGCAGCGCTATGTGGGAGATGTTCATGGAAAAGGAATATCCCTCTACCAATGACATTATAGCCACTCCGATAGGAGGTGCTGCACTTGGAGAAGTGCTTTACCGCACATCCGATCTTATCCTTGATGACCGCAGTAGCGGAGGCGAGCGTTTTGGCCGCGAGTTGGCGGCGTTCCTTGTTGATCCCATGAAGGGAATCAACCGAATTGTCACCGGAGCGGCATGGAAGAAACGTGCCACATCCGGACGCCGATTCGGGATACCGCCAATCAGTGTTGAGTTGTCATTAGGTGGCAGATACCTGTCACTTATTGAAAACGACGAGGGTAGCCGGGCCGGAGCAGTCGCCGAAATCAATATTGAGTACGGCGACAGATTTGCGGAATCTACAAAAGCACCATACGATTACTTCTCTTTCCGGATGGAACTGCAAGGCATAAAATCGCAGCCGCTACTAAGCAGAGTTGAGATCATCGGCCGACTTCTTTCTAAAGAAATTGTCGAAAAAAAGAAGCTGGATTTGAATGTAGGTCTATATCAGCATTTTGATTTTTTCGACTCTGATACGATACGACCCGAAAGGAATGCCGCCTATTTCCCATGTTCTGTACCCTATAAAATGGGGTCCCCGGCTTCTATTGGAGGCGGTGCCATGTTCAGTTATGTACCAACAAAGCTAATGTCATTTGACGGGTATCTACATCTCAATGGTGTCATACTTGCCGGAGTGCTGACAGACTTCTACCGGGATTATCATCGTAATTACAACTGGGGATCAGGATTTTCGGTCAAGGCCGGCTTGAATTGGGCATTATCGGATGACATAATATCTTTCAGGATTGCAAACCAGTTTTACAAAATATACACATGGAGTGGTTATGATGCGAACTACGACTGGTCGTTGACCCCCGAAGGAAAGCCGGTGGATGTTCAGGGTGACGCCTCCCATTCATCGTTCAATCATCTTGAAGCATCTGTAAATTATCGTTTGTGGAAGCGTCTTTTTCTGACCGGCGGAATTGATTTTTATTCGAGAAGAACGGAATATACCGATATGTCAATACGCATGGACAATACCATTATAAGCAGTCCGATTGTCCGCAGCAAACAACTGGGGTTTCATTTGATGCTGACCTACAAGCTATAACTCTTAGTAGGTTTTATCGTCTATGAAATCCCTGAAGATGCCCTCCGCGAAATAATCTTCAACAGCATTGTCCATAAATTGCAATTCGGCACATGGAATCAGATGAGTATATATGATGACCATATCCGTTTATGGAACGAAGGTGTGTTGCCTGAAGATTATACCGTGGAAACTCTTATGAGCAAACATACCTCCAAACCCCGAAATCCAAAGATGGCACAGGTTTTCTATCGCGCCGGATTCATCGAGGCATGGGGTCGTGGCTATGAAAAGATAATGAAGGCTTTTGATAAGGCGAATCTTAAACGGCCGGAATTTAAGGTTGAGCAGGGTGGAGTTACAGCTACTATTTATCGAGAGATTTTCATGTCTGTAAGGGGCGATGCAGAACCGAACAGAACTCAAAAAGGAACTGAACAAAAGAAACCGAAAACGCACCAAGGTTCAGAGAAAGGTCCAGAGAATGATTCAGAGAAAGGTTCAGAGTAAACGTGCGCCAGGATAGTTCGAGAACGCAATCAATCTTAAATAAAAATCAGCAGATAAGCCAA